>CAIPNM010000082.1 GCA_903866395.1 uncultured bacterium
AATGCCGGCATGGTCCGAAACCGCGACCAGTCCACGCGCGCATAGGCCTCATCGAAGTCGAGCATTTCATCGACTGCACGAGCCATCTCGTGACGCAGAAAACGAAGATAGTCGCGCGTCATGGCGAGGTCCGCCGACCCGTCCTTGGAAGGCGGACCGTGACCGGTGACGATACGCGAGGGGGGGCGCGTAGCGAGGCGGTCCAGTGCAGCCAGCCAGGCGCGACTGTCGGCATCGCCCACATAAGGAACCCGGCCAGCGAAAATCAGATCGCCCGCAAACAGCACGCCCTCCTCCTCGACCAGCATCATCAGGTCTTCGGGCGTATGCGCGGGCCCGGCGGGAATCAGGCGAAAAGTGAGTCCCCCCAGCCGAAACGTCGTCTCGCCGTCAATCGTCTGCCCTGGCGCAACAATGCGGGTGAGTTGGTTGACCCAGGGAAAGAGCGATTCGCGTCGCTCGGTCAGCCGGAGCGCAGGCGATTCGGAGGCCAGGTAGGGCAGTGCCAAACGGTGTGCCCAGACCGTTGGGCCTTCCGGGGTAAAAGCCTGCAATCCGTAGAAATGATCGGCGTGGTAGTGGCTGATCACCACATGCCGCACGGGTTGGGGCGTGATGTCACGGATGCGGGCGCGAAGCGCAGCGCCCAGCGCCGGCGACCCTAAGGCGTCAAACACCACCACGCCTTCATCGGTCAGCACGAAGCCCGCGTTCGCATTGAAGCCCTGATTGGCAGCCGAGACCGGACCCACATCACCCTGTACCATCCACACCCGGGGACTCACCTGAATCGGCTTGACCGGAATGGTGACAGGCTCGAACTCGAGATCAGCAGCCTTGAGCGGCAAGGCGCAAAGCGCGCAGATCAGAACCAGCCATCGGAGCAGCACGCGCATGGCGCCATCACATCTCGATATCCATCTGGATCGCGTCGATGCCGGCCTTGGCACACGCGTCGTCGGCCTCACCGCCGGGAGCACCGGAGACCCCGATGGCTGCAATCACGGCCCCCGCTGCTTCGATGGGGAGCCCCCCGCCGATGGCGAGCACACCCGGCGACTGCCGAATGCCGCTCATCGGCCGACCAGCCTGGGTTTCGACACCCAGCGCGGTGGTGGTGATCCGAAACGAGGCGGCAGTCCAGGCCTTTCGAGCGGCGACTTCCACCGTGTGCGCGCCTGCGAACCGGTCGCGCAGGTAGACCTGCAGGACACCGCTTCGATCTGTCACGGCCACACCGACCTGATAGCCCGCCTGGCGGCATGAGGCGAGCGCCGCCTGCGCGGCACGCAGCGCGGTTTCCACGGTGAGGCTACGGGTTGTGAAAGTAGCCTCCTGCGCCTGCGCGGCCTTCAGGGGCCCCAGCCAGACCAGCGCCGCGAGCGACACGGTCAGCACTGGCAACAGGCTGGCGCGGCGCGCACCGGCGGGGTTCACTCTTCCGTTCAGTCGATTCGCTTTACTCATATCCAGCGCTCCAGAAGTTCAATGTCCTCGGGAAACATTTCACCGATTTCGATTTGCTTGAGCCGCGACTCGCGGTCAATCACCCAGAGGATAGGCAACCCCTTGGGGCGTCCGATGGCCGCCCACCACGCGGCATCGAGTCGGGCTACCGGGAAACGATAGTCGTGCTCGGCCACGTAGCGCTTGATCACATCGGGCTTCTCGTCAATGGAGAGGCCAAGCAGCTCAAGTCCGTCGCTGCGGCGCGACCGCCAGAGCTTGTCGAGGAGCGGATTCTGCTTGCGACAGAACGGGCACCAGGTCGCCCACAACTGAACCAGCAGCACCTTGCCGCGAAAGGCGTTGGCCTCGATCACCGTGCCGTCGATGAGGGTGGTACGGGGTGTGTCGATCAGCGCCCCGAAGGCAGGCGCGGGGCGATCGGGCAGACGCGGCGGGGCGGCGCTTGAAGGGCTCGGCGAGGCGCTCGGTGACGCGCTCGATGAGGCGCTTTGCGAAGCGCCCTGCGCCCCCGCCTCGCGGGACCAAAGCAGCGATGCCCCCGACCCGCCGACCGCACCGACCGCAGCCGCGCCGGCCAGCAACAGCTTCCGGCGCGTTGGCATCAGACCATCCCCGGATTGCCCTGCACGCCGATCAGTCGAGGCGTATTGAGCGCGCGCGGGGAAATCATGCGCCTCGCCTTGAGCCAGCGCTCAACCACCTCCCAGATCGGTTCGCCCTGCGCGCCTTGCGCAACCGGCGCCCAGCCCGCGACTCGGTAGGTCTTGGCAGCGTCTATCAGCTGCCCGCCCAGACGCATGTCGGAGATTCGAGACCCTGCACGCGCCCCGGGCTCGCAGGCGTACGTAAGCCCCCCCACCCGCACCATGTCGCCGCCCTGTTGGTAGTAGGGATCGGGATTGAAGAGGTTGTCGGCCACATCTTCGAGAACGGTCTTGATGAATTCGCCCGTCATATCGGTGACCGTGACCTGCGGATAGGTGATCGCGGTCTGATCCATGAGATGTTCGCGCGTGATGGTCTGCCCGGACAGAACAGACGTACCCCAGCGAAAGCCTGGCGAAAACGCGATCTGGGCATTTTTTTCCTCAATCAGCGCATCGAGAATCAGCTGATCGAATGAGCCGTTGAAATTGCCGCGACGATAAAGAAGCCCTTCGGTGGTGGCAAGCGGCTCTTCCAGCCGCGCCCGATAGGGCGCGCGCACCCGCTCGATCAGCGCGTTCATCTCAGGATCGGGTGGCAGGAGCCTGGAAAACACCGGCAGAAGCCGATACCGAAAGTCGGCGAGCTTGCCGCCTTTCACATCGAGGTCGAGCACGGCCAGGAACTTGCCGTTGGAGCCGGCGTTGGTGACCAGCGTGCGTCCCCGCGAATTAGGGACAGCAATGGGCTGCGGTACGCCATCGTGCGTATGCCCGCCCAGAATGACATCGATGCCGGCCACACGCGAAGCCATCTTGAGGTCGACGTCCATGCCGTTGTGGGACAGCACCACCACCACCTGCGCTCCCTTACCGCGCACCTCGTCGACCATTTCCTGCATGCGGTCGTCCTGAATACCAAAGCTCCATTCGGGCACGAAATAGCGCGGATTGGCGATCGGGGTGTAGGGGAAGGCCTGGCCAATCACGGCCACCGCCACACCGTTGACGGTGCGGATGGACCAGGGCTGGAAGACCGGATCCTCGAAGTCGGTGGTTTTGACGTTCTGCGCGAGAAACTCGATATGACCCTTCAGGTGCATGTCGATGATTTCTCGCACGCGGTCGGCGCCGTAGGTGAACTCCCAGTGCGCCGCCATCATGTTGACGCCCAGAAGCTTGGTGGCGTCGACCATGTCCTGCGCGCGCGTCCAGAGCGATGTGGCCGACCCCTGCCAGGTATCGCCGCCATCAAGCAGCAATGCGCCCGGACGCGAGGCCCGCAGGCGCTTGACCAGCGTGGCGAGGTGCGCAAAGCCCCCTACCTTGCCAAAGCTTTTCGCTGCCGCTTCGAAATCAAGATAGGTGAACGCATGGGCCTCGGCCGAGCCCTGCCGCACACCAAAGGTCTTGAGCAGGCTCTCGCCCACCAGATGCGGTGCCTTGCCTGCCATCCCACCCACACCGAGGTTCACACTCGGCTCGCGAAAATAAATGGGTAAGAGTTGCGCGTGGCAATCAGTGAAGTGCAGCAGGCTCACGTTACCGAAGCGAGGGAGCTCATAGAGCGCATCGCCCGCGGCAGCGGGCCCAGCCGAGGCGGCGGTCTGCGCCGCCGCCTGCAGATTGAGGCCAGCTGCCGCGCCCGCGGCCAGCACCTGGAGAAATTCGCGCCGGTCCATGACGCTTAGCGATTCACAGGCGAGGTGGGATCAAGCAGCAACGCCATGACATGACGAATCTGCTCCTCGCTCAGAATGCCTGCGGCACCGAAGCGCGGCATGATGTTGCAGGCGTTGAACGCATGCGCATTCCAGATTCGCGCCCAGGTGTAGCGCTGAATCTCCACCGTGTTACCGCGGAGCTTGCCGTACTGATAAAGGGTGGGGCCGATATTGCCGTAGGAGATTTCTTCCTTTGAAATCTGATGGCAGGCATAGCAGTTGCCACCGTTGACGGTTTTGTCGTTGTCGGAAAACTGCAACCCGACCCCGCTTTGCGCAATACGTTCGCCCTGTTTCCAGTCGCCCAGGAAGTTACCGTCGGCGGGATACTTCACCGCATCGAGCGCCGCCTTTTCAAGTGCAGCCTTCATCGGCGCAGGCATGGGCTGGGTGGCATATTCCGAACACTGCTTCTGAAGGTCGTTCTGGTCGAGCCGATCGAGCTTGGCAATGCCCCGCTCCTTGAACGATGACTTCATGATGCCCAGAACGTCTGCATTTGACGCCGACTGGGCCTGCGCGGCCGGAATCAAGGCAACAACGAGGGCCGACCCCGCAAGAATGGTCTTGAGTGTCATGACTCTGGCTCCTTAGCGCTTGATAGCCGGTGAATCCATCTTGCCCCCTTGAGCGCGCACGCCCAGGAAAGTGATCAAGTCGATCGATGCGGGCGAGATGTAGTCGATTTCGGGGAAACGCTGCTGACGGAAGCAGTCGTAGATGCGCCACTGCATGGTTCGCATCGCCCCTTGCGACACGCGGTAGGCGGGCCAGGTGGCAAACGCACGACGCGCGGGCTCGTCCTTAGTGAGGTTGGGGAGATCCTGCAGACGGATGCGTTTTTCATCTTCACCGTGGCAGGAGGCGCAAGAAAAATCATACGGCCCGCCGCGGAAATAGAAGATCTTTTCGCCGCGCTGAAAAGCTGCGATTTCCTTGGGGTGTTTTTGCGGCACGTTGATAGTGACGCCGCGCGACTCCTCCACCACAAAGGCCACCAGCGCCTCCAGATCGGTCTGGCGTTGCCCCGCACCGGAGTACGGGTTGCGCACTGCGTCGGCGCGTGCCATCCCCTGCAAGGTGACCATGCAGTGAACGATCCGGGCTTCGGCATCCATCACGCTGTCGGTATCGGCGAAGTAGCGTGGCAATTCGGCATACGCGCCCGGCACCACACCCGGCCCTTTGCCCAGATCGCAACCCTCCAGACTCACCTGCTTCGGGCCCCGCTTGGTTTTCCAGAGGCCCTCGCCGCGCATCACCAGAAGTTCTGCAGGGTTGCCGTCGCCCAGCATCTGCCGATACTTCTCAAGCTCGGCCTGAGTATTGCTCTGCGCATGCGCGGTGAACGGTACCGTAGCAACCGCCATCGTCAGCGCTGCGAAGAGCGCAACCGAACCGCGTCGAATCGTCGACATCATGGTCTCCTCCCTTCTTGTTAAACCACCCCCGGCACAAGACATGCACAGGGGTGTGACGATCAGCTTGCAGTGGCCTCGTCGGTGCGCTTGTCGCCCTTGTTGTCCACCCAGCTCACAGTGATCTTGTCGCCGGCCTTGGCGCCTTTCACCTTGAACTGCAGATAGGGGTTCTTGGAAATGGCTGGCCCCCAGTGGGCCTTCAACACTTCCTTGCCATTTAAGGTCGCACTCACTTCCGAGATGTACCAGGCGGGCACCAGCTTGCCGGACGAGTCTTTGCGCTGACCGGTTTCCATCTCGTGGGCCATCAACACGCGAACATCGGCCACGCCATTGCGCACGACTGCGCGAATTTTCATCGGATCTGCCATGTCTTTCTCCTTGGCTCTGTATGGGACCGGGCGCTCAACCGCCGCAACCGCCTAGCGTGACCTTGATTTCCTTCTTCGCGACGTAGAACTTGCCGTCGGCCTTCACGACAGCGAATACGTCCGAGGTCTGGCCCATTTTGATGCGCATATTCACATCGGCTTCGGCCCCTTCGAGAATGTCGTAGGCCCCAGCCAATGCGCTGGGATTCTTTTCAACCAGAAGCGCCATCATCTGCGTGTTGGCGAGTGCGCTTCTGATGCCCACCGGAACCACTGCGCCGTTCTCGGCGATGTCCGGTGCGTTGATGACGATGTCCTTCGACTCGGGAGCGCCGCTGGCGCCCAGCGCTTTCAGCGTCTCGGCAATGCCGGTGGTTTTGAAAGCTTGTTCAAGCGACTGCGCGCTGGCCTGGCCAGGCCGCAGCAGCCCGATCGCGAGCAGCGCGCCATACAGGCCGGCCGAACCCGCGACCTGCAGCGAAGTGCGACGGTTGCGATTCATCGAGACTCTCCTGGTGAAAAATAAACGGTAGGGACGTGAGGAAACCGAGGATTATGACGCGCCCGAGAGAATCCAGCGGACGAGCGAACGCGCATCCTCATCGGAAAGATTTGGATGGGGCGGCATGGGGATGGCGCCCCAGTTGCCCTGGACGCCGACGCGTACCCGACCGCTCAACGTGGCTTCGGCCTTCGCGTCGCCGCGATAGCGCTCCGCCACCTCGCGAAACGAGGGCCCCACCATGCGGCTGGCTGTTGCGTGACAAGCGAGACAGTTGCTCTCACGGGCAAGCGCCGCCGGACCGCGGCTCGCGTCGGCCGCTTTCGGCATATCGCTCACCGCACGGGCAGCACTCGCTGCGGCCAGCGGTTCGCGCAGCGCCGGCTGCGTGGTGTCCGCGCCCCGGGTGGGGCCCACCGGCCGGTTCTGCTCGGCGAGGTTACCGTGGGCATTGCGCGCAAAGTCGGGCAACATCGACCGGACATCAAGCACCACCGGGCAATTCGAGACGCAGGCATCCCCCTGCACATCGGGCTTGCCCGCGAGCGACCACATGCCCGGATAGGCAATTTTGCCGTTTCGGTTAGGCAGGCGTTCCTGCACCTGCGCAATGTTCTTGTCGCTCAGCACAAAGTCATTGGGCACCACCTCGGCCAGATTCAGGATGTAGGCAACCACCGCATAGACCTCATCGGGCTTGAGCGTCTTGGGGGCGTTCCAGGGCATGGCGCGGTTGATGTAATCCCACAGCGTGGACACCTGAGAGAGCTTCATCATGGTGGTGCGCTGCGGGTAATCCTGCCGCTTGAGGTTGGCCACCCGACCGGATCGGATGTCCTCGCGCGTGGTACCTCCCACGATCGGCGCGAACACCTCGTTCGATTCGCCAAAGGTGCCGTGGCAGGACTCGCACTTTGCTTCCCAGACCTGAAGGCCCTCGTCGACCGACCCCTTGCCTGCGGGAAGACCTTTAAAGTCGGGCCGGACGTCAATATCCCAGGCCTGGATTTCAGTGCGCGTGGCGGGTCGACCGATACCCGCCCAGGGTCGTGCCGCGCTCCCCGCGCTCGCCACGCGGGTTGCTGCCGCCTCGCCAGACTGCGCAGGCTGAGGCGTCTGGGCATGGGCCACAGCCATCGTGAACAACGCCACAGCGCCCAAGCCTGCGGCGCGCCGGATCGTAGACTGGATCGATTTCATCGTCGATCTCCTCAATAGACCTGAACGTTGAACACTTCGCCGCTATCGGCCAGGCGCCACGACTGGATCGCGTTGTTGTGATAGATGGAGCGGGTGCCGCGCACCTCGCGCAGTTGATTGATGCGTGGCTGCACATGACCGGTTTCATCGATTGCACGGCTTTGCAGAATGGCAGGTGAGCCGTCCCAGACCCAGTCGAAATTGAAGCGGGTGAGCGCCTTGGGCAGCACCGGGCTTTCGAGCCGTGCTTCGCGCCAGTTGCGGCCGCCGTCCACCGATATATCGACCCGCCGAATGCGACCACGACCGGACCATGCGAGCCCCGTGACGTTGTAGTAGCCCTTGTCGAGCAGCACCTGCCCCCCCGAGGGCGTGGTGATCACCGACTTCACTTCCTGGATGGAAGTGAATTGGCGATGCGTGCCGTCCGGCATGAGGTCAACGTAGTGCAGGACCTCGTCCTTGGTATGCCAGGGCGTATCGCCCACCTCGATGCGGCGCAGATATTTCACCCAGGACACGCCCTGCACACCCGGCACCACCAGGCGTAAGGGATAGCCGTTTTCGGGCCGCAGCATCTCGCCATTCATGGCCCAGGCCACCATCACATCATCGAGCGCGCGCTCCATCGGAATGGTGCGGGTCATTGACGAGCCATCGGCCCCTTCCGCGAGCACGTACTTGCCGTGCTTCAGATCGGCGCCGCACATTTCCAGGAGCGTGGACAGCAACACACCGGTGTACTCACTGCAGGACAACATACCGTGCGAATACTGCACGGTAGGAACCGCGACATTGGCCCATTCCATGCCGGTATTGGCACCGCACTCGATGAAGTGGATGCGCGAGACGGCAGGCAGCCGCATCAGGTCATCCATGGTGAAAACCTTCGCTTCACGCACCAGACCATTCACCATGAGCCGATGCTGGCTGGGGTCGATATCCCACCAGCCTTGGTGGTGACGTTCGAAGTGCAGACCGTTGGGCGTGATGATCCCGAAGAGGCCCTGAAGCGGCGTGAAGCTCACCGACGCGGCCGACACCCGGGTAAGGCCTGGGCTTTCACGCCGTTGCAACCCCTTTTCCCATTTGGATGGCAGGCCATAGCCGCGCGCAGCAACCGGCTGACCCAACCCGCGAGTGTGCTCGGGCAACTTGACGATGGCCGACTCGCCCGGGGCGTCGATGCCCGAGGCTTCAACCGGGCCGCGTGGCTGGGCAGCTGCGCGCCCGGCAGCCATGCTTCCCGCGCCAGCGGCGAGCGCGCCGGCAATAAAACGCCGCCGCGACGGGGGCTTCGATGCTTCCGGGGCTGGCGTGATTCGACCGGCAATCCTGAGGTCGGAATTCATTGCGGAGTCCTTCTTGATGAGCGAGTGCTCGCCGGGGCGACCGTACCGACAGCTGCGGGGCGCTCAGCGTGCGACACGAACAGTTCGCGCGCGGCAACATGAACGCAGACCGTCCGGCATAACTCGGTGAGCGTGGTGTCCGCCACGCCGTACCAGGTGAAGTTGCGATCTCGACGACGGCTGAGGGCACCGGCCCGATGCATGGCACCAAGATGGCGCGAGACGGTGGTTTGCGTAGCCCCGGTGGCAGTGACGATATCGCCCACCGTGCGCTCTCGGTCGCAGATCGCATGGAGGATCTTCAGGCGCATGGGCTCAGCCAACAGCGCGAAATAGCCCGACGCCGACTCGAACACACTGTCGAGATCGGACGTGACAGAAACAGCCGAAGTCTCCATTGATTTCTTTGAGTTATGAATTCATTCTAAAAAAGAATATGCTTTGAAGCAAATATTGTCAAACAGATCTCGCGCTATGCTTTGACTGCAATCAAACCCAGCCGGGGGCGATGTCAACCGCTCTTCATGTCCACGCTCCCGATGCCGGTCACCGTCTGCGCTCCTTCCACGACACCCCTTGGGCGGGCTGCCTTTCTAGTCACCGCCCTGCTGAGCGTGGCGGCAATAACGGCTTCGGCAAGGCTCGCAGCCGCCCCAGTTGAGGCGCCAGCCTCAGCACTACTCGGGTCGTCGACGGAGAGGGCTCAAGAAGCGGATCGCTCAAATCCAGCCTCTACGTCCCCGAACCGGGGTGCGACCCGCCTGCGCGAACCTGCAGGCCCGGGCGGAGCGGATGCGGGGCATCGGCTACAGCCTGCATCGCCCGAGCGTGACGCCTTACCGACTCTTGCGCAGGCCTCGTTCGCCGCAGGCCGGCCGCTGGTGGTGATGTTCTCGCTTCGGGGGTGCCCCTGGTGCGATGCGCTGCGTCGCGAACACTTCGCCGCACTCATGGCCGCGCAG
>CAIPNM010000083.1 GCA_903866395.1 uncultured bacterium
AATAGCGCCGTGCGAGCGGATGTTTTCGAACATGGCAAGCATGGTGGCGTTACCGTTGATGGCGTCTTGCAGTTCGGTTCCGGTGAGGCCGATCGCATCGGCGTTGATGAAGATTGTTGGAATGCCAGCATTGATCATGGTGGCCTTTAGCGTGCCCACGCCTGGCACCACTAGGTCATCAACCAGATTGCCGGTGGGGAACATGGCGCCCCCCGCGCCTTCTTCTTCAGCGGCCGGATCCATGAACTCGAGTTGCACCTCTGCCGCCGGGAACGTGACGCCGTCGAGTTCGAAATCGCCGGTTTCCTGAACCTGACCGTTGGTGATGGGCACATGGGCGATGATGGTCTTCCCGATGTTCATCTGCCAGATGCGCACCACCGCTACGCCGTTTGCCGGAATGCGAGCAGGGTCGACCAAGCCGTTGGCGATCGAGAAAGGGCCCACTGCCGCCGAGAGGTTCCCGCAGTTACCCGACCAATCGACGAAGGCGGCGTCAATCGATACCTGGCCAAAGAGGTAATCGATATCGTGATCGGGGCGGCTGCTTTTGGATAGGATCACCGTCTTGCTGGTGCTTGAGGTGGCGCCACCCATGCCGTCGATCTGCTTGCCATAGGGGTCGGGGCTGCCGATGACCCGCATTAGCAGACGATCACGAGCCGCGCCGGGTGACTGCGCTGCGGCCGGGAGATCGGCCAGGCGAAAGAACACGCCCTTGCTAGTGCCGCCACGCATGTAGGTGGCCGGGATGCGGATCTGGGGTGCGTGAGGCATCGTAAGGGTCCTTACACGGCGAGTGAAAGTCAGGCGGCCTGGCCGGCCTCTAGAAAATCTTGCGCGAAGCGTTGCAGCACGCCCCCCGCGTCGTAGATGGAGACCTCTTCGGCAGTATCGAGTCGACAGGTGACGGGTACCTGAACCGTATCGCCACTGCGGCGGCGGATGACCAGGGTGAGGGGGGCACGTGGGGTGCGCTCGCCGATCACGTCAAAGGTTTCGGTGCCATCGATACCCAGTGTGACCCGTGTGGTTCCAGGTTGGAATTCCAGCGGCAGCACACCCATGCCAATCAGGTTGGTGCGGTGAATGCGCTCGAAGCCCTCGGCAACGATCACCTCAACGCCCGCGAGTCGCACGCCCTTGGCCGCCCAGTCGCGTGAAGAGCCCTGGCCGTAGTCGGCCCCGGCGATGATGATGAGAGGTTGACCGCGGTTCATGTAGGTTTCGATGGCTTCCCACATGCGCATCACAGTGCCCTCGGGCTCGACCCGCGCGAGCGACCCCTTTTTGACCTGACCGTCGACCACCGCCATGTCGTTGATGAGTGTGGGATTAGCGAAGGTTGCGCGGAGCGCGGTGAGGTGATCGCCCCGGTGGGTGGCATAGGAGTTGTAGTCTTCTTCGGGGAGCCCCATTTTCTTGAGGTATTCGCCCGCCGCGCTATCGGGAAGAATGGCATTCGACGGTGACAAATGATCGGTGGTGATGTTGTCACCCAGCACCGCCAACGGTCGGAGCCCTTTTAGCGTGCGCTCGCCCGCGAGCGCGCCTTCCCAGTACGGTGGACGGCGAATGTAGGTGGACTGCGGCCGCCAGTTATAAAGCGGCGAGACCTGCTGACTGTCATCGCGGCGAATGTCGAACATGGGCGTGTAGACCCGCCGGAACTGCTCGGGCTTGACCGCCGCGCGCATGACTGCGTCGATTTCCTCATCAGACGGCCAGAGATCTTTCAGACGGATGTCGCGGCCGTTGTGAACCGTGAAGACGTCTTTTTCGATGTCAAAGCGGATGGTCCCGGCAATGGCGTAAGCCACCACCAGGGGAGGGGAGGCGAGGAACGCCTGCTTGGCATACGGGTGAATGCGGCCATCAAAATTGCGGTTACCGGACAGCACAGCGGTGGCGTAGAGATCGCGATCGATGATCTCCTGCTGAATCTTGGGATCGAGTGCCCCCGACATGCCGTTACAGGTGGTGCAGGCGAAGCCAACGATTCCAAAGCCCAGTTGTTCGAGTTCGGGCAGAAGCCCTGACTCTCGCAGGTATTCGGCACCCACCCGCGAGCCGGGTGCCAGCGAGGTCTTGACCCAGGGCTTTCGTTTGAGACCCAGCCGGTTGGCGTTCCGGGCCAGAAGCGCGGCTGCAATCACGTTGCGCGGATTGCTGGTGTTAGTGCAGCTTGTGATGGCCGCGATAATGACCGCTCCATCGGGCATCTGATTGGGCACCTCCTGCCATGACGTGGCAATACCCTTGGCCGCCAGATCGGTGGTGGCGACGCGTGCGTGGGGGTTGGAGGGCCCCGCCATATTGCGCACCACGGTGGAGAGGTTGAACTGAAGCGTGCGTTCGTAGCGGGCGTTCGCCAGGCTGTCCGACCAAAGGCCTGCGGTCTTCGCATAGGTTTCAACGAGCGCCACTTGTGCGTCGTCACGGCCGGTGAGCTTCAGGTAATCGATGGTCTGGCCATCGATGAAAAACATGGCGGCGGTGGCTCCGTATTCGGGAGCCATGTTGGAAATGGTGGCGCGATCACCGAGCGAGAGCGCTGCTGCCCCTTCGCCCCGGAACTCGAGATAAGCGCCTACCACCTTCTGCTTGCGCAGGAACTCGGTGAGGGCCAGCACGACGTCAGTGGCCAGGATGCTCGGGCCAGGGGTGCCAGTGAGTTCAACGCCGATGATGTCGGGAAGCCGCATCCAGGAGGCGCGGCCCAGCATGACGTTCTCAGCTTCCAGCCCGCCCACGCCGATGGCAATCACGCCCAGCGCATCGACATGCGGGGTATGGCTATCGGTGCCCACGCAGGTGTCGGGGAAGGCAACGCCGTCGCGCACCTGAATCACCGGCGACATTTTCTCCAGATTGATCTGGTGCATGATGCCGTTGCCAGGTGGGATGACGTCCACGTTCTTGAACGCGAGGCGGGTCCAGTCAATGAAATGAAAGCGGTCTTCGTTTCGACGATCTTCGATCGCACGATTCTTCTCGAAAGCCTGCGGATCAAACCCACCGCACTCCACCGCGAGAGAATGGTCGACGATGAGCTGTACCGGCACGACCGGATTGACCTGGGCCGGGTCGCCGCCCTGGTCGGCGATGGCATCGCGCAGACCCGCGAGGTCAACGAGCGCGGTTTGCCCGAGGATATCGTGACAAACGACGCGGGCCGGATACCAGGGGAAGTCGAGATCTCGCTTTCGCTCGATCAGCTGCGTGAGCGAAGCAGTGAGTGTGGCGGGATCACAGCGGCGCACCAGGTTTTCGGCCAGCACACGCGAGGTGTAGGGCAGGCTATCCCAGGCGCCGGGGGCGATGTCGTTGACGGCGGCACGGGCATCGAAGTAATCGAGCGAGGTGCCGGGCAGGCGGGTGCGATATGGGGTATTCATAGCTCATTAGTTTAGCGAACGACCCTGACGCGAAGCTTATCGGCTCGGCCGGCGGCAGGGCGCCGGATGACGCCCCACATAACGCCGCGGTTTCAGCCTGCAGAGGCGGCGGTGAGCCGCTTCAACGCCACTCCTCGCGCAGCAGCTCCAGGCGCTCGAACACGACACGATCGCTCACGATGAACAGATCGGCTTCGCCGCCCAGCGCCTGATGGGTCACCCAGTGCCAGGACGGGATGGTGAAAACGTCGTTGGGACCCCACTCAAACTCGGCGTCGCCGACTCGCGAGCGACCGTGTCCCGACACGACAAGACACATTGAGGTGTAGGCGCCTCGGCGGGTTCGCGTGGGCGAATCGGCATTGAGTCGCATGGCATAGCAGTCGAGCGTGGGCATGACTGCGCCGCCTGTGGCGGGGTTGACATAGCGCACGGTGCGCGACCCGTCTGCGCCTGCTGCGGTGGCTGCGAGCGTATCGCGGGTGGCCGCGCCGGGGTAGTGGAATTTGGGCGAGCAGCCCGGTACCGTGGCCGCCTCCGGGGAGGCGAGCCCTGCCGCCTGCCAGATACGCTCTTCGCCCGCGTCCACTTTCCAAAAATGATCATCCGTCGGGTCGCCAGCCTCGAAAAAATGCGCGTTGAGTGCGCAGAGCAGTGGCATGTTGGCGGCATCAAACCAGATGATTCGTCGGTTGCTCTGATTGATGTGGCCATGCCATGCCATGGGCGGGGTGAGAATCAGGTCGCCTGAGCGCATTTCGCACCAGCGGCCATTGACGATGGTGGCGGCGCCTTCGGCCTGCACGGCGAAACGTAAGGCCGCGCCTGTATGCCGGTGGGGGCGTGCCTGTTCGCCTGGATCGAGCACGGTGAATGCCCCGAGCATGTTGGCACTGGTGGCCGTGTCACCGCCGAAGTTCGGATGGGTCATGATGAGTGCGCGCCGCTCGATTTCCTCGATAGGCACCTCTGACACCGCACGATGCAATAGCGGCTCGGTGTCACGCCAGCGCCAGATGAACGGGGTGTCGCGAGGTTTGGGCTCGCGTGGCGTGATCCGCTTGTAGCGATCCCAGAGCGGATGGAGGTTCGCCCGATACAGATCGGCGAGATAGGGCGAGGGCTCGTTGCCCCCGCCGGTGACTGCGTCATTCATGACCCGGTTCTCCGGCGTGAAGCCCTGGGGCGATTACTTCGGAAGCTTCTGATCGATGTTGCCGCTGTCGATCAACACATGCTTGATAAACACCCGCGGTTCGACCTTGCTGCCTTTAAGGTATTCGGACAGAACATCAACGCCCATCCGCCCCCAGAGCACCGGGTTCAGCTCGACCGTCATGGCGAGATTACCCTCCTTAAGCGAACGCAGCGCCGGCGGCACCCCATTCATGCCGGTGACCAGCGTCTTGCCTTTGCGGTTGGCGGCAAGCACCGCCTGCGTGGCGCCGAGCGCGACATCATCATTGGCGGTGTAAATGGCTGCCAGATCGGGATTGGCCACCAACACATCTTCGGTGTTCTTGAGACCCCGCTCGCGGGTAAGGGGCCCGTCGTTGCGGAACACCACCCGGATGTCGGGATACTTGGCCATCATTTCTGTGTAGCCCTCGGCGAGGTTACGGAAGGTGGGCGCACCAGAGGGGCCGAGCAGCATCGCCACCTTGCCTTTGCCGCCAATGCTCTTGGCGGTCCACTCAGCAATATCACGACCAATCTGCTTTTCGTCCATGGCGACATGGAGCGTCTGGTTGGGCGAGGTGGAGCCACGCGCCACCGATACGATGGGGACCTTGCCTGCTGCGGCGGCATCGTAGGCCGCGTTCACGCCTGTGGCATCGATCGGCGAGATGAGCACCCCTTTGACGCCCCGGGCCACCAGATCCTGTACGCCATTGATCTGCTTGAGCTTGTCTTCATTGGACGAGACCGACACCACCTCCCAGCCGAGTTCGCCAGCGCGGGCGCGAATGCCCCGCATCATTGCAATGTAGAACGGATTGTCGTCTTGCGGCAGAGACACGCCGATCGTGATTTTTCCCTGAGCCTGGGCGACGGTAAGTGGGGCGGACAGTGTGGTGAAGGCGGCCAGAGCGGCCATCAGAAGCGTGCGACGCATGGGGGATCTCCTGGGTGGGGTGAGTAGGGATGGTTTGAATGCTAACGCTTGGAGCGCAGGCTGTCTGCTGCGGCGGCGGCGATGATCACCACGCCAATCGCGACGCGCTGCCAGTAGGAATCGACATTAAGCAGGTTCAGGCTGTTGCCGAGTACGATCATGATGAACACACCGATCACGCTCTTGTAGAGCGTGCCTTCGCCGCCGTGCAGGGCGGCGCCGCCCAGCACCACCGCGGCGATCGCGGTGAGCTCATAAAACTCGCCTGCCGTGGGTTGACCCGACTGCAGGCGCGCCGCGAGCATCACGCCGGCCACGCCCGCCAACGCGCCGCAGATCACGTAGGTGGATGCAGTGATTTGTGCAACCGGAACGCCCGACAGATAGGCTGCTTCGCGACCGCCACCGGTGGCGTAGATATGCCGACCAAAGGGAGTGGCGTGCATGACCCAAGACAGTACAACGAGCAGCACAATGGGCACCCAGACGAGCGCGTGCAGACCCAGGATTCGAGCAGAGCCAAAGCCTACGAAAGCGGAGGGCAGGCCGTTGTCGCCCTCGACGGGGGCGCCGCCGGTGATCAGGAACACCACGCCCCGAACCAGCACCATGGTGCCGAGCGTGGTGATGAAGGGATTGACCCGAAGATAGGCGATGACCAGGCCGTTCACCAGTCCGACCAGTGCGCCCACGAGCACACCTGCCACGACGCCTGCCACGATACCGGCCTCG
>CAIPNM010000084.1 GCA_903866395.1 uncultured bacterium
TCCTCGTCAAACTCGAACATCGGGAAATCGACTACCCAGAGCGGCTTCCAGACGTTTTCAAAAAGGCCGTTTGCCCGGCCAAACTCGGAGTGCCCGATCTTGATTCGAAGCGCCCCGATCGCGTCGTTGACGACCTTTGCCTTGTCAGCGCCAAACAGGATCAGGTCACCGTCGGTGGCCCCGGTGCGCGCAAGAATGGCCGCAATCGCGGCATCGTGGAGGTTCTTCACGATGGGCGATTGCAGACCCTCGCGACCACGCGCTGCCTCGTTGACCTTGATCCAGGCAAGCCCCTTGGCGCCATAGATCGCCACAAACTGCGTGTAGCCGTCGATCTCACCGCGCGAGAGCTTGCCGCCGCCGGGCACGCGCATGGCCACCACGCGTCCGCCCTCAGCATTGGCCGGGCCGCTGAACACCTTGAAATCAACGTCGCGCATGACGTCGGTGAGATCGGTGAACTCAAGCGACACCCGCAGATCGGGCTTGTCTGAGCCGTAGAGGCGAATCGCCTCGGCATAGGTCATTTCCGGGAAACTGGGTGCGAGTTCAATCCCCGCGGCATGGCTGAACACCGTGCGGATCATGTTCTCAAAAATGCTGCGGATCTCGGTTTCCGACAGGAAGGAGGTCTCGCAGTCGATCTGCGTGAACTCGGGCTGCCGATCAGCGCGCAGGTCTTCGTCGCGGAAGCATTTGGTGATCTGGTAGTAGCGGTCAAAGCCCGACACCATCAGGAGCTGCTTGAAAAGCTGGGGCGACTGCGGCAGCGCGAAGAACTGACCGGCATTCACCCGCGAGGGCACGAGATAATCGCGCGCGCCTTCAGGCGTGGACTTGGTGAGCATCGGGGTTTCGATGTCGAGAAAGCCCTGCGCGTCGAGGTATTTGCGAACCTCCATCGCGACCCGGTAACGCAACATGAGGTTGCGCTGCATCGCCGGCCGGCGCAGATCGAGCACACGGTGGGTGAGTCGGGTGGTTTCAGACAGGTTCTCATCGTCAAGCAGAAACGGCGGCGTGACCGATGCATTGAGAATTTCAAGCTCGTGGCAGAGGATTTCGATTCCGCCACTGCGCAGATTCGGGTTGTCGGTGCCCTCGGGACGGCGCCGTACGCGGCCGGTGACACGCACGCAAAATTCATTGCGGATCCGCTCGGCGACCTTGAACATGTCGGGCCGGTCGGGATCGCAGACCACCTGCGCTACACCTTCGCGGTCGCGCAGGTCGATGAAGATGACCCCGCCGTGGTCACGGCGACGGTGCACCCAGCCGAACAGGGTGACGGTCTGGTCGAGGCGGTCGGTTGAGACTTCACCGGCGTAGCAGGTGCGCATCACGAATTCTCCGAAAGCGGATGAAGAGGCCTCAAGACGGGCCGGACGAACGATCGGGCACCGCGGGCGCGGGCGGCGCGCCTGCACCCCCCGCCGCACCGCGATCGCCAGGCGCGACGGTGCCCATCGACACCACATACTTGAGCGCCTCGTCAACGCTCATGTCGAGTTCGACCACGTCGGCACGCGGCAGCATCAGGAAAAAACCCGAGGTGGGGTTGGGGGTGGTGGGCACATAGACCGACACCATGTCGGAATCGACCAGCTTTCGCCGGATCTCACCCGCCGGCGTGCCGGTCTGAAAGGCGATGGTCCAGCTCCCGGCGCGCGGATATTGCACCAGGAGCGCCTTGCGAAACGCCTGGCCATTGGGCGACAGGATGGTGTCGCTCACCTGCTTGACGCTCGAGTAGATGCTGCGCACGATGGGGATCCGCCCCAACAAGGCTTCCCAGTAAACCACCAGCCGCTCGCCGATGATGTTGCGCAACAGCAGCCCGGTGATGACTAGAACCACCAGCGTGAGCACCACGCCCACGCCCGGGATATCCCGCCCAAAAAACGTGTGGGGATGCCAGCGCTCGGGCAACAGTTGAAGCGTCTGGTCCATGGTGGTGACGATCAGGTTCAGCACCCAGATCGTGATGACCAGGGGCACCCAGATCAAGAGGCCGGTAACGATGTACTTGCGCATGGGTGGGCTTAAAGGGTGGTGTCGCGAGGGGCGATGCCGACACGCTGCCCGCCGGTGATGACGGCGCGATGACGCCGCAGGTACGTGCTCAGGCCGATGCCCCTGATGAGTTGGAGCTCGCAGCCTTCGGCGCCGGCGAACCGCCAGCAGAGGCGGTTGCGGCGGCCGCACCGGAATCGGCGGGCTTGCTCGCTGGCGCCCCCGCGGACGGGGCCGAAGCGGGAGAGCTATCACTCTTGGCTGACTCGCTGGCGGCGCCCGTGTCGGCACCGGCAGGTTTGTCGGGTGCCTTGTCGCCCGCTGCTTGGCCGCCTTCGGCTGCGCCCTCGGCGCCGCTTTTCTTCTGGCCACCGTCGCGGAAGTCAGTGACATACCAGCCCGACCCCTTCAACTGGAAGGCAGGCGCGGTGAGCTTGCGAGCAAAACCGTTTCCACCGCAAGACGGGCAAACCGTGAGCGGCGCATCAGACAGCTTCTGCAGCTGATCCTTTTCGAAGCCGCAGTCTTGGCAACGATAGGCGTAAATGGGCATGGCGGTGGGACCGCGAATATTTCGCGGTATGGGTTGAGGCGAACCCTAAAGTATAGCCCGAGGTGTGGCGCGAGGTATGCCGTGGTCGGTCAAAGGCTAGGGTTCCGGGGCGCAGTCGAGTTGATCAAACCAGGGCCCCGCAGCCCGTGGGCTGCGTCGCCAGCGCCTAGCCGTGACGGATGGCGATGGTTTTGAGCACCGTGAACCCGTAGAGCGCCTCGAACCCTTTCTCGCGGCCGTGGCCACTTGCGCGCATGCCACCAAAGGGCAGTTCGACCCCGCCGCCGGCACCATAGTTGTTCACGAACACTTGGCCGCAGCGTAACGACCTTGCCAGCCGCATCTGCCGGGCGCCGTCGCGCGTCCAGACCCCGGCGACCAGTCCGTAGGAGGTGCCGTTGGCCAGCCGCACCGCGTGTGCTTCGTCATCAAAGGGCATGGCGACCAACACTGGCCCGAAGATTTCCTGTTGAGCCAGCGCATGGTCGGGTGGGACGTCGCGAAAGAGCACCGCCTCCTGATAGAACCCGGCGGAGGCTGCCTGCGGATGAAGCTGTCCTCGCGCAGCAACCTGCAGGCCGTCGGCTTGGCCCTCGGCAAGCAGTTGTCGCACGCGATCGAATTGCTTGCGATTGACGAGCGGCCCCATGTCGAGCTCGAGCGCGGGCGGGCCCGCCACGAGCGATCGAAACCGCTCGGCGACCCGCTCGAGAACGGTCTCGTAGATGCTGCGCTCGACCAGCAGACGACTGCCCGCCGAGCATGTCTGCCCGGCGTTCTGGACGATGGCATTCACGATGACGGGAAGCGCCGCATCGAGGTCGGCATCGGCAAAGACCAGCTGCGGCGATTTACCGCCGAGCTCGAGGGTGACCGGACAGTGGCGCTCGGCCGCCGCCGCGGCCACCAGCCGGCCGGTGGCGCTCGAGCCGGTAAAGGACAGGTGATCGATGCCTGGATGGGCACACAGACTCGCCCCCGCCTCGGCACCATAGCCGGTGACGATATTGAGCGCGCCCGCCGGAAAGCCCACCTCGGCAGCCAGCTCGGCAAGCTTGAGCGAACTGAGGCTCGCGTCTTCGGCCGGCTTCACCACGCAGGCATTACCCGCTGCCAGCGCCGCGCCCACAGTGCGGCCGAAGATCTGCATGGGGTAGTTCCAGGGAATGATATGGCCGGTGACGCCATGCGGCTCGCGCACGGTGGCCACCAGATAGCCTGACTCATAGGGCAGGGTTTGGCCGTGGAGCTTGTCGCAGGCGCCAGCGTAGTACTCGAAGTAGCGCGCGAGCGCGGCCACATCGGCCCGCGCGGTTTTGAGCGACTTGCCGGTATCGCGCGCCTCGAGCTGCGCGAGCGAGTCGGCATGGGCCGCCACCGACTGCCCGAGCTTTTGAAGGAGCCGCCCGCGGGCTGCCGCTGAGAACCGCCCCCAGGGACCATCAAAGCAGTCGCCCAGGGCTGCGCGCGCCGCCGCCACCGCCCGGTCGATATCCGGGGCTGTGCCCCGCGCAAGGCTGCCAAAGCGCTCGCCGTTGCTGGGGTCGACCACCGGGATGGGCCGGCTGTCGGCGGGGTCAGCCGGCGCGTTGCCGATGAAATGTTGCATGCGCGCGCCTGTTCCAATCAGAAGGGGATATCGTCGTCGACGTCATCGAGGCCGCGGCCGGCGGGCTTCCTGGCCCCCGCGTTGGCGCCGCCTGCCGCCGCAGGCGCACGCGCCGGGGCGCCACCCGAACCCGCATCATCCCCCGCGGCGCCGCCGCCGCCATCGCGCGAGCCGAGCAGCTGCATTTCCATGCCGACGATTTCGGTGGTGTAGCGGTCCTGGCCTTCTTTGTCCTGCCATTTGCGGGTTTGAAGCCGCCCCTCGACATAAACCGGCCGGCCCTTGCGCAGATACTCACCGGCGATTTCAGCCAACCGGTCGTAGAGCACCACACTGTGCCATTCGGTTTCCTCGCGCCGCTCGCCGCTCGCCTTGTCTTTCCAGGAGCGGGTGGTGGCGATACGCAGATTGCAGACCGCGGCGCCGTTGGCGGTGAACCGGGTTTCGGGATCACGCCCGAGATTACCCATGATGATCACCTTGTTGACTGAAGCCATATTGCCCTCCCGAGCATGAAGAGTTCGATTACCGCTTAATGCGCGGCGGCCGGCCAGAGGCGATGCCGCAACGCTGCAATGAGCCAGACCACGATGATGACGCCTGCCAGCAGAAACACCGCCGCATCGCCCCAGACCGCTCGCACCGCGCCCGCAGCCGCCCCGCCCATGAACAGGCCCAGCGACTGCGAGGTATTGAAGAGGCCCAGTGCCGTGCCACGCAATTCGGCCGGCGCAAGCTGCGAGACCATCGAAGGAAGGCTCGCCTCGAGAATATTGAATGCGGCAAAAAACGCGAACAGCAGCACCGCAAAGGGGATTAGTCCCTCGGGCCGGGTCGCCAGCCCGAACATCACGAGCGCCAGCACGGCAACGCTCGCAACGAAAACGGTTCGCGCCCGCCCCTGCCGCTCCCCCCAGCGAAGCGCCGGCATCATCGGCCAAAACGACAGCAGCACCACGGGCAGGTAGAGCATCCAGTGCGAGGGCAGCGCGAGCCCTGCGCGCTCGACCAGCCAGCCCGGCAGCGCCACGAAAATAGCAACCTGCACCGCATGCAACGTGAAGATTCCGAAATTGAGCCGCATCAGGTCGGGCTCGGCCGCCACCCGCAGCACGGTTTCGCGGGTGAGCCGCCCCCGGGCCACCCGGGGTGCTGACGGCACCATGAAAATCACCGATGCGATGGCGGCAAGGGCCAATACGCCGGTAAAGGCGAACATGCCACCGATGCCTACCCAGCGGTAGAGCGGGGGCGCCACGATGAGCGACAGGGCAAAGCTCACACCAATGGTGATGCCCACCATCGCCATTGCCTTGGTGCGCTGACTGTCGCGGGTGGAGTCGGCTACAAAAGCGCTCACGGCCGCGGAAATTGCCCCCGCGCCCTGCAGCCCCCGGCCAATGGTCATCACCAGCAAATCGTCGGCGCTTGCAGCGATAAAGCTGCCGATCGCAAAGAGCGCGAGACCGAAGATGATCACCGGCTTTCGACCCAGGCGGTCCGAAGCAGCACCCAGCGGCAGCTGCAACAACGCCTGCGTAAGCCCGTAAATGCCCAGCGCAAGACCGACCAGCCGGGCATCGTGACCATCAGGCAACGAGTGAGCATGAACGGCGAGCACCGGCAGCACGATGAAAAGGCCCAGCATGCGCAAACCCTGTACCGACGACAGGGCAGCAGCTGCGCGCAATTCGTCGCGGTTCATGCTTTCAGAGGTGGAAGTGGAGGGGCGATTCATCGCTTGAGTGGGCTCGGCGGTTTATATTAGCCGATTACCCTTTCGCGGCCCGGCATCGCTCGCCCACCGCCCACACCCTCCCCGATGAACGCGATCAGCATCCGCGGCGCCCGCACGCACAATCTCAAGAACATCGACCTCGACATCCCGCGCGACCAACTGGTCGTGATCACCGGTCTGTCCGGGTCGGGCAAGTCTTCGCTCGCCTTTGACACCTTGTATGCGGAAGGCCAGCGCCGCTACGTCGAGTCGCTGTCGGCCTATGCGCGGCAGTTCCTGCAGCTCATGGAGAAGCCAGACGTCGATCTGATCGAGGGGCTGTCGCCCGCCATTGCCATCGAGCAGAAGTCGGGCAGCCACAACCCCCGCTCCACGGTGGGGACCGTCACAGAAATCAATGATTACCTGCGACTGCTCTATGCGCGAGCGGGCACCCCACACTGCCCCGACCACCCGCACCGAGCACTTGCCGCGCAAACCGTCTCGCAAATGGTCGACCAGATGCTCGCACTGGGCGAGGGCGCGCGGCTCATGATTCTCGCGCCGCTCCCGCCTGAACGCTGCCGCGATACCGGCGCCGCCATCGCCGACTTGCAGGCGCAGGGGTTTGTGCGCGCGAGAATCAACGGCAAGCTGGTCGAGCTCGCTGAGGCGCCCTCGGGACTACCGGCCGCAGCTGCCGCGATCGAGGTGATCGTCGACCGGCTGCGGGTGGCCGCCGCGGTGCGGCAGCGACTTGCCGATTCCTTTGAAACCGCGCTCGGGCTGGCCGGTGGCCGGGCAAGCGCGGTCGAACCCGACAACGGCCGAGAACACACGTTCTCCAGCCGCTTCGCTTGCCCCGATTGCACTCGCCTGAGCCCCGACCTCGAGCCGCGACTCTTTTCCTTCAACAACCCCGCGGGCGCCTGCCCCGAATGCAATGGCTTGGGCGACATTGAATATGTCGATCCAGACCGCGTGGTCGAATTCCCCGACCTGAGTCTGGCATCGGGCGCGATCCGCGGTTGGGACCGACGCAACGAGTTCGCCTTCGCCACGCTTACAAGCCTTTCGAAGGCGCTCGGCTTTGATCTCGACCTGCCGTTTTCGCAATTGCCTGAGGCCGTACAGCAGGTGATTCTTTACGGCTCAGGCGCACGCAAACTCGCCATCCGCTACGCAACCGACACGCCGGCCGCCGCATCGCCCGACGAGAGCTTCGAGGGGGTGATCCCCAACCTCGAGCGCCGTCGTCGGGACACCGAATCCAGCCAGGTGCGCGAGGAACTGGGGCGTTATCTGAACCGGCGGCCCTGCCCCGATTGCGGGGGTTCCAGGCTACGCGCCGCCGCGCGCCATGTGCGCCTGGGCTTGGCCGGCCATGATCATCCCATCTACGAGGTCTCCGGCTGGACGCTGTCGCGTGCCCACCAATGGTTTTCCACGCTCGCGCTCCCCGGCGCGCAAGGCCAGATTGCGGAACGTGTGATCCGGGAGATTCGCGAACGGCTGCGCTTTCTCACCGACGTCGGCCTCGGATACCTGAGCCTGGACCGTCCGGCCGAAACGCTCTCCGGGGGCGAAGCGCAGCGCATCCGGCTCGCTTCGCAGATCGGCTCAGGTCTCACCGGGGTCATGTATGTGCTTGACGAGCCTTCAATCGGGCTCCATCAGCGCGACAACGAGCGACTGATCGGCACGCTGAAACGTCTGCGCGATCTGGGCAACTCGGTGCTGGTGGTTGAGCATGACGAGGAAGCGATTCGCGCGGCCGACTATGTCATCGACATGGGCCCGGGTGCGGGTGAGCATGGGGGGTCGGTGGTCGCCCAGGGCGCGCCCGCAGCCATCGAAGCCTCCGATCAGTCGATCACCGGGCAATACCTGTCAGGCCGGCTGGGTGTACCCGTGCCGATCGAGCGGCATCGAGGCGACGGGCGTTGGCTTACAGTGCGTGGCGCGCGAGGCCACAATCTACTGACGATCACTGCACGTTTTCCGGTCGGCGTCGTCAGCGTGGTCACCGGGGTTTCAGGCTCCGGCAAGTCCACCCTGGTTAACGACACGTTGCTTGCGGCCGCCCTGCAACAGGTCAATCACAGAAAGACCATCACCCCCGGCTGTGACGGCATCGACGGTCTGGAGCATTTCGACAAGGTGATTGCGGTTGACCAGAGCCCGATCGGCCGCACGCCCCGTTCAAACCCCGCCACCTACACTGGCCTCTTCGCTCCGATCCGTGAGCTCTTTGCCGAGTCCTCTGCCGCCCGCGAGCGTGGCTACGGCGCCGGTCGCTTTTCCTTCAATGTGAAGGGCGGTCGATGCGAGGCCTGCGAGGGCGATGGCCTCATCCGTGTACAGATGCATTTTCTGCCCGATGTCTATGTGCCGTGCGAGGCCTGCCGCGGCGCCCGGTACAACCGCGAAACGCTCGAGGTGCGCTGGCGCGGCCGCAACATTGCGGACGTGCTCGACATGACGATCGTGCAGGCCCATGAATTCTTCGAGAACGTTCCCACGCTCGCGCGAAAACTCGCCACACTGATCGAGGTCGGTCTCGGTTATGTGCGGCTGGGCCAGAGCGCCACCACGCTTTCGGGTGGCGAGGCCCAGCGGGTAAAGCTTGCAGAGGAGCTGTCGCGGCGTGATACCGGCCGCACGCTCTATGTGCTCGATGAACCCACCACCGGCCTTCACTTCCATGACGTTGCCATGCTGCTCAAGGTGATCGCCAAGCTTCGCGAGCGTGGCAATACGGTGATCGTGATTGAACACAATCTGGATGTGATCAAAGCCGCTGACTGGGTGGTCGACCTGGGCCCGGAGGGTGGCGATCAGGGCGGGCAGCTGGTGGCCTGCGGAACGCCCGAGGAGGTCGCCGGGGTGGCGGGAAGCCACACCGGGCAATACCTCGCGCGCGTGCTGCCTTCGATCGCTGGCCGGCGGGCGGCCTGAGCGACGCGCATCCTAGCGCCCGTAGCGGGCAAACGCCTCCAGCACGCGCCGCATCTCTTCATCGGACAACACCACCGGGCTGCCCACTTGCAGCGCCTGCAGATACTGGCGAGAGAGCGTCTCCACCTCCAATGCGATCGACAACGCCTGGGGCAGGTCTGCGCCCAAGGCGATCTGCCCGTGATTGGCGAGCAGACATGCTCGCCGATCGGCAAGCGCGGCAAGCGCCGCATCGGAGAGCGCCTGCGTGCCGAAGGTGGCATAGCGGGCACACCGGATGTCATGGCCGCCAGCCACTGCAATCATGTAATGAAAGGCTGGAATACCTGCGGCCTGAATGGCTGGCAGGCACGCGAGCGTCGTGGCATATGAGGAATGCACATGCACCACGGCGTCGGCCTCGCACCGCGCCCGATAGATGTCGAGATGCATTCGCCATTCCGACGAGGGTACGCGCGGGCCGTCAAACCGCGGAGGCGGCGCGAGAGCGGGTTCGTGATCATGAGGCGTAGCCTCCCAATTGGCGATCGGGGGGCTGATCGCGGCTGCTTGCGATCCCGCGTGAGGCGCAGGCTGCTCAAGCGGCACCCAGACCAGATCGTCAATCTGCATGCGCTCGTAAGCGAGCCCGCTCGGCGTCACCAGCATGCCGTCTTCAGCGCTCCGATGCCAGCGGAGCGACGCATTGCCCGACTTCCCCTGGTTGAGGCCTAGCGGGGCAAACTGCAGGCAGGTCTCGATCAGCGCCTGCCGCGCATGATTTTCTGAGGGATAGGGGGCGGGCCGATTCGCGCTCATCGCGATTGCTCGCGCCCGGTTGCGACGTGATCTCCAACTGTCCCGCGCGCGAGCAACTCGGCGATGGCGACCCGGTCGGCGGCAATCACGCCATGCTCGGTGATGAGCGCGGTCACCAGGCGCGCGGGCGTGATGTCGAACCCGGGATTAAGCGCCCTCACCGACTCATCCATCAGCGCAACCTCCGTGACGCTGCCATCAGGCAGACGTCCGCGCGCATGCGTAACCTCGCGTGCACTCCGGTATTCGATCTCGATCGAGGCGCCGTCCGCGCTCGCCGGATCGAGCGTGGACACCGGACAGGCGACATAAAACGGCACACGGTTATCGGCCGCGGCCAGCGCCTTCAGATAGGTGCCGATTTTGTTTGCCACATCACCGTTGGCCGCCACCCGATCACAGCCGGTAATCACCGCATCGACTTCACCACGCATCATGAGAAGTCCGCCGGCGTTGTCGGCGATCACAGTGTGCGCAACCCCGGCCTGCGCAAGCTCCCATGCGGTGAGCGATGCACCCTGATTACGCGGGCGCGTTTCATCGACCCAGACATGGATCGGCACACCGGCCGCGGCGAGCGCGTAGATCGGCGCGAGCGCCGTGCCGTGGTCGATTGTGGCAAGCCGGCCGGCATTGCAATGCGTGAGCACCTGAAGCGGTCGTGCGCTGGACAGTTCGCCCCGCGCCGACGCGCGCAGGCGCGGGGCGCCCCACTCGCCGATACGATGGTTGCACTGTGCATCGTCGTCACAAAGCCGTCCGGCCTCCTGCCAGGCGGCGGCAGCGCGCTCGCCTGGCGCGAGCTCGGCCACCCGTGCCCGCACCCGGTCAAGCGCCCAGGCCAGGTTGACCGCCGTGGGTCGTGCAGACAGAAGCCAGGCATGCGCAGCGTGCAGCCTCGTATCCGTCGGATCGCTGCGAAGCGCGAGCGCAAGCCCGTAGGCGCCCACCGCACCAATCAGCGGCGCGCCGCGCACCCGCATCGAGACGATGGCCTCGCGGCAGTCCTCGGCACTCGCGAGCGTGATGCTGCGCCACTCGAACGGTAGCAGTGTCTGGTCGACGGTGCGAAGTTGCCCTCGATCATCGGTCTGAAGCGTTCTTGACATAGGGCAAGGTCTTGCCGGACAGCCGGCCTGGAGTCGTAGTCGATTGAGTCTCGCATATCACCCTCGTATCCGCCATGTCCGATCCCGGGCCGCGCTGATCAAACCGCCCCCGGCATGAAGCGTAGTCGCGCGCGCAGGCTCCCCTGCTCCATACGCGCGGCGATCACTTCGCCCATCTCCGGATAGACCTCGAGGGCGCCGGTGATGTTCACCTGATGAGTGACCAGCATGGCGTTACCCGAGCTGGCGTAGGACTGCGCGAAGTCGATCACCCGCTCGCGATGCGCGCCGGCCCGCTCCGATTGACCGAAGAAGGAGTCAAGTGCCGTCCAGGTTTCGTAGCGACCGAATGCGAGCTCGGCGGTCTCTCGCACACGACACCAGCGGCCAGCGCGAACCACCGCAGGCACCAGACCCGCTGCCCGCATCGCCTCGCCCGCACGACGCGCCCGGGCACGCCCGGCCTCAGACAAATTGCGCTGCGTGGCGCAGTCGTCGAGGCGAAAGTTGGGTGGATCGCCCACGCCAGGGACGGTCTGTTCGTGGCGCATCATCAGGATCCAGCCACCGCTTGCCAGTTGCTGGGCCGCCTCGCCCACCGTCACCCGGCGCGGGGCGGCAGACGCGCCCTGTGCCCGTACCGTGCGAGGCACGCCCACGCTCACCAGGCTGGCCAGTCCGCCCGCGAGTCCACCCCAAAGGGCTGCCCCGCGAACGAGCAGCATCCGGCGTTGCCCCTTCGATCGCTCATTCATCGGAATGTCCCCCGCCATGAAAGCGCTCCATTTTCCGCCTGTCCCGCTTGGTGGGCCGGCCCTGTTCGATCGCCCACGCCGGCTCCGGCGCGAGCCGTCGCTGCAGGGCAAGCGCTTCGCGCTTGGCCAATGATTCTGGTGCCTCGCAATAAAGCGTTCGCGCCACCGTCGCGGGCCCACGTTGCTCAGACAGCACAAGCACCTCGACATGCTGTTCCTGATCGCCAATTCGAACGGTCACGCCCTCGCCCGCCCGAAGCGCACGCGCCACTTTCACGCGCTCGCCGTCGACCAATACGCGCCCGGCTTCAATCGCCTGCTGTGCGAGACCCCGGGTCTTGAAGAACCGTGCCGCCCACAACCACTTGTCAAGGCGAATCGTGACGAGCGCCTGATTCGATTGTTCGTGCGAACGTAGCCCCACCCGAAACCGCTCCCTGAAGAATCGACGCAGTTCATCAACGCGTCATGTGAATTGAGTTATTTTAGGCAGCCCAGGAGAATCACGATGCCGATGTCCCTGAAAGACCGCTACTTCGAAGACTATGTGCCTGGCGAAGTGCACGAGTTCGGTTCACACACGGTGAGCGCTGAAGAGATCGTTGAATTTGCCCAGCGCTATGATCCGCAGCCGTTTCACACCGATCCGCAGGCTGCAGCCGGGTCGCTGTATGGCGGATTGATCGCAAGCGGCTGGATGACGGGCGGCATCATGATGCGCATGATGGTTGACTATTTTCTCTCGCCCGTCTCCAGCATGGGCTCGCCCGGACTCGATGAACTGCGCTGGATCCGGCCGGTTCGGCCCGGCGACACGCTACGCGTCCGGGTCGCCGTCATCGAAGCACGCCGCTCGCAGAGCAAACCCGATCGAGGCATCCTGCTGGTGCAGCAGGAATGTCTCAACCAGAACGACGAAGTCGTCATGAGCTCCAAGAGCATGTCGCTTTGCCGCTGCCGCAACGCCGAGCCCGGCTGAGCGCGCACCGATTATCGAACAGACGGCCAGGGCTGCTGCGCGGGCCGCAGCATCTCGATGCTTCGGGCGAGCCGCAGCACCCCCTGGTCGTCAAACCGGCGACCCACCAGCTGAACGCCAAGCGGCAGCCCCTCGTCATCAAACCGCCAGTTGACCGCCGCCGCAGGCTGCTCGCTCATGTTCCAGGCGACAGTGAAAGCGATGTGATCGAGCGCGCGGTGCGGGTCATTGCCAGGGCATGCATGCTCGGCTGGGTAGCGCGCGATTGGTGCGGTCGGCATCAGCAGATAATCGAACGGCTGGCTTGCCGCCACCGCCGCCTCGCGCATGGCATGAATCTGGTTGTAAGCGCGCATTACATCGGCACCACTGAATACACCCGCGCGCCAGGTCGCCCATTCAACGATGAAGGGCAGCACGGCCGCGCGCGCGGCCGAGTCGAGCGCCATCAGATCGTTGTGCGAGCGAGCCTCGAAAAATTGCTGGATGCCGTCAAGCATCTCTGCTCTGAGAAAGGTCTGGATGGGCTCAACCCGCGCGCCGGCCCGCTCGAGCGCGCGCGCCGCATCGCGAACGGTGTCGACCACCGCAGGCTCGGCAGGCCAACCGGCAGCCATGTCCTCGAGCAGACCGATGCGAAGCCCGGCCAGCCGGCTGCCCTCCAGATCCTGCGCGTAGTCACAGGCGTCGGCCGGCAGCGACATGAAGTCGCGCGCATCGGGCTTCGCGATGACATTCATCAGTAACGCCGCGTCGCGTACCGTGCGGGTCAGTGGGCCCGCTACGCGCCCCAGAAACGGCGGGTTGATGGGCACCCGGCCCAGGCTGGGCTTGAGGCCGACTACGCCACAGTGAAACGCGGGGAGCCGGATCGAACCGCCAATGTCGGTCCCCAGATGCCAGGGTCCGTAACCCGCTGCTGCGGCAGCGGCAGCCCCCGAGGACGAGCCCGCCGGATTCAAATCGTTGCGCCACGGATTGCGGGTCATGCCATGGATCGAAGAGAGGCCGGAAGAGAGCATGCCGAAGTCGGGCATGGTGGTTTTTCCGACGATGACGCAGCCCGCTTCACGCAGCCGCGCCACCGGTGGCGCATCCGCAGCGCGCGGAGCGAGGCTACCGGCTGCGGTACCAAGCGGCGCCGGATCACCCGCCGAATACAGGTTCTCCTTGACCGTGACCGGAATACCGTCGGCAGCCGAACGCGGGACGCCTGCCTGCCAGCGGTGCGTCGACTCGCGCGCCGCGGCAAGGGCGGACTCGCGTGCGATCCGATACATGGCGTTAAGCCGTGGTTCGTAGGCTTCGATCCGCTCGAGCACCGCACGCGTCACCTCCTCGGGCGAGAGTTCACGGCGCGAAAATCGTTCGGCGAGTTCTGCGGCAGTCAGATCAGCCAGCGTGGAATCAGCCATTCAATTGCCTCCGTTTCGCAAGCGGTCGTTCAACCCATCGGTGTAGTGCAGCCGCAAGCGGCAGGCTACCTGCCCAGGCGGCGAGGAAACAGAGGGTCGCGGCTGTTGGTGATTGGTCGGTGAAGCGAACAAACACGGCATTCGTCATCACGCAGACCGAAAAATGAACCAGAAACAACGCATAGCTCAGGTCGCCAAGCAGCATGATCGAACGACGCGCAAGCGCCCGGATGCGTGACGGCCCGCTCGCGAGCCAGGTGTCGAACGCCGCGCCCCAGCCCCTCACGCCAGCCGCCAAAACCACCGTGCAGGCGAGCGCAACAGCGATCCGAAGCCGCCAGTCGATCACCAGCGCACCCATCGCGAGTAGCAAAATAGCAAGCGCGGTCAGCCGCTCGTAGCGCCCGGCGCCACGTGCCAAATATTCAACCGCCACACCGAGCGCGAAGCTTCCGAAAAAATAGACGGGCTGGAAGTCCCAATCAGCGCGGCGGTTGACCCACAGGAGCGAAGCGCCAGCACCCACCACGACCAGCAGCAGAAACACGCGCTGCTGCGCAGCCGGAGCCGACGCACTCCTTGCGGCAAGCCACGCCAGCCCGAGCGCCACCGCATGAAGCTGAAAATCGATGGTCACATACCAGGCACCGGCGCTCAGCGCATCGATGCCCAGGTAGTCATAGAGCCCGGTGACATGAGCCAGCACGGCGCGCAGATCCGGCCACTGCGGCACCCAATCGGCGCCAATCCAGGCCTGCCCAGGTATCGAAGCCAAGAGCACGAACAGCAGCGCCACATAAAAAGGCAGAAACAGCCGCCGCCAGCGCCCCATGAGGGCTCGCATGACCGCGCCGAGGTCAGGCGCACTTCGCCAGACACGCGAGCGAATGAAGAGGAACCCCCCCATCACCAGGAATACCTGCACCGCAATCCGGCCGTAGTCATCGAGCCAGGCGATGACCCCCGGCGCCACCGAGCGCACGGACTGCGCGACCGGGCCATAGATGGAAAGGTGATGCAGCACGATCAGCTGCGCGGCGATCACCCGGATCGCATCGAGCCAGAGCATCCGACCGTCTGTCATCACGCGCCTGCGCCCGGATGAAGACGGCGCACGACTCGGCGGCAGCGTGCGCCTAGCGCGGCAGCTCCGATTGTCCGGTCAGGAACTCATCGACCGCGCGCGCGCACTGCCGACCCTCGCGGATCGCCCAGACGACCAACGACTGGCCGCGGCGCATGTCGCCCGCCGCGAACACCTTGCCGACGCTGGTGGCGTAACTGCGTTCGCCCTCGGTGTCTGCCTGGGCATTGCCCCGCCCATCACGCGACACGCCAAACGACTCGAGCACCGATCCGACTGGCGCCACAAACCCCATGGCAAGCAGCACGAGATCGGCCGGGAGTTCGAACTCTGAGCCCGGCACTTCACTCATTTTCATCTGGCCCGTTGCGGGATCGCGGATCCACTCAACTTTTGCGGCCTTGAGCGCACGCACCCGACCGTTACCATCGGAGACGAACGACTTGGTGCTCACCGCCCAATCGCGCTCGCAGCCTTCCTCGTGTGACGAGGAGGTGCGCAGTTTGTAGGGCCAATAGGGCCAGGTGAGCGAGCGGTTCTCTTCATCGGGCGGCTGGGGCATCAGTTCGAATTGCGTGACCGACTTCGCCTCCTGGCGGTTGCTCGTGCCCACGCAGTCGGAGCCGGTATCACCGCCCCCGATCACGATCACATGTTTGCCCGTGGCGAGAATCTGTCCGCTCACCGGGTCGCCTGCGACGATCTTGTTTTGCTGTGGCAGGAACTCCATGGCGAAGTGCACGCCCGCGAGTTCACGGCCTGGTACCGGCAGATCGCGGGGCTGCTCAGCACCACCCGCCAGGACCACCGCATCGAATTCACGCAGCAGCTGATCGGGGTGAACGGTTTCACGCGCCCAGCTGGTGATGATGGGCGCAAGTGGCTCGCGGCTCACCAGGACGCCGGTGCGGAAGGTGACGCCTTCGGCCTCCATTTGATCGACCCGGCGATCGATGTGAGTTTTTTCCATCTTGAAGTCGGGGATGCCGTAGCGCAGCAGCCCGCCCAATCGATCATTCTTCTCGAACACCGTCACATCATGACCGGCCCGCGCAAGCTGCTGCGCGCAGGCCAGCCCCGCAGGACCTGACCCGATCACGGCCACCCGCTTGCCGGTCTTGACCGCTGCGGGCTGTGGCTGCACCCAGCCCATCTCCCAGGCCTTGTCGATGATCGCGTGCTCGATCGACTTGATGCCCACCGGGTCGTTATTGATGTTGAGCGTGCAGGCCGCCTCGCACGGCGCCGGACACACCCGCCCGGTGAACTCGGGGAAGTTATTGGTGGAATGAAGGGTGTCGATCGCCTGTCGCCAATCGCCCCGGTACACCAGATCGTTCCAGTCGGGGATGATGTTATTGATCGGGCAGCCGTTCTGGCAGAACGGAATACCGCAATCCATGCAACGCGCCCCCTGACGTGCGGCCGCCGCATCATCGAGGTGAAGCACGAACTCGCGATAGTGATGAACGCGCGCGCTCGTATCTTCGTAAGCTTCTTCGAGCCGCTCGAACTCCAGAAATCCGGTGACCTTACCCATGATTGACTGCCTATCCGTCGTAGTTGCGTTGGTCTCTGCTCGCACGGCCAGGCAGCGCCGGCCCCGGAGGGCCTGCCCGCGCAGCCGCGCCGTTCGCTCAGGCGCTGACTTTGGCGGGGCGCGAAGCCACCGCCGCCTTGGTGTTGATCTCGCCGAGGGCGCGTCGGTATTCGTTCGGGAACACTTTCACGAACGCCGCGCGCGCCTGCTCCCAGTTCTCGAGAAGTCGCCTCGCCTTGCCGCTGCCGGTCAGCAGGAAGTGTTTGTCGATCAGTCCTTTGAGGATGATTTCGTCGCACTCGCCTTTATGCCAGCTTGAAGGATCGGTCTGCTCGAGTTGCTCTTTGGTGGAGCGCACCCGCTCGAGCGCCACCATGGACAAATTGCAGTGCGATTCAAAGACGGCTTCGGGATCGTAGACATACGCGATACCGCCTGACATGCCCGCTGCGAAGTTGCGACCGGTTGCGCCCAGCACCACGATCGTGCCGCCAGTCATGTATTCGCAACCGTGATCGCCTGTGCCCTCAACCACCGCGGTCGCGCCGGAATTGCGCACCGCAAACCGCTCGCCCGCCACGCCGCTGAAAAAGGCCTCGCCCTCGATCGCGCCGTAGAGCACGGTGTTGCCTACGATGATGTTCTGGTCAGAAGCGCCCCGGAAGTCATTGGTGGGACGCACGATCACGCGTCCGCCTGACAGACCCTTGCCCACGTAATCGTTGCCCTCGCCCACCAGATCGAGTGTGATGCCGCGCGCGAGGAAGGCGCCAAAGCTCTGGCCTGCCGTGCCCTTCAGCTGCACATGAATGCAGTCGTCGGCGAGGCCCTCGTGGCCGTAGCGTCGCGCCACTTCGCCCGAGAGCATGGTGCCGGCCGTGCGATTCACGTTGCGGATGGGAAGGATGAATGACACCTTCTCCCGCCGCTCGAGCGCGGGCTTTGCCAGCTCGATCATCTTGTTGTCGAGTGCATGCGCAAGGCCGTGATCCTGCGTATCAACCTGATACCGCGGCACATTGGCGGCGACCTCAGGCTGATGGAAGATGCGCGAGAAGTCGAGCCCGCGGGCCTTCCAGTGCGAAACACCCTTTCGCATGTCGAGCAGATCGGCGCGTCCGATCAGATCGTCAAACCGACGCACACCCAGCTTTGCCATCAGTTCGCGCACCTCTTCGGCCACAAAGAAGAAGTAGTTGACGACATGCTCGGGCTTACCCTGAAAGCGCTTGCGCAAGACCGGGTCCTGGGTGGCAACCCCCACCGGACAGGTGTTCAGGTGACACTTGCGCATCATGATGCAGCCTTCCACCACGAGGGGCGCGGTGGCAAAGCCGAACTCATCGGCACCGAGGAGTGCGCCAATCACCACATCGCGGCCGGTCTTCATCTGGCCATCGGCCTGCACGCGAATGCGGCCGCGAAGCCCGTTCAACACCAGCGTCTGCTGGGTTTCGGCGAGGCCCAGTTCCCAGGGTGTGCCGGCATGCTTGATCGACGAGAGGGGCGAGGCGCCCGTGCCGCCATCATGGCCGGCAATCACCACATGGTCGGCTTTGGCCTTGGCCACGCCTGCGGCCACCGTGCCGACACCGATTTCCGAAACCAGCTTCACCGAGATCGAAGCCCGCGAATTGGCGTTCTTCAGGTCGTGGATAAGCTGCGCAAGATCTTCGATGGAATAGATGTCATGGTGCGGCGGCGGTGAAATGAGGCCCACGCCCGGCACCGAATAACGAAGCTTGCCGATGTAGTCGGACACCTTGTGCCCGGGCAACTGCCCGCCCTCGCCGGGCTTGGCGCCCTGGGCCATCTTGATCTGGATCTGGTCGGCGCTCGCGAGATATTCGGCCGTGACACCAAAGCGGCCCGACGCGACCTGTTTGATCTTGGAGCGTAGCGAATCGCCCGCCTTCAGGGCGATATCGGCCTCGACGCGGTCGCGCCCGATCACGCTACCCACGGTGTCGCCATCCTTGACCACCGAGGCACCGGCGCGCATTTCGGCGCGATAGCGCATTTCGTCCTCGCCCCCTTCGCCGGTGTTCGACTTGCCGCCGATCCGGTTCATGGCCACTGCGAGCGTGGTGTGCGCCTCGGTGGAGATCGAGCCGAGCGACATGGCGCCGGTTGCGAAGCGCTTGACGATATCGGCGGCCGGTTCCACCTCCTCGATGGCCACTGCCTGGGCCGGGTCAAAGCGGAAATCGAAGAGGCCGCGCAGCGTCATGTGCCGCACGCTCTGATCGTTAATGAGTTGCGCATATTCGCGATAGGTGGAGAAGCTTCCCGAGCGGGTGGCGTGCTGCAGCTTCGCGATGGAATCGGGTGTCCACATGTGGTCTTCGCCACGGATCCGGAACGCGTACTCGCCACCCGCTTCGAGCGCGCGCGCAAGTACCGGGTCGTTGCCGAATGCCGAGCGATGAAGGCGCAGCGCCTCCTCGGCCACTTCGAAAATGCCGATGCCGCCCACCTTGGACGGCGTGCCGGCGAAGTAGCGGGCCACCAGCGCGTCCGAGAGCCCCACTGCTTCGAAAATCTGCGCGCCGCAATAGCTCATGTAGGTCGAGATGCCCATCTTGGACATGACCTTCATGAGACCTTTGCCCACCGCCTTCACATAGTGCTTGATCGCCTTCTCGGGCCCCAGGTCGCTGGGCAGTCCACGGGCCATCTCGGCAAGTGTTTCGAGTGCGAGATAGGGATGGATCGCCTCAGCGCCATAGCCCGCGAGGAGCGCAAAGTGATGCACCTCGCGCGCGGAACCCGTTTCCACCACCAGGCCGGCAGACGTGCGAAGCCCGTTATCGACCAGATCAAGGTGGATGGCGCTGGTGGCAAGAAGCGCTGGAATCGCGACTCTTTCGCTGCTCACCGCGCGATCGGACACAATCAGGATGTTGTAGCCCGAGCGCACCGCATCACGCGCTTCGGCGCAAAGCGACGCAATCCGCGCCTCAATGCCTTCGGCGTCCCATTCCACCGGATAAGTGATGTCAAGCGTGTAGGCGCGGAACTTGTCGCCGGTGTAGTGCTCGATGTGGCGCAGCCTCGACATTTCGTCGAAATCGAGCACCGGCTGAGACAACTCAAGCCGGATCGGCGGATTGATGTTGTTCAGATCAAGCAGGTTGGGCCGCGGGCCCACAAAAGACACCAGCGACATCACCATCTGCTCGCGGATCGGATCGATCGGCGGATTGGTGACCTGCGCAAAGAGCTGCTTGAAATAATTGAAGAGCGGCTTGTTCTTCGCTGACAGCACCGCAAGCGGCGAGTCATTGCCCATTGAGCCTATGGCTTCTTCGCCGCTTATCGCCATCGGCGTCATCAGGAACTTGAGGTCTTCCTGGGTGTAGCCAAAGGCCTGCTGGCGATCGAGAAGCGGCACGGCGGGTGCGAGCTCGCGGCGGTCAGTTTCGATGTCGGCATCGAGCGAGCCGATTTCATCGAGCTTGACGCGAATGGCTTCGATCCACTCACGGTAAGGCTTGCTGTTGGCGAGCTGCGACTTGAGCTCCGCGTCATCGATGATGCGGCCCTGCTCGAGGTCGATCAGGAACATCTTGCCCGGCTGCAGGCGCCATTTCTTGATGATTCGACTCTCAGGGATGGGCAGCACGCCCGACTCAGAGGCCATGATCACCATGTCGTCATCGGTCACGCAGTAGCGCGCCGGACGCAGTCCGTTCCGATCGAGCGTGGCACCGATCTGGCGGCCATCGGTGAAGGCAATGGCGGCCGGGCCATCCCAGGGTTCCATCATCGCTGCATGAAACTCATAGAACGCGCGCCGCTTCGCGTCCATGAGCGTGTGCTGCTCCCAGGCCTCGGGGATCATCATCATGACCGCCTGCGCGATGGGGTAGCCCGCCATCACGAGCAGCTCCAGGCAGTTATCAAACGTGGCGGTATCGGACTGGCCGGCATAGACCACCGGATAGAGCTTGGCGAGATCCTCGCCGAGCACCGCCGAGCGCATCACGCCCTCGCGCGCGCGAAGCCAGTTGTAGTTACCCTTGACCGTGTTGATTTCGCCGTTGTGCGCAACCATCCGGTAGGGGTGGGCAAGCGGCCACTCGGGGAAAGTGTTGGTGGAAAAGCGCTGATGCACCAGTGCGAAGGCTGACACCACGCGCGGATCCTGCAAGTCGCGGTAGTACTGCGCCACCTGACCGCACAGCAAGAGCCCCTTGTAGACAATGGTGCGCGCCGACATGGACGGCACGAAGTATTCCTTGCCGTGCGCGAGCGCGAGCTTCTGGATGGCGTGGCTCGCGGTCTTGCGGATGACGTAGAGCTTTCGTTCCAACGCATCGGTCACCATCACGTCGGGACCACGGCCAATGAATACCTGGCGAATGATGGGCTCTTTTGCCTTCACCGTGGGCGACATGGGCATCTCGCGATCGATCGGCACATCGCGCCAACCCAGCAGAATCTGCCCCTCGGCTCGAATCGCGCGCTCCATCTCCTGCTCGCAGGCGAGCCGCGACGCATGCTCTTTGGGCAGAAACACCATGCCGACGCCGTATTCACCGGCCGGCGGCAGTGTCACGCCCTGGCGCGCCATTTCCTCGCGAAAGAACTGATCCGGGATCTGGATCAGCATGCCCGCGCCATCGCCCATCAGGGGGTCAGCGCCCACCGCACCACGGTGATCGAGATTGCAGAGAATCTGCGAACCCTGCTCGATGATGCGATGGCTTTTCTTACCCTTGATATGGGCGATAAAACCCACGCCGCACGAATCGTGTTCGTTCACGGGATCGTAGAGCCCCTGAATGCCAGGGACGGATGGCTGCGCACTGCTAAGTGAGGACATGTCTAAGCTCCAGAACCCTTTGACCGGACGGTGTCGGTAATGCACGTTTGCGCAGCCGCACCGACGGGCGGCTCGCCAGTCGCCTGACGGGGAGAGCAGCCATCAATGCGGCACTGCGCCATGACCTCCGCCGGCTTGGGTGGTTCGCCTGGTTACAGTCGAAAACCCGAATTGGCCAGCGCGACCTGAATGCGCTACCGCTTGGCGAATTTTGCGCGCTGCAGAAGAGCCCGGGTCACGATTGCGGTTTTTTACAGTCGAACTTTAAAGTATATCGCGGTCGCACCCGCTGATAGCCGAGCGAGCTGCTCACCCGGCGTCGAACTCCGGAACCCGCCGGCCGGTGAGTTCATGGTGCGCGCGAATCGCGAACCGGTCGGTCATGCCGGCGATGTAGTCAGCGATCGCACGCTCGCCCAGCCGGCCGAACCGTTCGCGATGCTCGGTGGGCAGGGCCTGGGGCTCCTCGCGGTAGCTCGCGAACAGCTCACTCACCACCGTGCGCGCTGCGCCCATCACGGCCTCCACGCGGGGGTGCTGATAGAGACGTTCGGCGAGAAAGCGTTTGAGCTGGGTGAGGTCACGCCGGATCGGGGCGGAAAAAGCCGCGAGCGGCGGGCTCGCGCGCACCTCGGCAACGTCTCGAACGCCCGCCGCCGACACCCGTCGCAAGGTCTCAGCGGTCAGGTCTTCGATCAGTTCGCTGATCATCCGGCGGATGGTCTCGTGCACCCGCCTGCGCTCGGCCAGCGCCGGATAGCGCTCGCGCACTGCACCGCTGTGGCGTGCGAAGAGGTCAACCGTCTGCAGCGCCTCCTGGTCGATCAACCCGGCCCGAAGGCCATCGTCGACATCATGGTTGCTGTAGGCGATTTCGTCGGCAAGGTTGGCGATCTGCGCCTCCAGACAGGGAGATCCCCCGCGCAGGAACCGGCCCGCCACCTCACCCAGCGCCTGCGCGAGTTCAGGCCGGCAGCGCTTGAGGATGCCCTCGCGGGTCTCAAAGCTCAGATTGAGCCCGTCAAACGCCGCATAGCGCTGCTCAAGCTCGTCGACCACGCGAAGCGACTGCAGGTTGTGTTCAAAGCCCCCCCAGCTCGCCATGGCGGCGTCGAGTGCGTCTTGTCCGGCATGGCCAAACGGCGTGTGCCCCAGATCATGGGCAAGCGACACGGCCTCGGTCAGGTCTTCATCGAGGCCCAGCGCGCGCGCGACCGTCCGGGCAATCTGTGCCACCTCGATCGAATGCGTCAGCCGTGTGCGGTACAGATCACCTTCGTGATTGATGAACACCTGCGTCTTGTATTCCAGCCTTCGAAAAGCGGTGCAATGCACGATTCGGTCGCGGTCGCGCTGAAAAGCCGTCCGGCCCACAGCCGGGGGCTCCGCATGCATTCGACCGACCGAGCAAGCGGGATCGGCCGCCCAGACGGCGCGCGACGACCCTGTGAGCCCGACCACTTGCGGCCCCGGGCGCTCAGTGCGCCGCCGAACAGGCGCGCAAGGTCTGATGGACCAGATCGGCGGGTGCCGAACGCACCACCGCGCGGCCCAGAGCCTCCAGCAGCACAAACTTCGGAATGCCCTGCGAGGCCTTCTTGTCGACGCTCATCAGCTGCACATAGCGCTCGGCAGGCCAGCCCGGCCCCTCAACCGGCAACCCCGCAGCCGCCACCGCGGCCCTTAGCCGCTCGGGCACGGCGGCGTCGATGAGCCCCAACCGACGCGACAGGTCAGCTGCCATCACCATGCCGGTTCCCACCGCCTCGCCGTGCAGCCACTGCCCATAACCGGCGCCCGCCTCAATGGCATGTCCGAAGGTGTGACCAAAATTCAGAATGGCGCGCAAGCCCGACTCGCGCTCATCAGCCCCCACGACGCCCGCCTTGATTTCGCACGACCGAACCACTGCGGCGGCAAGCGCGGCCGCGTCCCCGGCACGGAGCTGCGCCATGCCGGCCTCCAGCACCGCGAGATAGTCGGGATCGGCGATCGCGCCGTGCTTGAGCATTTCCGCGATACCCGCCGACAATTCACGCGGAGGCAGGCTCGCAAGCGTGTCGGTATCGGCGAGCACCAACCGCGGCTGATGGAACGCGCCGATCATGTTCTTGCCGCGCGGATGGTTGATCGCGGTCTTGCCGCCCACCGATGAGTCGACCTGCGCGAGCAGCGTCGTGGGTACCTGGACAAAGTCGACGCCGCGCTGGTAAGTTGCCGCGGCAAACCCCGCCGTATCGCCCACCACCCCGCCGCCCAGTGCCACGATCAGGCAGCGACGATCGAACTGTGCCGCGAGAAGCGCGTCGAACACCCGGTTGAGGGACGACCAGTCTTTGTGCTGCTCGCCCTCCTCGAGTGCGATCGTGATGGAGGCCGCCGGCGAAGCAAGCCCAACAGCCCGCCGCAGCCGATCTCCGTACAGGGCATCGACCCGCGCGTTGGTCACGATGGCGACCTGCCGGCCGGCGGCCAGCCCGGCGAGCTCCGCGCCCCCGTCAAGCAGTCCCGGACCCACCAGAATCGGATAGCTGCGTTCGCCCAACGCAACCTCAAGACGATGAACACTCATGAAAGAATTCCTGGTAGAGGGGATTCGAGGCGGACCCGTCGGGTATCGACCCGGGCCCGCTCAGGCCGCATCGGACACCGACGGATCCGCCGGCCGGGCATCGGCTGCGAGGTCGGGGGGCAGCGCCGCCAGGATGTCTGCGACGGTACGATCGACCGGCTGTCGGCCCGTGGGAATGACACGGTGCGCCGCCTCGCGATAAAGCGGGTCGCGCTGCTCGACCAGCGCCTCGACACGCGCCCTGGGGTCGCTGGTGCGAAGAAGCGGGCGCGCCCGGTCGCGTCGCAGCCGCTGCCAGAGGTCACCAACCCCCGCCTGCAGGTACACCACGAACCCCTCGCGGTGGAGCAGCGCGCGGCTCTCGGCATTCAGCACTGCGCCGCCGCCCGTGGCAAGCACACAACCCGTTGGCTGCGCGAGTTCCGCGATCAGCTGCGCTTCGCGACGGCGAAAGCCGGCCTCTCCCTCGAGTTCGAAGATGGTCGAGATCGGAACGCCACAACGCCGTTCAAGCACGGTATCTGCGTCGACAAACGGGCGGCCGAGTGTCGAGGCAAGCCGCCGACCGACGGTGGATTTTCCTGATCCCATCATGCCGATGAGAATGATGTTGCGCACGGTTACGGATTAAATCAGAAAAGGCCCCCGTATAATTTGGGATCCCCCGCCGGAACCGGGCGCGCACGCCGCGCCGGTTTGTCATGACCCGCCGATCGCCCCCGCCTGACTCTGGATCCGTGCCGCCCCCCGCCAAGCGGCCCCTTCGCTTAGGGCGGCTGCTGCTCGCGCTCGCCGTGGCGCCCTTCGCGCTCGCCGCTGCCATCGTGCTCACCGGGTCGCTCGCCACCCTGCTCATCAATGACCGGTTGCCGCCGCTCGACTCGCTCCTCGACTACAAGCCGCGTATTCCGCTTCGCATCCTCACCGCCGACGGCGTCCTGATCGGAGAATTTGGCGAGGAGCGACGAACCTTCGTGCGCGTCCAGGACGTTCCCGAGGTCATGAAAAACGCAATCGTCGCCGCCGAAGACGCGCGCTTCTTCGAGCATGTGGGTATCGATCTGATCGGCGTGGCGCGGGCCGCGGTAGTCAATCTTCTGTCGGGTGGCACCGAACAGGGGGCAAGCACCATCACGATGCAACTCGCGCGCGAGTTTTTTCTGTCACCCGAGCGCACCTACACCCGCAAAATCGTTGAGATTCTGATTGCGCTACGGATCGAGGAAACGCTCAGCAAAGAACAAATCCTCGAGCTCTACATCAATCAGATTTTTCTCGGTAAGCGCGCCTATGGCTTCGCGGCGGCCGCGCAAACCTACTTCGGTAAGCCCCTCGCCGAACTGAGCGCGGGGCAGGCGGCGATGCTTGCGGGCCTGCCCAAAGCGCCCTCCCGGTTCAACCCGATGGTCAACCCCAAACGCGCCACCGAGCGCCAGCGCTATATCCTGCGCCGCATGCGTGACGCCGGGTTTCTCACCGATGTGCAGTACCAGGCCGCCCTCGACGAGCCGCTGCGGCTTGCCAAGCCCCGTCAGGAACTCCTGCCGCTTGCACCGCACGCCGCAGAAATGGCACGGCAGCTTGCCTGGGAACAGTTCCGCGAGGACACCTACTCGGCGGGCCTGGTGGTGCACACCACCCTGATCGCAGCCGAGCAACGCGCGGCCAACGCGGCGGTGCGGGCCGGACTGCTCGAATACGATCGACGCTACGGCTACCGTGGACCCGAAGCACAGATCGAGCTTTCCACCAACGCACGGCGGGCCGAAGAACAGGTCGAAACCGCGCTGGGCGAAGCTGACGATGTCGATGAGTTCATCGCTGCGGTCGTGCTGCAGGCCTCGGCTGGCCGAGTGACCGTCACGCGCGGCCGCAATACCGAACCGGTCAGCATTCAGGGCGAGGGCCTGCGTTTTGTTGCAAGCGCGCTCACCGACCGGGCCGCACCGGCCCGCCGAATCCGCCGGGGGTCGCTGGTCCGAATCGTCGAAACCCGCAACGGACAATTCGAAATCAGCCAGCTCCCTGATGTCGAGGCGGCGCTGGTAGCAATCGCCCCGGTTGATGGCGCGATCCGGGCCATGGTGGGTGGGTTTGATTTTTCCCGGAACAAGTTCAATCGCGTCACACAGGCCTGGCGCCAGCCCGGGTCAAGCTTCAAGCCCTTCATCTTTTCGGCAGCGCTCGAAAAGGGCTTTCTGACCAGCTCCATCGTGAACGACGCGCCCGTCCAGATCGACCCCCGCCGAACCGGCGATCGGCTCTGGGAGCCCAAAAACTATGATGGCCGCTTCGAGGGCCCGATGACGCTGCGCGAGGCCATGGCCAAGTCCAAGAACATGGTCTCGATCCGGCTGATCGATGCCATCGGCCCGAACTATGCGCAGTCCTATGTCACCCGGTTCGGCTTTGATGCCGAGCGCCACCCGCCCTATCTCACGATGGCCCTGGGCGCAGGATCGGTGACGCCGCTCCAGATGGCCGCTGGCTATTCGGTGTTTGCCAACGGCGGCTACCGGGTCGATCCCTATCTCATCACGCGCATCACCGACACGCAGGGCCGGATGCTCGCCCAGGCGCGTCCCGGGCGGGCGGGTGATGAAGCGCGCCGGGCAATCGACGCCCGCAATGCATTCCTGGTCGACAGCCTGCTGCAGACCGTGGTCTCAAGCGGCACGGCAACACGGGCGCAATCGCTCAAGCGACAAGATCTAGCGGGCAAGACCGGCACCACCAACGACGCGCACGATGCCTGGTTCGTCGGCTACAACCCGGCGATTGCCGCTGCGGTCTGGGTCGGTCATGACCAACCGAGAAAGCTCGGCGAGCGGGAAACCGGCGGCGGCCTCGCGCTCCCCATCTGGATCAACTACATGGGTCAGGCGCTCTCACGCTCGCCTGAAATCACGCGCGTGCAGCCGCCTGGTGTGGTGAAGCTTGATGGCGAGTTTTATCTCACCGAAACGCGGCCGGGACAGGGAATTCGGAGCCTCGGGGTCGATGAGCGGCCCTCGGCGGTGCCCCCGCCGCCCGCGCCGCGGTTTGACTCGGGTGTCCAATGGCGGGGCGATGCGCCCGTGACCGCAGCACTGACCGAGCCACGACGCTAATCGGCGCTGGTCGCCCCGTCAGCGCCCGGCGAGCCTCACCGCCACGCCACCCTGCGCGCTCACCCAGCGTGACAGACAGGCAAAGAGCTCACCCGCACCGCGTGTATCGAGCCATTGACCGGCCTCGCGCCGAAAGTGAAAGCCGCCAGCGCGGCAGGCCACCCAAAGCTCACGCACCGCTTCCTGACCATTGATCACGATCTTCGAGTCGTCATCAAACTCGAGCGTCAGCACCGGCCCGCTGCGATGGGTATCGATGTCGATCGCCGAGGCATCGAGCGCGTCCTCAATGGCCCGCAGGGTCTGGTCGATCAGATGCTCAAAGGGCGCTTCGGTGCTCATGCTAGACTGCCTTGGTCATGGAGAAGGGGCCTGTCCGGGTAGCGGCGCTGATGACTGCAACGACCACCGCGAAATCTGGTCAGTTCCGATCGCGGATTCTACTCACCACAGCTCTGCTATCGCTCATTGCGCTGGCCGGCTGCGGTACCAAAGGGCCGCTGACCTCCAGTCCGCTGCCCAAGCGACCCTGCGCAGACGGTAGCCCCCCGCCCTGCACAATTCGCCCGGCGCCTGATCTTTCCAACCCGTCCAGCCCGGCGCCCGATGCGCCCGCCAACCGATGAACGCTTTCCTGTTTCGCGACGGCCAGCTCTACGCCGAAGATGTAGCACTTGAAGCCCTTGCTGCACGGTTTGGCACGCCCTGCTACGTTTACTCGCGCCGCGCCATCACCGACGCCTGGCGGGAATTTTCAGCGGCCTGCGCGGGGCGACGCGTACTGGTCTGCTATGCGCTCAAAGCCAATTCCAATCTTGCCGTGATCGATCTGCTCGCACGCGAGCAGGCGGGCTTTGACATCGTCTCGGCAGGCGAACTGCGCCGCGTGCTCGCAGCCGGCGGCAGCGCGGCGCGCACCGTGTTTTCTGGGGTCGGTAAATCCTCCGCAGAGATTCGCGAAGCGCTCACGGCCGGCGTTCGCTGCTTCAACGTCGAGTCGCAGGCAGAGCTTGAGCGGCTCGACCAGATTGCGGGCGAGATGGGACGGCGCGCGCCCGTGTCGCTGCGCGTCAACCCCGATGTCGACGCGGGCACGCACCCGTACATTTCCACGGGTCTTCGCGAAAACAAGTTCGGTATCCCGCACGAAGACGTGCTGGCCGCCTATCAACGGGCGTGCGCGCTCCCACACCTTGATGTCGTAGGGATCGATTGCCACATCGGGTCTCAGATCACGAGTCTCGAGCCTTTCACCGCAGCACTCGACAAGGTGCTCGAGCTCGTGGACCGCCTGCACGAAGCGGGGATCGAGCTACACCACATCGACCTGGGCGGGGGTCTGGGCATCAGCTATGACAACGAGACGCCGCCCTCGCGGGCCGCGTTGATCAATGCCGTATTCAATCGACTCGATGCACACCCGCGCGGCGCCCGCTACGAAATCCTGTTCGAGTTTGGCCGTTCGATCGTGGGCAATGCGGGCGTGCTGCTCACCCGGGTCGAGTACCTCAAGCGTAACGGCGAGCACCGCTTCGCAATCGTCGATGCCGGCATGAACGATCTCATGCGGCCAGCGCTCTATGAAGCCTGGCATGGCGTGCAACCGGTGCGGCCGCGCGAGGGCGAGTCGGCGCAGTTCGACATCGTTGGTCCAGTGTGCGAGTCGGGCGACTGGCTCGCGCGCGGACGACAGCTCTGCCTCGCCGAGGGCGACCTGCTTGCGGTCATGTCCGCTGGCGCCTACGGCATGGCCATGAGCTCCAACTACAACACCCGGCCACGCGCCGCCGAGGTGCTGGTCGATGGCGAACGCATACACCTCATCCGCGAGCGTGAGTCCATCGAGTCGTTATTCGCGCTCGAGCACCGCCTGCCCGACTGAAGGAGGAGAGGCCGTCAGCGGCGAAGGCGCACCACCACGCGCCACCCGAGGAGCGCAGCCAGTGCCAACGCATAGAGCGCGGGCTCGGTCACATCGGCTTTGCCAGCCTTGTGCCACCAGTAGTGAAGCACCGCCAGCACCGCGGCCGCATAGACCAGCCGATGGAGCGTCGACCATCGGCGCCCCAGCCTGCGAACCATCGCGTCAGTCGATGTGAGGGCAAGAGGAATGAGCAAGACCAGCGCAGCGAACCCGGCAGTGATGAAGGGACGCTTGAGCACATCACTGATCATCGGGGCGATCTCAAACCAGTGCTCGAGCCAGACCCAGGTTGCAAGGTGCGCCAGGGCGTAGGCAAAGCTTGCCAGTCCGAGTGGGCGACGCAGTCGCATCAGCCACCCGGCTCCGGTGAGTCGCCGAAGCGGACTCACCGATAGAGCAAGCAGCAGGAAGACCAAGGTCCAGGTGCCGCTTGAGCGGGTCACAAACTCAACCGGGTTGGCGCCCGCCCGATCCAGCACCGGCCAGAGCACCAGCCGAAACATCGGCAGCATCGAGGCCGCGATCACCAGACCGCGGACCCAGGCGATCGACAGCCACACGGACGCGCCCGGCCGCGTCAGAAGTTGCGTCGCAGATCCATCCCGGCGTAGAGGCTCCCAACCTGGTCGGCATAGCCATTCATCATCAGCGTGGGGCGGCGGCGCTGCATGAACCCATCCTCACCGAGCCTGCGCTCAGTGGCCTGCGACCAGCGGGGATGGCTCACTTCGGGATTGACGTTGGAATAGAAGCCGTATTCCTCGGGCGACGAGCGCATCCAACTGGTGTTGGGCTGTTTCTCGACAAAGCGGATGCTCACCAGCGACTTGGCGCTCTTGAAGCCATACTTCCAGGGCACGACCAGCCGCACTGGCGCGCCATTCTGGTTGGGCAGCACCTCACCGTACAGCCCGACCGTAAAGAGGGTCAGCGGATGCATGGCCTCATCGAGCCGTAGCGCTTCCATATAGGGCCAGGTGATGACCGGAATTGCGAGCCCGTTCATTTGTTTCGGGTCTGCGAGCGTCACGAATTCCACATAGCGTGCTTTCGAGGTGGGCTCGACGCGGCGGATTAATTCGGCAAGCGGATAGCCGATCCAGGGGATCACCATCGACCAGCCCTCGACACAGCGCATCCGGTAAATGCGCTCCTCGAGCGGCGCGAGCGTGAGCAGCTCCTCGATATCGAAGCTACGAGGCTTGGCCACCTCGCCCTCGACGCGAACCGACCAGGGGCGCGTGCGCAGACGATGGGCGTGTTTGACCGGATCGTCCTTCTCGGTGCCAAACTCGTAGAAATTGTTGTAGGTGGTGACGACCTTGTAGGGCGTGGCACGCTCGGGGGTAGAGAGTTTCGAAGCGGTCGCCGCAAGTTTCTGCGCCTTGGGATCGCCGCCCTGCATGATGGCGCTGGAGGCCTGCGCCTCAGTTGGCGCGAGTGCGGGTAGCGCTGCCCCAAGCGCGGTGCCGCCTGCGGCCGCAAGCAGTTGGCGCCGGTTACGCCACACCTCACGAGGCGTAATGTCTGAGACTGGCGGCGTGCTCGCGTCGTGCGTTCGGATCAGCATGTCGGCTCCTGGGTGTGAAGTGCGATCTTCGCAGAGCCGGCACCAGCCGCGCGTGAACACCCCCACAACGCGACAGCCCAAGGGTCCTGCGAAGGCAAGATGAACGATGCTGCCCTGGCTTGACGAACCAGAAAGAGCCCGAGCGCCGCATTCGCAGCGGCCGGCCCATACAAGTGTAGACGGGATCGCGCGGCGAGGCCGGGGCGAATGCAGCGCGCCCGGCGACCGCGCTTAAGCCTTATCGAAGGCCGGCGATATAGTCGGAAACAGCCTTGATCTCGACGTCGGAAAGTCGAGCAGAGATGGCAGTCATGGACGCGTTGTTTGCTCGCGTGCCCTGACGGAATCCCGTGAGCTGGGACTCGGTGTACTCGGCATATTGGCCCTGAAGACGCGGGTATTGGGCGGGCAGGCCGGCGCCGCTCGGGCCATGACAGCCCGCGCACGCCGGAACACCCTTCGCCGCAATGCCGCCCCGGTAGATGTTGCGCCCAAGTTCGACCAAGGTCTTGTCGCGCGCGGCAGCCGGCGTGAGCGGTTGCGACGCATAGAAAGCGGCCACATTACGCATGTCGTCTGACGACAGCTGCGCAGCGAACGCCCCCATGATGGCGTTGTTACGCTCCGGCTCTTTCGCGCCGGGCTTCGCCTTGAAGTTGGCGAGCTGCTTGGCGAGATACTCAGCATGCTGGCCGGCGAGCTTCGGGTTGGCGGGTGTGGGGCTGTTGCCGTCCGCACCATGGCAGCCGGCGCAGACCTGAGAGGCGATGTCAGCGCCCTTTTTTAGGTCGGGCTTGCCCGCGGACTGGGCAAGCGTGGTCGAACTCACGGCAAGGCCGAGCGCGGTCAGAATGGAGGCGACAATCGAGACAGAACGGAGCATGGCGGACCCGGTGCGGCGAGACACAAACCTGAAATTGTACAATACCGCCGGAGATCGACGGCCATCGACCGAGCTCGCACAGCAGGTTCGGTGTTGTCGTCTTCCACCCCCGGGTCGCGCGGGCGCCTCCTCTGTAAGCGATCCGCCGCCGCATGGCCCCCTTTCACCGCGCGACCTGCTCGCGCGCTAGGCCTCTCCCGTGTCATCGCTTCTTCTCACCGCCCGTTTTGCCACCACGGTCGCGCGCCTCGATCAGCTCCCGCCTCCGGGCGCGCCCGAGGTGGTGTTTGTCGGTCGCTCCAACGCGGGCAAGTCTTCTGCGATCAACACGCTCTGCCAGCGACGGCGCCTTGCTTTTTCAAGCAAAACACCGGGCCGCACCCAGGCGCTTAATTTTTTCGCGTTGGGCCCTGAGCACTTTGAGCCCACCGGCTATCTGGTTGATGCCCCCGGTTACGGATACGCCGCCACGCCTGCGACGGTCCGGGCTGGCTGGGATCGATTGGCCGGCCGCTACCTCGAGGCGCGTTCGAGCCTGGCCGGCATCGTACTGGTCATGGACTGCCGGCGTGGCGTCACTGTGCTCGATCGCCAGCTGCTTGATTTCATCCCGCCCGACCAGCGCGTCCTGGTGCTGCTCACCAAGTCAGACAAGCAGGGAAACGCCGAGCGCAGCCGAACGCTCGCGAGCGTGAAGCAAGCTCTTGACGACATGGTTCGTCATCTCAACTTGACGCTCACTGCCTTTTCGGCCAACACTGGACTTGGTGTGGAATCGGTACGCGTGCTGCTCGAGCGCTGGATCGTCGAGGCGCGCGAGCCGGCGGCCTGAGGGGTCCGCGCGCGGCAGGCAAAAAAAGCCCCGAACGCCTAGACGTTCGGGGACGAATGCCATCCGAGCCGGAGGGCGCCCGCTCAGGGAGGAGAAGCGGGAGATGACCAAAATCATCTGTTGTTCATGATACGTCGTGGACAAACGTGGTCAAGAATTAGTTGATTGTCTAAAAGGGGAATTCGTCAATGGGAAGCGATTTTTCAACGTTTGGAGCATTTCCTGGTACCCGATTGCGGCGAAATCGTCGAAACGACTTCTCCAGACGTCTAGTCCGTGAACATCGACTCAGCCCGGACAACCTCATTTACCCGGTGTTTGTCCTAGACGAAAAAGGGGTTCGCCAGCCGGTTGCATCCATGCCCGGGGTTGAGCGCCTGTCGATTGATCTCCTGGCGCCCGTTGCGGAGCAGTGTCTTGAACTAGGCGTTCCAGTGCTCGCGCTATTTCCCGTCATCGATCCGGCGCTCAAGACGCCTGACGGTCGCGAGGCGGCTAACCCCGACGGCCTCGTCCCGCGCGCGGTCGCCGACCTGAAGCGGCGCTTTCCTGAGCTCGGCGTGCTCACCGACGTCGCCCTCGACCCTTACACCAGCCATGGTCAGGACGGCGTGATCGATGAAAATGGCTATGTGATCAACGACCAGACTTCCGGCATCCTCGCCGAGCAGGCGCTCGTTCAGGCGCAATCTGGGGTCGATATCGTTGCGCCCTCCGACATGATGGACGGCAGAATCGGCGCCATCCGCGCCGCGCTGGAAGCCGGCGGCCACATTCACACCCGAATCATGGCTTACTCGGCGAAATACGCTTCGGGCTTCTACGGCCCGTTTCGCGACGCCGTCGGGTCGGCATCCAATCTAGGCAAAAGCGACAAGAAAACCTACCAGATGGACCCGGCCAATTCTGACGAAGCGCTGCGCGAAGTGGCCTTCGATCTGCAAGAGGGTGCAGACATGGTGATGGTCAAGCCCGGCATGCCCTACCTGGACATCGTGCGCCGTGTGAAGGACACCTTCCGTGTGCCAACCTATGTCTATCAGGTCAGTGGCGAATACGCGATGCTGAAGGCAGCCGCCGCCAACGGCTGGCTTGACGAACGCACGGTCGTACTGGAGTCTCTGCTCGCCATGCGACGCGCGGGCGCCGACGGCATCCTCACCTATTTCTCGCTGGATGCAGCGCGCTGGTTAAGGCAGGCTCGCTGAGGCAGGCTCGGCGGAGCCCTCACCGAGGGCTCCGCCGGGTCTGCCCCAGCAGCCAGCTCGCGTAGGCCGGCGACACCGCGGCGGGCGAGAGCGCGATCAGCTCTGGCACCTCGTAGGGGTGGAGCTCCCGCAGCCGCGCCTCAAGCGCCACCCAGCGACGACGCGAGGTCTTGATCAACATCGGCACCTCGGAAGCCTCTTCGATCACGCCCTGCCAACGATAAATCGATACGCAGGGCGCAAGCAGGTTCACGCAAGCCGCGAGGCGCTCCTCCACCAGCGCGCGAGCAAGCGTCTGGGCGGTCTGCGCGTCTGGCGCGTTGCTGATCGCAAGCACCACGCTATCGGGGGGCTCGATTTCAACCGGCGTCGGCGTGACGCGGGGCGTGCTCATAGGGTGTGCCGAAAACGCCGCCGGGTGAGCCATCGGGCGAGGGCGAACGCGGCAACGGTCCAGCCGACCAGAAGCGCGAGTGGACCCGCCACCGTCGCTGGCCATTCACCAATGACGAGCGGCCGAACAAGGCTCACAGCGGACGCAAGCGGAAGTACGCCCGCCACGGCTTCCAGCCACGGTGGCAACGCATGCGTGGGGTAGTACACCCCCGAGATAAAGATCATCGGCGTCAGGCAGAGCGTGAAGTAGAAGGTAAAAAAATCATAGCCTCGCGCGAGCGCATTGAACACCAATCCGATTGCCGCAAAGCACAACCCTGTGAGCAGGATTACCGGCAGCACCGCTGGCAGGGTCGGGGCCCGTGTCACGCCCAAAGCAAACGCAACCACCACGATCGCCACCCCGGAAAGTGTTGCCTTGCTCGCGGCCCACAGCCACTCGGCCACCAGGATATCGTCGAGCTCCACCGGTGCATTCATGAGCGAGTCCCAGGTGCGCTGCACCTGCATTCTGGAAAACGCCGAATAAAGCGACTCAAAACTCGCCGCCATCGTGGTGCTCATGCAGATCGCGCCGGCTGCGAGGAACACGATATACGGGACACCGTCAACCTCGCCCAGAAAGGCGCCCAGGCCGTAGCCGAAGGCGAGCAGCGTGATTAGGGGTTCGGCGACATTGCCCACCAGACTGGCTGGCGCAAGCTTTCGCCAGACGAGCAGGTTGCGGCGGTACACCGCCAGTACGCGTGACGGATCAATCACGAAGATCCCGTCCGGTGAGCTTGAGAAACACATCCTCGAGATTGGCTGCGCGGCGCAGCACCCGCAGATCACCTACGGCAGAAAGCATCGCAGCACGCGCTGAATCTGCGGTGTAGAGGTAGAGCGTCTCGCCAACCCGCTCGATGCGCTCTGCGCCGCGCGGCTCGATCGGCGGGAGCGCCGCGCCGGGACGCCCTGGCATGATCTCAAGCACGATCGGCTCGATATGTGTGGCAATGAGACCCGCAGGCGAGTCGATCGCAATACAGCGGCCATGATCAATGATCGCGATCCGATCACACAGTCGCTCGGCCTCTTCCATAAAATGCGTCGTCACCAGGATCGACTTGCCGCGCGCGAGCAACTGCCTCAATCGGTCCCAGATCAGGTGCCGCGCCTGCGGATCGAGTCCCGTTGTAGGCTCATCGAGCAGCAACAGTTCGGGGTCATTGACCAACGCGCGTGCCAGCGTGAGGCGGCGCTTCATGCCACCTGAAAGCTCATTGATGCGGGCGTCCCGCTTGTGGGCGAGCCCCGCAAATTCGAGCAGTGCCGAAGGGTCGTGTCGCGCTGCCTGCGCACGGGCCCCAAAGTACCGTGCGAAGACGATCAGGTTTTCAGCGACGGTGAAATCGGGGTCGAGTGCGTCGAGTTGCGGCACCACGCCGATTCGCTCGCGAACCGCCCTGGCTTCGCGAGGCACCTCGAGACCGAGCACGCGAATATCGCCCGCGTCGGGCCGCGTGAGCCCGAGCAGCATCCTGAGCGTCGTGCTCTTGCCAGCGCCGTTGGGTCCGAGCAACCCGAAGCAGACGCCCGCCGGAACCTCGAGATCGAGACCATCAACCGCGCGGTGATCGCCAAAGCGCTTGACGAGCCCGCGGGCTCTGAGGACTGCGCTCATGGATCAGCCGCGCAAACGCGGCGATCAGCTGGCCACGGGAGCGGTTGCCGCTTCCTCGATGCGGTCCATGAGCCGCACAAGCGCCATTGGCGCATTGTCGCCCACGCGGTAGCCGAACTTGAGGATGCTGGTGTAGCCGCCGTTGCGCTGCGCATAGCGCGGTCCGAGCTCGTTGAAGAGCTTGACCACGATATCGCGGTCACGCAGGCGATCAAACGCCAAGCGGCGGTTCGCAAGCGAAGGCTTCTTGCCCAAGGTGATGAGCGGTTCAACGACCCGGCGAAGTTCCTTCGCCTTGGGCAACGTTGTCTTGATCATCTCATGGCGCAAAAGCGCGATGCAGAGGTTGCGCAGCATTGCCTCGCGGTGGGCGCTGGTGCGGTTGAGTTTTCTTAGTCCGTGACGGTGACGCATGATTCGCTTCCTGTGGTCGCGTTCAGGCTTACGGGCGCTCGAGGCCCGCAGGCGGCCAATTTTCGAGCTTCATGCCGAGCGTAAGTCCACGCGAGGCGAGCACTTCCTTGATTTCGTTGAGCGACTTCCGACCCAGGTTGGGGGTCTTCAGCAGCTCGTTCTCGGTACGCTGGATCAGATCGCCGATGTAGTAGATGCTCTCGGCCTTGAGGCAGTTGGCCGAACGCACCGTAAGCTCGAGATCATCAACCGGGCGAACCAGGATCGGATCGATCTGCGGTCCACCCCGGCTCACCACACCCAGCACACCCAGCGTCTCCGAGCCAGGCTCGGCACCCCCTTCGAGCGCAGCAAACACCGAGAGCTGCTCCACCAAAATGCGCGCCGACTGGCGCACAGCCTCTTCGGGAGCGATCACACCGTTGGTTTCGACATCGACCACCAGACGGTCAAGATCAGTACGTTGCTCAACGCGTGCGCTCTCGACCTGGTAGCTCACACGGCGAACCGGAGAAAACGACGCATCAAGCACGATTCGGCCGATGGTTTTTGTCTCGTGCAGTTCTCGCAACGTGCCGGGAACATAGCCACGGCCCCGCTCGACCCGGATCGACATGTCGAGTTTCCCCCCTTCGGTGAGGGTCGCCACGACATGCTCGGGGTTGACGATTTCAACGTCGTGCGGCAAGTCGATGTCGGCCGCAGTGACGGGGCCCGGACTGTCCTTGCGCAAGGTGACGAACACCTCATCTCGGTTGTGCAGTTTGAACACCACGCCCTTCAGGTTGAGGAGCAAGTCGACGACGTCTTCACGAACGCCATCAATCGTGGAGTATTCGTGCACCACGCCCGAAATCTGAACTTCGGTCGGTGCATAGCCAACCATTGAGGAGAGCAACACACGGCGTAGCGCGTTGCCCAGCGTGTGACCGTAGCCGCGTTCGAACGGCTCCATCACCACGCGGGCATGAGCGGCACCGAGTTGCTCGACCTCGACGATGCGCGGCTTCAGCATGGCAGTCTGCATGGCAATCCTTTAGATTAGCGCGAGTACAACTCGACGATCAGGCTCTCGTTGATGTCTCCAGCCAGGTCCGCCCGATCGGGCGTCGACTTGAACACACCTTCCATCTTGGTCTTGTCAACCGACACCCAGGAGGGAAAACCGTGCTGATCGGCGAGGTTGAGCGAATCAACGATACGGGCCTGCACGCGCGACTTTTCGCGAACAGCGATCACGTCATTGGGCTGGACAAGCATGGACGGAATGTTGACCGGCTTGCCGTTCAACAATAGCGCCTTGTGGCCGACCAGCTGGCGCGCCTCGGCGCGAGTGGAGCCGAACCCCATGCGGTAGACGACATTGTCGAGCCGGCTTTCAAGAAGCTTGAGCAGATTCTCGCCGGTGTTGCCCCGACGCCGCACGGCTTCAGCGTAATAGCGACGGAACTGGCGCTCGAGCACACCGTAGATGCGCTTGACCTTCTGCTTTTCCCGAAGCTGCTTGCCGTAATCGGATGTGCGGGCACCCGAAATGCGGCCGTGCTGGCCGGGCTTGCTGTCGAGCTTGCATTTTGAATCGAGGCCTCGGCGGGCGCTCTTCAGAAACAGATCCGTGCCTTCACGGCGGGCCAGTTTGGCCTTCGGTCCGGTATAACGTGCCACGATGGTTTCCCTTCTGTTGCGCGAATTAATTCGCGGTCAGTTCGCCTTCGGCGACCCGGCCGCATGAAGCGGCCTCACGGGTGGCGAACGGTGGTCTTGACGACTCAGAGTGCCTGCAAGCGCTGGCCGATGGCCGGAGCTCGCGGGCTGGGGCGTTCCTTGCAGTCTGCCCAGGGCGTCCGAGTCGCCGCGCCGCGGGTCTGCGACGCGAAGTTTCGCCCCAAAAACGATTCCCGATCGGCGATCAGATCCGGCGACGCTTCGGAGGACGACACCCGTTGTGCGGGATGGGCGTGACGTCCTGAATCTGCAGGATCTTGATGCCCAACGCATTGAGTGCCCGCACCGAGGACTCCCGCCCGGGACCCGGACCGCGAATCTCAACCTCGAGATTCTTGATACCGCATTCCTGGGCTGCGCGGCCCGCCGCCTCGGCTGCCACCTGCGCAGCAAACGGCGTGGACTTGCGCGAGCCCTTAAAGCCCGCACCGCCCGAGGACGCCCAGGCAAGCGCGTTGCCCTGGCGGTCAGTGATGGTGATGATCGTGTTGTTGAACGAGGCATGCACATGCGCAATGCCGTCAGAGACGTTCTTCTTCGCCTTCTTACGGTTACGCGATGCCGCGGCCGCCTGAGCGGACGACTGGGACTTGGTTGCCATGAGTGCTTGAACTCCGTTAGCGGGCAGGGCTTATTTCTTGAGCGCGACGCCGGCTTTGCGCGGGCCTTTGCGTGTACGCGCATTGGTCCGGGTGCGCTGACCGCGCACCGGAAGACCGCGACGATGCCGAACACCGCGATAGCAGCCGAGATCCATCAGCCGCTTGATCGACATGGAAATTTCTCGGCGCAGATCACCTTCGATCGTTAACCGCCCGATCTGGTCCCGAATCCGCTCGAGTTCGGCGTCGTTCAGATCCTTGACGCGCTTGCTGAAGGGGATGTTCGCCGCCTCGCAAATCTGGCGAGCACGGGTGCGACCAATGCCATAGATGGCCGTCAGACCAATTTCAGTGTGCTGACGGTCGGGGATGTTGATACCCGCAATACGTGCCATGGGATGTTTCCTCTCAACCCTGACGTTGCTTATGACGCGGATCGCTGCAGATCACGCGAACGACGCCGTTGCGTTTGATGACCTTGCACTTGCGGCAGATCTTCTTGACGGATGCCATTACCTTCATGATTCACCTCGAGTTTCGTTCAGTCGGCCATTGGGCCATGTCATTTGGCGCGGAATACGATGCGGGCTCGCGAAAGGTCGTAGGGTGTGAGTTCAACCGTAACCTTGTCCCCCGGCAGAATGCGGATGTAATGCATCCGCATCTTTCCGGAGATGTGGCCGAGCACCACGTGACCGTTTTCGAGCTTGACCCGAAAGGTCGCGTTGGGCAGGTTCTCGACCACCTCGCCCTGCATCTGAATGACATCTTCCTTGGCCATCAACCCTCGTTTGTTACCTGTTCTGCTTCGTTAAAAACCGACGCCCTGCGAGGGCGACTTACAACCCCATGCCCTTTGCCCCAGACTTGCGCAAAAGGCTCTCGTACTGATGTGACATCAGGTAAGCCTGCACCTGTGCCATGAAATCCATGGTGACTACCACAATGATCAACAGCGATGTGCCACCGAAATAAAACGGCACGTTCCACTTGAGCACCAGAAACTCTGGCAACAAACACACCGCGGTGATGTAGATGGCCCCGGCGAGGGTGAGCCGCATCAGGATCTTGTCGATGTAGCGGGCGGTCTGTTCTCCTGGCCGGATCCCAGGCACGAGCGCGCCGCTTTTCTTCAGGTTCTCGGCGGTTTCACGGCTATTGAAGACCAGCGCAGTGTAGAAGAAACAGAAGAAAATAATGGCCAAAGCATACAGCAGGATGTAGACAGGCTGACCTGGCGA
>CAIPNM010000085.1 GCA_903866395.1 uncultured bacterium
ACAGGTCTGGCGGCGCTATGACGCACGCGGGCTGATCGCCTCCGACCTGATCGCGCTCGCCGACGAGCCGGCGCCCTCGGTGAGCGCTGGCGCCTGCGCGCTCACGGGCGGCCCCCACGCTGCACCGAGCGCAGCCACCGCCCTGCCCGGCATGGCCTGGCAGGCACTACTGTGGCCTGTGATGCGAGACGGTCGCAGGCTCAGACCCGCCCCGTCGATTGAGGCAATGCGGCGCCACGCCGCAGCGCAACTGAGCGCGCTGCCCGCAGCATTGCGAACCCTGGCTGCAGTCAATCCGGTATCGGTCAGTCTGTCGCCCAGCCTGAAGCAGGCAGCTCCAGGCCTGAAGTTCAATCCGACGACGGGTGAGACAAACGATCAGCGTCAGAGCCCGAACCGACCGCCGCCCGCCCCAGGCGGTCGTCGATCGCCTGCCAGGCCTCGTCCGACGGCGCAGACTCGATAAGCAGGCAGTTCGCACTGGCACGATCGAGGTCGCGAAGCGCCGCATAGAGCTGTTGACCCGCAGCGCCCGGCTCCGCTGGCTGCTCGAGCCAGACCGCACAGGGCGCGCGAGGCTTTCTGCGCGACCAGACTGCGGCCGTGAGCCCAGCGTGGGCAAGTGCCTCCAGGCGCAGCTCAATCGTCGAGGCCGCCAACACCTCGAGCGACGTCCGCGGGGCATAGTGCGCGGCCAGCGCGCCCGATACCCTGGGGCGAGCCCGATCCGGAGAAGCCAGCTCCACAGCCAGCACCCGCTCAATCTCGGACCGACTCAGACCGCCCGGCCTCAGCAGCGCAGGCGAACCGCTCGAAAGATCAACGATGGTCGATTCCAGACCGACCGCACAGTCACCACCGTCGAGGATGAGCGGCGCATCGAGACCGAGGTCATCCAGAACATGCTGTGCACGCGTGGGGCTGACACGGCCGAACCGGTTGGCCGAGGGCGCAGCGATCGCCGACCCGCCGCGCGCCGCGAACGCATCGAGCAACTGCACCGATACGGGATGAGCCGGCGCACGCAGACCGATCGTGCGTTGGCCGCCACAGGCAGCGTCGCAGGCATTCGGCAGCCGGTTGAGAATAAGCGTGAGCGGCCCCGGCCAGAAGGCAGCCGCCAGGCGCTCGGCCTCCGGTGTCCAATGTGCCCAGCGTCGAGCGGCTTGGCCGTCAAGCACATGCACGATCAGCGGATGGTCAGGCGGTCGACCCTTGACCTCATAGATCTGCGCCACCGCCTCTGGGTTGCCGGCGTCGCCGCCTAGCCCATAGACGGTTTCCGTAGGGAAGGCGACCAGCCGACCCGCGATCAACGCGTCGGCGGCGCGCGCGATCGACGCGGGGTCAGCGCGCAGGATCGGCCCCCCAGCCCGAGCCGGATCGGCCTCGCGATCGGCCTCGCGGTCAGCCCCGCCGTCCTTCACGCGCGCATCCCGAGGAGTTCGATCGCTCGGCCACAGGCCGCGCGGGCCGACACCGCGTCATCGGCTACCAGGGTCAGATGCCCCATTTTGCGGCCCGGCCGTGCCTGAGCCTTACCATAGAGATGGAGCTTTGCCCCCGGCAATTCGCACAACACCCGCGCCCAGTCGGGCTCGCGCGCACTGTCCGGCGAGTTGGGCTGCGTAAACCACAGATCGCCAAGAAGATTGAGCATGACCGCAGGTGCGAGCGCGCGTGTATCACCCAGTGGTAATCCGGCCAGCACCCGAGCCTGCTGTTCGAACTGACTGGTGAGGCTGGCATCGAGCGTCCAGTGGCCCGAGTTGTGGGGCCGCGGCGCCATTTCATTGACGCAGACCGAACCATCCTGCAACACAAAGAACTCGATGCAGAGCACGCCCACATAGCTCATGCGCTTCGCAATCGCCTGGGCATCGTCGATCACCCGAGCAACCACCTCGGACGGCACCTCAGCCGGCACCGTGGAGGTAAACAGAATGCCCTCGCGATGCACATTGCGAGCTACCGGCCACACCACGCATTGGCCATCAAAGCCACGCGCAAGCAGTACCGACACTTCGCACTGCAGGTCTACGCGTTTTTCCAGCACACAGGCGACCCCGCCAAGGGTCTCGAATGCCCGGATGGCCTCTTCGGAAGTGGCCACCCGCACCTGGCCCTTGCCGTCGTAGCCCAGCCGCGCCGCCTTCAGAATGCCGGGAAAGAGATGGGTATCCGCATGCCGACAATCATCGGTTGAGCGGATCTCGGCGTAAGGCGCGGTGGCGATCCCGGCGCTGCGCACAAACGACTTTTCAGCGATCCGGTCCTGAGCAATTGCGACCGACGCGCCGTCGGGGCTCACCACCCCTCGGGTCGCCAGAAAATCGAGTGACGCCGCGGGCACGTTTTCAAATTCGGTCGTCACCGCCGAACATTGCGAGGCCAACTCGGCGAGTGCAGCCGGGTCGGCGTAGTCGGCGCGAAGGTGCCGATCGGCTACCGCTGCAGCGGGGCCGAGCGCATCAGGATCGAGGACGCACACGCGATAACCCAACGCCTGAGCCGCCTGCGCGAACATTCGGCCAAGCTGGCCGCCACCCAGAAGCCCGAGCCAGCCGCGCGGCGCGAGCGGCCGCTGGTTGCGTTCGCTCACTGGCCCGGTGGCGGCAGCACCATGCCGCGCGCCGCAGCATTTTGCGTGGCACGAAACGTTTCAAGCCGGGCAGCGAGCGCCGAATCGGTGGTGGCGAGCGTGGCTATGGCATGCAGCGCCGCGTTGGCCGCCCCCGCCTCGCCAATGGCGAAGGTGGCAACAGGCACCCCTCGCGGCATCTGAACAATGGAGAGCAGCGAGTCTTCGCCCCGCAGATAGCGCGATGGCACGGGCACACCGAACACAGGGACGATGGTCTTAGCTGCCAGCATGCCGGGCAGATGGGCTGCCCCGCCCGCGCCGGCGATGATCGCGCGAAGCCCGCGCGCACGCGCGGTCTCGGCGTATTGGAACATTTCGTCGGGCATGCGGTGGGCTGACACCACCCGCGCCTCGTGAGGAACCCCGAATTCCTCCAGCACCGCGACCGCGTGGCGCATGACCTCCCAGTCGCTGGAGGATCCCATGACGACGCCCACGCAGACCGATGCCGCGCCGGAGGCAACCGGCTTGTCGGACTCAGCCAAGGCGCTCTCCTGTGAGGCGCCACAACGCCTCGCGATATTTGTCGGCGGTCTGTGCGACCACCTGCTCCGGGAGGGGCGGCGCGGGCGGGCGCTTGCCCCAGCCAGTCAGGGTTTCAAGGTAGTCGCGCACGAACTGCTTGTCGAAGGAAGGAGGCGAACCGCCCACCTGGTACTGATCGGCGGGCCAGAACCGCGACGAGTCAGCGGTCAGCACTTCGTCCATCAGATAGAGCGTGTTGTGGTCGTCGAGCCCGAATTCGAATTTGGTGTCGGCAATGATGATGCCGCGTTCTGCCGCATGGATGCTTGCCCGGCGGTAGAGTTCAAGACTGATGTCGCGAATGCGCACAGCCAGCGGCCCGCCCACACGCGCCACCATCTCGTCAAACGAAATGTTTTCGTCGTGCTCGCCAAGCTCGGCCTTCGCCGCCGGCGTGAAGATGGGCTCGGGAAGCTGCTCTGCCATCCGAAGACCGGCGGGTAGCGCAATACCGCAGACCCCGCCCGACTGCTGGTAGTCCTTCCAGCCCGAGCCGATCAGATACCCCCGCACCACCGCTTCGACCAAGATCGGGCGAAGCCGACGAACCACCATGGACCGATCGGCCACCTGCCCGCGCTCAGACTCGGCCACCACCGCTTCGGGCCGCTGATCGAGAAGATGGTTGGGCACCACATCGCCAAGCTTCTTCAGCCAGAAGAGCGTCATGCGATTGAGCACACGCCCTTTGTCGGGAATGGGGTCGCCCATCACCACATCAAAGGCCGACAGACGGTCGGTGGTGACGATCAGCAACCGATCCTCTCCGACCGCGTAGTTGTCACGAACCTTGCCGCGACCGAGAAGGGGCAGCGACTGGAGCGTGGACTGGTGCAGCGGTGCGGGGCTCATGGGGATAGCGGCCTTTCTCGGTTGGCGCCTCAGTGGACCGCCTGCGCGAGGTCACCGCTCGCATAGCGGCTGACCATGACCGACAGCGACACCGGACGAATACGACCGCCCCGGCCTTCGCAGTTGAACTCGCGATAGCGCTGCAGGCAGATGCGGCGGGCGGCTTCGCGGGCCGGCTTGAGGTATTCGCGGGGGTCGAACTTGTCAGGATGCTCAGCCATGAACCGGCGGATTGCACCGGTCATTGCCAGCCGGATGTCGGTGTCGATGTTGATCTTGCGAACACCGTGGCGGATCGCCTCCTGGATTTCCTCAACGGGTACGCCGTAGGTTTCCTTCATGGCGCCGCCAAATTGCCGGATTTCAGCAAGCAGATCCTGGGGGACGGACGACGAGCCGTGCATAACCAGATGGGTGTTGGGGATGCGGGTGTGGATCTCGCGGACACGACCGATGGCAAGCGTTTCGCCGGTGGGCTTACGCGAAAACTTGTAGGCGCCATGCGAGGTGCCAATGGCGATCGCAAGCGCATCGACCTGAGTCTGGCGAACGAAATCGGCAGCCTGCTCGGGGTCGGTGAGCAGCTGCTCGCGGGTCATGGTGCCCTCGGCGCCGTGACCGTCTTCCTTGTCGCCTTTCATGGTTTCGAGTGAGCCCAGGCACCCGAGTTCACCTTCTACCGTGATGCCGAGCGCGTGCGCCATGGCGACCACCTTGCGGGTGACTTCGACGTTGTAGTCGTAGCTCGCAATGGTTTTGCCATCTTCGCGTAGCGACCCGTCCATCATGACCGACGAGAAGCCCAGATCGATCGCGCCGCGACAGATGTCGGGCGACTGACCGTGATCCTGGTGCATGACCACAGGCACCTTGGGATACGACTCGATGGCCGCCTCGATGAGGTGCTTGAGGAACGCCTCGCCAGCGTATTTCCGGGCGCCGGCCGAGGCCTGCATGATGACCGGCGCATCGAGCTCGGCCGCGGCCGACATGATGGCCTGAACCTGCTCAAGGTTATTGACGTTGAACGCCGGGATTCCGTAGCCGTTCTCGGCAGCGTCATCGAGTAGCTGCCGCATCGAAACCAGGGGCATGGGGACGACTCCTTGGACACCGTTGGGGGATAACCCGTGATTATCGCCTAACTGCGTGGCGGACGCTTAGGGATGGTCACCTCTGGCCGGGGGGGCGGTTCTCGCTCTTCACCCACCGCACGACCCTGCAAAAAGACAAGGCGAAGTCGGTGTCTCTCATGCAGAATAGCCCCACCGGGCCGAGCCGCCCATTGCCCAATCGAGGCCTTCGTGAGCAGACCCGTTCCCCGTGCCACCAAAATTGTTGCAACGCTTGGGCCCGCGTCGTCCTCGCCCGAGGTGCTCGAGCGCATGATCCGCGCCGGCGTTGATGTCGTACGGGTGAATTTTTCTCACGGTAGCGCCGCCGCGCATACTGAAACCGTAGCCCTGGTGCGGCGCATCGCCGAGCAGTGCGGCCGGGGAATCGGGGTACTCGCCGACCTCCAGGGGCCGAAGATCCGCATCGGCAAATTCGCCGAGGGCAAGGTTTCGCTCGAACCCGGTATGTCCTTCGCATTTGATACCGACTGCACGCTGGGCGACATCGCGCAGGTCGGGCTCGACTACAAGGAACTCGTGAACGACGTCCGGGCGGGTGACACCCTGCTCCTGAATGATGGTCGCATGGTGATGAAGGTCGACCGGGTTCATGGCAACCGCATCGAATGCACGGTTGTGGTGGGGGGCGTGCTGTCCGACCGCAAGGGTATCAACCGCCAGGGCGGTGGGTTATCGGCGCCTGCGCTCACGGCAAAGGACATGGAGGACATTCGCACCGCCACGGCCTTTGCAGCCGACTTCATCGCCGTCTCGTTTCCCAAGAACGCAGCCGACATGTACATGGCACGCGAGCTCGCGCGGGCGTCCGGTGGCAAGGCACTCATGATCGCCAAGATCGAACGCTACGAGGCGATCGACAATCTGGAAGAAATCCTGAAAGCGTCCGACGGCATCATGGTCGCGCGCGGCGATCTGGCGGTTGAAGTGGGCGATGCCACGGTGCCTGCGCTTCAGAAAAAAATGATACGGATGGCGCGCGAACACAACCGGCTCACCATCACTGCCACCCAGATGATGGAATCGATGATCGAGGCGCCCGTTCCCACCCGCGCTGAAGTCTCGGACGTGGCCAATGCGGTGCTCGATGGCACCGACGCGGTCATGCTGTCAGCCGAAACAGCGGCCGGGAAATATCCCGTTGAAACCATCGAGGCCATGGCGCGCGTCTGCTTTGAGGCCGACCGCTCGCAGAACACGCGACTCGATGGCGAGTTTCTCAACCGCACCTTCACCCGGATCGATCAGTCGATTGCAATGAGCGCGCTGTTCGTCGCCTCGCATCTCAAGGTGAAGGCGATCGCTGCGCTCACGCAGTCGGGTTCCACCGCGCTCTGGGCCTCGCGCCTCGATTCCGGTGTGCCCGTCTATGCGCTTACGCCCGAAGAGAGCAGCCGTCGCCGCATGTGCCTCTATCGCGAGGTGCATCCGCTCATGATGCGCTATGAGTCAGTCGACCGTGAACTGCTTCTGCGCGAAGCCGAAGAGCTGCTGCTACGCGAGGGCGTGGTGGAAAAGGGCGACCTGCTGGTGATCACGATCGGCGAGCCGATTGGAAAATCTGGCGGCACCAACACCATGAAGATTGTGCGGGTGGGCGAACACTGACCCCGGCTACGCGAACCTCGCCTGGTCGTACGCAACTTGCGCAAACAGACAGGGTGTCAGCGGGCGGACTGAATCACCACCGACAGACGGCCGATGCGTTCGATTTCGGTATCGACCCGGTCGCCCACTTTGGGCAAGGCCCGCGTCGGGCAGGCACGAGGCTGCCGCACGCACGAGCATCGGGTGTTCACGCACCCAGTCGTCAAACAGCGTGGCGATGTTGGCGGGGAGCGACTCCCCGTCATTGAGCGTGGCAAACGGATGAAACCGACCATGGGCTTCGATGCAGGGCAGCGGGCTTCCCTGGTGCAGGACGGTGGCCAGTGCGTAGCTCGTTGCGGAGGGTGAAAGCCCTGGGAAAATGGGTCAGGCCGCGTGTCGCGCCGCGAGCGCCGCCACCGCAGGCAGGGTCCGTCCTTCAAGAAACTCGAGGAACGCGCCACCGCCCGTGGAGATGTAATCCACCCGATCGGTAATGCCGAACTTCGCGATGGCAGCGAGCGTATCGCCGCCCCCGGCAATTGAGAACGCTTTCGAGTCGGCAATCGCCCGCGCGATGGCGTGGGTACCACGCGCGAAGCTTTCAAACTCGAACACCCCGACGGGTCCGTTCCAGACAATGGTGCCCGCCTGCCTCAGTCGCTCTGCCAGGGTGGCTGCGGTATCGGGACCAATATCGAGAATCATGTCGGTATCGGTCACATCGATCGCCCGCTTGATGGAGGCCGGCGCATCGGCTGCGAAGGTGGGCGCGCAGACCACATCAACCGGGATGGGCACCTGCGCCCCGCGCGAAGCCATCAGGTCAATGATGCTGCGTGCTTCGTCAAGCAGGTCGCGCTCGGCAAGCGATTTTCCGATGGGTAACCCGGCCGCCAGCATGAAGGTATTGGCGATCCCGCCCCCCACAATCAGCTGATCGACCCGCGCGGCAAGCGATTTCAGGATGGTGAGTTTGGTGGACACCTTGGAGCCGGCGACGATCGCCACCAGCGGTCGTCGGGGGTCGCCCAGAGCGCGCCCCAGTGCGTCGAGTTCAGCTGCAAGGAGCGGCCCCGCGCAGGCGACCGGTGCAAACCGGGCCATGCCGTGCGTGGTGGCTTCGGCGCGATGCGCGGTGCCAAAGGCGTCATTCACATAAACGTCGCAGAGCGAAGCCAATTTGCGGGCCAGCGCCTCGTCGTCTTTTTTCTCGCCTTTGTTGCAGCGGCAATTTTCCAGGAGCAGCAGTTCGCCCGGCTGCACCGTGAATCCACCCTCTATCCAGTTGGCCTTGAGCGGCACCGGCCGGCCGAGCAGTTCGGACATGCGCGCTGCAATCGGGGCCAGCGAATCTTCAGGTTTCAACTCGCCTTCGGTCGGGCGCCCCAGATGCGAGGTGACCATGACCGCAGCGCCGGCCTCCAGGCAGTGCCGGATTGCAGGCAGCGACGCCCGGATCCGCGTGTCATCGGTGATGGCAAGCGAATCATCCTGCGGAACGTTCAGATCGGCACGGATGAAGACCCGCTTGCCGGCAAGATCAAGATCGGTGAGGCGCCTGAACTGCATGGCTCAGCGCGCGTTCATGAGCGCGACGGTGGTGTCGAGCATCCGGTTGGAGAAGCCCCACTCGTTGTCGTACCAGCTGCTGACTTTCACCAGGCGACCCGATACTTTGGTGAGCGTGGCATCGAAGGTGCTGGAGGCTGCGTTGTGATTGAAATCGACCGAGACCAGTTGTTCCTCGGTGTAGGCGAGCACGCCCTTCAGCGCCCCTTCAGCAGCCTCTTTCATGATGGCATTGACTTCAGCGACGGAGGTGTCGCGCGCAGCCACGAAGGAGAGATCCACGACCGACACATTGATGGTGGGCACGCGCATGGCGTAGCCATCGAGCCGACCATTCAGTTCCGGCAGCACCAGCCCGACCGCGGCAGCGGCTCCGGTCTTGGTGGGGATCATCGACATGGTGGCCGAGCGCGCCCTGCGCAGGTCTTCGTGGTAGACGTCGGTGAGCACCTGATCGTTGGTGTAGGCGTGAATGGTAGTCATGAGGCCGTTCAGGAGGCCGATCCGGTCATTGAGCGGCTTGACCATGGGCGCCAGGCAGTTGGTGGTGCACGAGGCGTTCGAAATCACGGTGTGCGAAGCACGCAGCACATCGTGATTGACACCGTAGACCACGGTCGCGTCGACATCCTTGCCACCCGGCGCCGAGATCACGACTTTTTTCGCGCCGCCGGTGAGGTGTGCAGACGCTTTTTCCTTGCTCGTGAAGAAGCCCGTGCACTCGAGCACCACATCAACGCCCAGCTCGCCCCAGGGCAGCGCCGCTGGGTTGCGATTGGAAAGCACGCGGATGCGATCGCCATTGACCACGATGCAATCGCCATCAACCGCGACGGTGCCGGGGAACCGACCATGTGCCGTGTCGTACTGAGTGAGATGGGCGTTGATCTTGGCATCGCCCAGATCGTTGATGGCCACAATTTCGATGGGATGCTTTTTTCCGCCCTCGTAGTGGGCCCGGAGGACGTTACGCCCGATTCGGCCATAGCCGTTGATCGCGACTCGAATGGTCATCGAAAATTCTCCCTGATGAACAATGACATGAATGTGAAAGGAGGAAGGCGCCTGGCGTTTAGCGACGCGGGGCCGCTTGTCGCCGCAGCACCTCGCGCACCGTGTTGGCCACGTTGTCGGCAGTGAATCCGAAGAGCTTGTTGAGCGCACCTGCCGGCGCGGACTCGCCGAAGCTGTCGATGCCCACCACGGCATCGACCCCGTATTTCCACCAGAAGTCGGTCACGCCCGCTTCAACAGCGATGCGCGGCACACCGGCAGGCAACACTGCCGCGCGGTAGGCGGTGGTCTGTCGGTCGAACACCGTGGTGGAGGGCATGGAGACAATCCGCACCTCAATGCCGTCAGCGGCCAGCTGGTCTCGGGCGGCCAGCGCAAGGCCCAGTTCGGAACCGGTTGCGATCAGGACCGCCTTCGCGCCCGCGGCATCACGCAGCACGTAAGCCCCGCGCGCGATCGCATCAACCTGAGCGGATGAGCGGGTGACAAACGGCACCGCCTGCCGCGAAAACAACAGTGAACTCGGACCGTTGGCGCGTGCGATCGCCTCCGCCCACGCCACGGCCGACTCAACCGGGTCGGCTGGCCGCCACACATCCATGGACGGGATGAGCCGTAGGGATGCGGCATGCTCGACCGGCTGGTGGGTGGGACCGTCTTCACCCAGGCCAATGGAATCATGGGTGAACACGAAAATGACGCGCTGCTTCATGAGCGCCGCCATACGAAGCGCGTTTCGCGAGTAATCGGAGAAGGTGAGGAAGGTGCCGCCGTAGGGAATGAAGCCGCCGTGCAGCGCGAGTCCGTTCATGATGGCGCTCATGCCGAATTCGCGCACACCGTAGTTGATGTGTCGCCCGGGCGCAGCGCCCGCCGGCAGCTCCGCTCGCAGAGCGCCGCACCCGCGGAAATCGGTGAGGTTACTGCCCGTGAGGTCGGCCGATCCTCCGATCAGTTCGCCAAGCGCGGGACCGAAGTGATTGAGCGCGTTTTGCGAGGCCTTGCGGGTGGCAATGGTTTCAGCCCGGGCGATGGCATCGGCGATGGCGGCGCTGCGGGCATCATCAAACGAATCGCCGAGTTCGCCGGCCATGCGTCGTTCGAACTCCGCGGCAAGCGCCGGATGAGCGCGCCGGTAGGCCTCAAACCGATGCTGCCAGTCCGCCTCGCGAGCGACCCCGCCCGCGCGACCATCCCAGGCAACACGTACGTCGTCGGGAATCTCAAACGGCGCGGCAGACCAGCCTATGGCGGCGCGCGTGGCCTCGATTTCGGCCGCCCCCAGCGGCTCGCCGTGCGCCTTGGCGCTGTTGGCCCGACCGGGCGAGCCCTTGCCAATGATGGTGCGACACTGAATCAGCGTGGGCGCAAAAACACCGTCGCGCCCCTCGCGCGCCCATAACCGGGCCTGCTCGAGCGCTGACTTCACAGCGGCCACATCGTGACCATCCACGCCACCGATCACATGCCAGCCGTAGGCGCGAAAACGGGCTGCTGTGTCGTCGCTAAACCAGTGACGCACTTCACCGTCAATGGAAATGCCATTGTCGTCATAAAGCACGATGAGACGCGACAGTCGATGCGTACCAGCAAGTGAACAGGCTTCGTGCGAGATGCCTTCCATCAGACAGCCATCGCCCGCGAACACCCAGGTGAGGTGGTCAACGATCGTATGGCCGTCGCGATTGAATTCCGCGGCCAGCAGTTTTTCCGCGAGCGCCATACCCACCGCATTGGCAAGCCCTTGCCCGAGCGGGCCAGTGGTGGTTTCGATGCCAGGGGTAATACCCACCTCGGGATGACCCGGTGTCCGCGAATGAAGCTGGCGGAAATTGCGCAACTCGCTGATCGGCAGATCGTAGCCGGTGAGATGGAGGAGCGAATAGATCAGCATCGAGCCGTGACCGTTCGACAGCACGAAGCGATCGCGGTCGGACCAGCGCGGGTTGGCGGGGTTGTGCGACAGCACGCCCGCCCACAGCGCCACCGCAATCTCCGCCATGCCCATCGGCATGCCGGGGTGGCCGGAGTTGGCCTGCTGCACAGCATCCATGGCGAGCGCGCGAATGGCTGCAGCCATTCGCGTCGACAAAGGCCCAGAGGAGGCAGCTGCGGATACTGCAGTGACTGGATCGCGCGTTTCACCCATGCGGAAGACTCCCCGGACTCAAGTCTTGCGGCCGATGCGGTTGATCGGCGTCGTTCGACGGCTGGAAAACCTGAAATTCTAACAAAGCGGCGGGGCGGACCCGGAGTCCGGTCACCCCCCATTGCTATACTCGAAGGCTTTGCGGATTCCGGTCCGCGGGGTTCGAATGCAAGGACTTCACCTTACCGCCGACCTCTACGACTGCCGCTGTGAACCGTCACTTCTCACCAGCGCGGATCGTCTTGCGGCGCTCTGCCGGCGAGCGGTTGAGCAGTCCGCGCTCACGCTGGTCGACGAAAAATACGTCCAGTTTCCCGATCACGAAGGCCAGCCCGGCGGTGTCACCGGCGCGGTGCTGCTCGCAGAATCGCATCTGGCCATTCATTCATGGCCGGAGCGTCGCAGTGTCACGCTTGATGTCTATGTTTGTAATTTCTCAACTGACAATTCGGCCAAGGCCGAGCGGGCGCTGGATCTGCTCCTTGAGGCGTTCGATCCCGGTTCGCGGGTGATCGAGCGCCTGCTGCGAGGCATTGACGACCCGTTCGCGCAGGCCGCTGCCGCGCTTGCCGGCACCCCGGCCGATCGCACCGCGCCCAAACCGAGTCCCAACGGTCAGGGGCTACTACTCGAATGGCTCAATAGCGACAGCGCGTATGGGTTTCGGGCCTCGCAGCGGCTGGAATCGGTCAGGACTCCCTGGCAGAAACTCGAGGTGTTCGACACGCCACAGTGGGGGCGGCTGTTCCGTTTGGATGGCTGCTTCATGACGTCTGAACGCGATGAGTTTTACTACCACGAGCCCATCATTCATCCCGCAGCAACCAGCCACCCGGCGCCCGCCACCGCGCTGATCGTGGGCGGCGGCGACGGTGGCTCGGCCGAAGAGCTTCTCAAGCACCCCAGCATGCGCCGCATCGTGATCGCAGAGCTGGATGCCGAGGTGATCCGGATGTCTCGTACGCACCTGCAGGCGGTACATCGAGGCGCGCTCGATGATCCGCGGGTTGCGATCAGCATCGGCGATGGATGGGACACCACCGAGGCCCTGGCCCGCTCGGGCGAAGGTTTCGACCTGGTGATTCTCGATCTCACCGACCCCGACACGCCCGCGCACCGGCTCTACACGCGCGACTACTTCGCGCTCGCGAAAAGCGTGCTGAACCCGGGCGGCGCACTTGCGCTACACGTCGGCGCACCCGCCTATCGTCCAGAACGGGTTCGCGCCCTCCTGGCCGACCTACGCGCAGTGTTTGCAATCGTCCGCCCCCTGGGCGTGCATGTGCCGCTCTATGGCGCCTACTGGGGCATGGCGGTGGCATCTGATGAACTCGACCCCCTGGCCCTTGATTCGACAGAAGCCGCTCAACGAATTGCTGCCCGCGGCCTCCAGGATCTGCACTACTACAACGAGCAGGTGCACGGCGGGCTCTTCGCCTTACCCAATTTTTATCGGGCGCTACAGCCTTGATCCCGCGCGTACTGATCCGCGCAGCCGACCCCGCCCTGCCCTTTTCGAGCGGCGCCCGGGTCGCGCTTGACACCCGGCAGCGACATTACCTCACGCGGGTTTTGAGGCTCAGCCAGGGCGCCGAGGTTGAGCTCTTCGACGGTCGAGGAACCCGCTGGGCAGCGCGCCTGGACAGCGCGGCTGAAAGCGCCTCACTGGTCATTGAGGCGGCGTTACGC
>CAIPNM010000086.1 GCA_903866395.1 uncultured bacterium
CAAGAACCGGCTGAATCAAGGCGATCTCAAAGGGGTCATCCAAAAGCTGCGTGAAGACGATCCGCGCGCACGCGACCCCATCGTCATCTACAAGTCGGGTCCCGCGCACTTTCAGAGTGTGGGTCTCAACGCCTGATTCTGTCGACAGAACACGCGAAGCGCACAAGACCATCGCGCCCTCATTGAACACGAACGCAGCATGGTGGCCTGCTGCGGGTTTTATGGCGGGAGCCCTTCGATGTCTCCACCAGTATTGATGACCCGCGAAGAATGCGGCCTGGCGCGGGTGTGTGGATCGCTGATCGGCGCCTAGTCGGGGGTCTATACCGGGCAGCGACTACCAGGGCGACTTGTATTTCGGTCATCGGGTTTGACAGCGCATCGGCCATACCGCTAGCGTGCAGCGATCACCGTTAGGGGATTGCCGATGAAGCCTGCTCTGCTATCAATCATCTTGGCCCTATTCGCCGTCATGCTGCCACACGCGTCTCACGCGCAGGATTTCCCTGCGAAAGCTGTGCGACTGGTGGTGCCGTTTCCTCCAGGTGGGATTGCCGACGCGCTTGCACGTATCTTGGGTGAGGGCATTTCGAAGAGCGTCAACCAGCAGGTTATTGTCGAAAATAGGCCCGGCGCGGGGGGGAAACCTGGCGGCCTCAGCAGTCGCGACTGCACCGGCCGATGGCTACGCACTCTTTCTTGGCTTGATCAGCACGCACGCAATCAACGTTCACCTGTATCAGCAGCTGCCCTACGATCCGATCAAGGATTTTCAGCCAATCGGCCGCGTCGCGCAGGCGCCCCTGCTACTGGTGGTGCCGCCCACGCTACCAGTCAAGTCGGTCTCGGAGTTCATCGCGCACGCCAAGGCCAACCCGGGCAAGCTCAACTATGGATCAGCCGGCAACGGCAGCGCCTCGCATCTGGCCATGTCCATGTTCAGCACCATGGCGGGAATCCAGTTGGTGCATGTGCCCTACAAAGGAACGGGTCCGTTGAAAGTCGATCTCTTTACCGGACTGCTGCAAGGCTATTTCGATGCGCAGGTCTCGGCAACGGGCGATATTCAAGCCGGCAAAGTACGATTGATCGGTGTGGGGAGCCGCGGGAGACTTCCAGCGTTCCCCGAGGTTGCGCCAATTTCAGAGACGGTCGCCGGTTACGAATTCAATACCTGGTACGGGCTGTTTGCTCCGGCAGGCTTATCCGCCGAGCGGGTCAGGTTTCTCAACCGTACCCTCAATCAGGTTCTGGCTGATCCTTCAACGCGCACCCGATTTGACTCACAGGGTCTGGAGGCCACCCCCTCGACCCCTGAAGCTTTCGCAGCGTTCATCGCGTCCGAAACCGAGCGTATGGGCAAGGTCGTCAAGCAGACTGGCGCTCGCGCCGACTAATCCGTCAGCAAACCAATTTCCGGAGAATCAAGAATGGCCAACGCTGCAGAGGCAAAAGACTGGGCGCGCGAGCATATGAAGGGTTTGTGGACCAGCCCGATGTATCCGTTCACAGCCGACTTCAAGCTCGATGAGGCTGGGATCCGGCACAACGTCGAGTACATGATCGGTTGCAAAGCAGGAGGCCTTGGGTTTGGTTTTTCCGAGCCGTGGGTCGTTTCACGCGAAGAGCGTACGCGCGCCTTCGAGACCGCTGTCGACGCGGCGAAGAAACGTGTCCCGGCCTATGTTCACACAACCGATCACAGCGTTGAAGAGACCATCGCGTTTACGCGTCGGGCAGCGGCAATTGGTGCCGATGCGGTGATGATCTGGGCGCCCTTCGAGTGGGCCAAGACCCAGGAAATGGTCTGTCAGTTCATCGAATACGTCGCCTCGAAAACCGATATTGCGATCTTTCTCTATAACACCTGGCACTCGGGAATCTGCATGACACCCGAGACGGTCGAACGACTATCTCGCATTCCTGCGGTGTGCGCGCTTAAAGATGCAGTCAACGATGTCGCACACACCGTACGCTGCTGGGAACTCTGCGGCGATCGTATCGTGATCAGTGATCCGCTCGAAGAACATCTTCTGGTCACCACGCTGCATTTCAATCAGCAGGTCTTACTGGGTACGACGCCTGTGTTTCTCATGCAGAGCCCTCACCATCAGCCCATCCAGCAATACTGGGAGCTTGCTCGCGCAGGCAAAGGGGCTGAGGCCGCTCGGCTCTTCTATGAACTTCAACCGCTTCGCAGCATCTGGACCGAGATGTATCAGGTTCTGTGGAACAAGGACGGTGCGCTCCATCCGCTGCCATTCATCAAACACTGGATGGACCAGATGGGAATGCGGGCAGGGCCAGTTCGTCCTCCGATGACGAATCTAACCAGCGCCGAGAAAGCACGGTTCAACGAACGGCTCGATGCAAGCGGCTGGATGAATCGCCTGGTTCCTGGCTGGCGTGCATCGACGTGACACCGCGCCCCCAGCATCCTTCCCTTGCGAGCCTGCTGGGTAATGTCGACACCGGCCGTTTCCTCCGCGAGGTCTACGGCCGGCACCCTCTCCATATCCCAGCTGTAGACCCTCATCGCTTCGATTCGCTCATGAGTTGGGACGAACTCGAACGCGTGCTCAACATGACGGGCTACTGGGATGACTCGCGATTGCGTCTGGTGGCCGACGGAAGGAGGCTCGCACCCGAGCAGTACTGCTTCCCGCGCTCAG
>CAIPNM010000087.1 GCA_903866395.1 uncultured bacterium
GCTGCCGGTCACGATGGTGATGCCGCTTCCCGCCTGGGCGGTGAGCGTGCCGGTGCTCGCGGGCACGCTCAGGTCGAGGGTGAGCGTCTCGGTCGTGTTGCCTGTGAGCGGCGTATCAGCGATCGCGAGCGGCGCGACCGTGGTGGTGACAGAAGCGACCGTGAGCTCCGCCGGGAGCTTGAGCCCGAGCGCGGGCAGTACGCCGGCTGACGCTGCCGGCACGGGCACGTGGTCGATTGCGATGGTCGCGACGCTGGTGATGTCGTCGGCGGTGCCACTCGCACCATGGGCGAGCGTGGTCACGGTGATCGCGGTGTCGGCATCAGCACGAACCTTGACCCGGCCCGCGCCTGCGAGATAGCTGTTGATGGCGGCCGCGGTGCCGGTGAGGCGAAGCGCGGTGCCCGTGCCATTGGCGGTTACCGGGGTGGTGAACGACGCGCCGGTGGTGAGCGTAAGCGCGCTCGTGAGGTCAGCGGGTACGGCCGCCCAGGCGAGCTGTTTATCGCCGGTGGTGTCGGACAGTGCAAGGGTGACCGACAGCTGCCCGCTACCCGAGAAGGCGTTGCTGGCAAAGACCAGCGGCGCCCAGGCGCCCGGGGTGACTTCAACCGTGTGGTCGAGTGCCTTGCCGGCGCCGTTGCTGCTCGTGGTCGGCTGCAGCGATTCAGCCAGCGTGATGGCGACCTCGGACTGCGGGGCAGCCTGTAATTCGGCGGTCGTGAGCGCCTGCGTGGTCACACCTGCCGGCACGGTGATGAGACGCACATCAAGCGTGAGCGCCGAGGTATTGTCCAGCCGGCCTGGACCGGTGTAGACGATGCGGCCTGCGGTGGACTCTGCGCGTAGCAGCGCGGCGAGTTGCGCGGCCGTGCCTCGCAGCACGAGTGAGCTCGCGGTCGCCGACACCGTGGTCACAGGGCTGCCGGCGGGGGCCTCGAGGGTGAGGCCTGGCTGGGCTCCAAGCGTGAGCCCGGTTGCGGGTAGCGAGAGGCGGAGCTCAAGCAAGGTGCCCGATGCCGCGCCGCTTAGCGCTGTGTTGTCAAAGCGCACTGTGCTGGCCGTGCCTGGGGTAACCCACACCTTGGAGGGAAGTTGCACCAGCGTGGGTACGCTCTGGTTTTGCGCGCTTGGGAGCGCGCCGTAGAGCGCGATGGTGGCAGTGGTGGAGGCCACCATGGCAGCGCTGTTGTCGAGCAGCTCGGTGGTGAGCTTGAGGGATTGCTGCGCCGAGCCGTTTACGAATACGCGTGCGTTCGTGCCGGCCTCGGCAAAGAGCGCGCTCAGCGCTGCGGCCGAGCCAGTGAAGCTGCGACTGCCGCCGCCTGATGCGGCGGTAACCGAACTGACGGTGACAGTCTGATCGACACCGCCCACTGAAACAGTGAGCGTGCCCGAGCTGCCCGCGGCGATACCGGTGACGTTGATCGAGCCGTTCTCCGTGGCGATGATTGCGCGGAGGCTGGCGGTGCCGGTGCCGAAGGCGGTGCCGTTGAAGATAAGAGCGCTGTCGGTATCCGCCAACACGCTGATGCGGCCTGGCAGCGATACGCTGGGGCTTGTCAGACGCGAGGCGTTACCAACCGGCTGATGCAGCGTAACGGCGAAGTCGCCGGTTGCAACAAGCGGCGAATCGAGTGCCGCGAGCGTAGAGCCCGCTGCGGCCACACGGCGTAGTTCAACGCTCAGCGTACGCGGCTCGGTGGTGCGCAGTTTCAGATTGCCTGCGTTGAGCCATGCGCTGAGGTCAACGACTGTTCCGGTGAGCGTCACAGTGGTGGCGGTTAGCGCCGACACGGCCACATTGCCCGAGCTTCCACCCGGCACCGTCAGCACACCACCCGATGCGGTGATCGTAGCGGCCAACAGCGTGGCGCTCGCGTTCACAGTGGTCGCGGGGACGCCGATCAGCCAGTCCGAGCCCGCGGCCGCACCCAGATGAAGCGGCGAATCAGCGCCTGGCACGAGTGTGATTGTCTCGGGCAAGGCCAGACGCGGCACCGCGCGCGCGCCCGGATCCGTAAGCGTGATGCGGGCGGTGGAGGTGGTGTTGATGCCCGACACCGTCCCCGGGTTGGTTACCCGGAGTTCGAGCGTGTCATTGCCCGGACCGGAGTAGCCGATGTTGCCTACGACGCGCAGGTAACGATTGAGGTCGGCCACAGTGCCGGTGAGCTCCACGGCATTTCGGGTGCCCGAAGGCAGCGTGACGGTGAGTGCCGGTGTGACGGTCACGCCGTCGACGTTCGAACCGCCACCTGGCGTGTCGTCGTTGTAGAGAACGGGGAAGGTCCCGGTCGCCGGGGCAACCAGCGTGGCGGTGAGCGTACCCGTGCCGCCGCTTGCGATGATCAGGTCGCGGGCGAAGGCGATCGATGACACACCAGAGGCGTTGGGCGCCAGAGTGA
>CAIPNM010000088.1 GCA_903866395.1 uncultured bacterium
ACACTGCGTCATGTCGGTGCTCCCCGGGGCATCCGCGTGCTTCACGAACGTCCAGTACTCGGTGAATCGCCGCGGCCGGGAGGGATGACCGCTCACGACCTCCATCGTTCTTTCGTTGATGGTGCGGTCGATGACACTCGCGTGAATCCGGCACGTCACCGAGATGTGCTCGCCGTCGCGCTGAACGCGGCAAAGCTCGAGCTTCGAGATCTTGACGTCGTCGACCACATTGCGCAGGCCCTGCCTGAGATACTCCTCGACCCAGAATCGATGCGCCTGCCATAGCGCGTCCGTCTCGAACGGGCGCATCGCCAGGAGGTCGCGTTTCGACCAGGCATGCTGCAGGTTTTTGAAAATCGAGCGCGCCCGGTCCTCGAACGCTACACGCTGCGGGCCCGGCAGCAGGCGTGCAGCCACGACCTCGACACCTGAGTCCTTGGCCGTCCGGCCGCCGGTCCCGACCTCGGGCGCATCGGTCGTGAGCAGAGGCCCCCGAGACTCTTCCTCGATGACCCACGCGCTCCGAACACACCAGTCGCTCGCTCCGGGCAGTAGCGACATCCCACAATGGGCGCACCGACCCAGTGCGTCCCGCTCGACAGGACTGCCGCATCCTAGACATCCGAATCGATCGATTTTGTCTGCGTCGACCGGAGGACTCCCCACCGCCCGAGCGAAGGACCACTCCTCATGCGAATACCAGGTGTTGTCACCATCGGCTCCCTGAACATGCCGGTTCAACCGCAGGCGCACTTGAATGACCAACAGGGCCGGGGCATCGGCGGACGCACCCGGGCTGGCTTCAGTTTCGACCGATATCGGGGTAATTTGTCCGATGATCACGCCGCGGACCTGAGCACCCCCGGTTCGTTTCAGCAGTTCGGCCACCACCTCGGTCGTCGCGTAGGGTGCCAGGCGTTCGAGGTCTCGCTGTGACGAAGAGGCTTCGAACAAGCGATTCACCAGCATCACGGCGCGCTCCAGAAAGAGCACCTCGCTGAACGCGGGATCGAAGCGCTGCGCCTGGAAGCTGATGGATGGCGGCAGTCGCGGCCCCGCGAGAAACATCCCAGTGAAGCCGGTGGGCGAGCCCGTCTGAAGCGACGAATACGATACCTGCGAACCCGAGTTACTCGCCCGGACAAGGACGACGATGATCAGAATGAGCAGGACGATGCGCATCGGCCAAGGCAGCAACAGGAACAGACGAATCAGCAGTTCAGGGGCGACGCTGCCGTCGCCACTCTGCCCGCCCCCGACGCCCATGCTGAAATGCGCCCCTCCACTGGATCCACTCCCCGACGAACGGCGCGATCCGCCATAGCTGTGCCCGCCACCCACGCGCACGTCCATCGCCTCGGCCACCATCACGATCGACATCGCCAGCAACGCCCAAAGCCAGGGGGAGGCGATCCAGGCGCGCCACCGCGGGCTCCGTGAAGAATTGCGCCGGACACCGTTCATCGCATGCCTCCGGTTTTGGGCGCGTTCGGCAGTTCGTCGACGTCATCGGCATCGCGCGGAACCCAAGCACCCAAACGAGCACCGATCGCGGCGATGCAAGCCGCACGCCTCTCGACATCCGTCGCGGCGCAGCCCGTGCGCACCGTTTCCGCGATGGATGCGCGCACGTCAGCGGGAATGCGCGCCTGCAGGCCCGTGTCGAACAAAACGGCAGCGTCGCGCTCGAGTTCGAAGAACCCGATGAGCACACCCACACGGTCGTGCGTGCGGCTCACGCCATTCTCGAGGAAGGCCTCGGCCATGGCTATCCGAACGGCAGCGCGTCTTCTTTCTCGGGTCGACGTGGCCCGCGTCAGCCCAGGCAGGCGTGAAGCCCAAAACGCAGCGAGTGACGCACCGGCCACGATCGGAAACACGAGTACTTCGTGGAAATCAATCGGCAGCATGAGCACGAGGGCCAGAGCCACGAGCGAGACAATGAAGGCATTGCGGAACGCGACATCGAGGTAGCCATCTGCGCAGGCGAACCCAACGACGACCACTTCACAGCCCGTGTGGCGCTCCGCCTCTTCGACAGCCTGAGTGAGGCGCCTGCCAGAGTCATGGCCGGCATTCACGCGACGGGGCCTCCGCGCCGCCAATGGGTGCCCGGTCCGCCATCGCTCGGCCTGAGGCCAGGAACCCCAGCAACACGCCGAGAGCCATGGAGACCCGAGGGAGGTCGAGGCGAGTTACCCGAGCGCCACGCCAGTGCCTGAAGTTCACCGAATCGACGAGACGACGCATTCATGGGTGGTTCGTGGGCTTGTGACGCTCCG
>CAIPNM010000089.1 GCA_903866395.1 uncultured bacterium
CGGTAGCGCGCCCTTCGAAAAGCTGAGGATCACGTCCTGCTTGCGGACGGTGTAGTCGGCCGCGTAGAGGATCACGAAGATCTTCATCAGCTCTGACGGCTGGAGGTTGAGCACATAAAGCGAGAGCCAGCGGCGCGCGCCGTACACCACCTTACCCACGCCCGGGATCAACACGATCACCAGTAGCACGAGGCCAAACAGGAACAGCCACTTCGACCAGCGTTGCCACTCGCGGATGGGTACGGTAAAGGCAAGGATGGACAGCCCTACCCCGACCGCGATCGCAAACAAGTGCCGCGCCAGGAAGTGCCAGGGTTTGTAGTTCGCAAAGCGCGGCGCGTCGGGCAGCGCAATCGAGGCCGAATAGACCATCACTGCGCCAATCACCATCAGGATGCCGGCAACCCAGATGATGCCGGTGTCGACGCTGCCGAGCGGCACAGCGGTCTGGGTGCGGCCGGTCACCGAGCCGAGGCCAGCCTTCACCCGTCCGAGTGTCTGGCTCAGCATGCGAGCTCCAGCGGCTGTCCGGCATCGAGTGCAAGGTCGCGAACCTCTCGACGAAACGCCTGGCCGCGATCGGCATAGCTCTTGAACATGTCGAAGCTCGCGCAGGCGGGCGAAAGCAGAACGGTTTTGTTCGGCCGTGCGAGCGCGGCTGCGCGTTGAACCGCTGTCGTGAGATCGGCGCAGCGCTCAAACGCAACCGACTGCTCGGCAAGGGCATCGCCAATCGCTGGCGCGTCGCGGCCGATCAGCACAGCGCATCCACCGCGACGTGCGAGCGCGCGCGCGAGCGGGGCGAAATCCTGGCCCTTGCCGACACCGCCTGCGATCAGTACGCAGCCCGGTGGCATTGCATCGAGCGCAGCGACCGTGGCTCCCACGTTGGTGCCCTTGCTGTCGTTCACGAAGCTCACGCCATCAAGGGTGGCCACCACTTCGCAGCGGTGCTCGTTCGCATCAAAATCCCGAATGGCACGCAGCATTGGCGCAAGCGGCAGGCCAATCGCTGATCCCAGCGCGAGCGCTGCCATGGCGTTGGCCTGGTTATGTCGACCCTTGAGCGCGAGCGCCTCGGCCGGCATCAGCTTTCGCACCGTCACGGCCGAATCGGTATCGCGGGCACGGCCCGGTAGCGGATCATCACCCTCGGCCGCGGCCAGCCACGCAAGCCCGCCGTCATGGACGATGCCGAAGTCACCAGGGACACGCGGTGCATCGAGCCCGAAGCTCGAGCTGCGCCGAGCGGGCGGCGCATCAGCCGCCTGCCGCCGCCCCGACCGTACACCGGGCACCCGCGCCAGCGCAGGCGCGGGGCGCGGTACGGTAGCCGGGTCATCGCGATTGAAAACCACCCAGGCATGGGCGCCGTGAATGCGGCGCTTGGCCTCGCCATAACGCGCCAGATCGGCATGCCAATCGAGGTGGTCTTCGCTCAGGTTGAGCACGGTTGCGGCACTGGGCTCAAAGCCCTGCGCAAGCGCAAGCTGAAAACTCGATAGCTCAAGCACCCAGATCTCGGGCAGCGATTCCTGCGCGAGCGAATCGGCAAGCGCAGCAAGTAAAGATGGGCCAATGTTGCCAGCCGCGCGCACTGCGCGACCCGTGGCAGCAAAGAGATGCTGAGCAAGCGCCGTGGTGGTGGTTTTCCCGTTGGTGCCGGTGATCGCCACCACCTGGGGCCGATAGCCGGTCTCTGCAAGCACGGCAAGCGCCTGCACGAACAGGTCGAGCTCACCCAACACAGTAATGCCGCGCTCGCGGGCGAGCGTATAAAACGCCGCTGAGGCGCCCATCTCGATCGACAAACCAGGGCTCCAGGCGACCAGGTCGATGCCATCCAGCCAGGCCGCGTCAAAGTCGCCGCCATGAAATGCGATGTCACCCAGCGCCGCGCGCAGGCTCGCGAGCCGTTCGAGCGTACTGCCGTCGGCGCAGCGGGTATCGGCAAGCCGCAGATGCGCCCCGCGCGAGGCCGCCCAGCGCGCCATCGCATCGCCCGACTCGCCCAGGCCCAGCACGAGCACCGTCCGCCCGGACAGATCGAAGAGCTGCATCTGCGCGGGTTCGCGATCGGCGGCGGGTGGGCTCATCGGCTCCTCGCTAGCGCAGCTTCAGGGTCGACAGACCCGCGAGCACGAGAATCATCGTGACGATCCAGAAACGCACGACCACCTGGGTTTCCTTCACCCCGCCCACCTCGAAATGATGATGGAGCGGCGCCATGCGGAAGATCCGCCGGCCTTCACCGTAGCGCCGCTTGGTGTATTTGAAGTAGCCCACCTGAAGCATCACCGACAGCGTTTCCACCACGAACACGCCGCCCATGATGAAGAGCACGATTTCCTGCCGGACGATGATGGCGATCGTGCCCAGCGCACCGCCCAGCGCAAGCGCACCCACATCGCCCATGAAGACCTGTGCGGGGTAGGCGTTGTACCAGAGGAAGGCGAGCCCCGCGCCTGCGATAGCGCCACACACCACCGCCATTTCGCCCGCGCCGGGGATATAGGGCATCAGCAGGTAGCGCGCAAACACGGAATTGCCCGCCACGTAGGCAAACACACCCAGCGCCGAGCCCACCAGCACCGAGGGCATGATGGCCAGGCCGTCGGCACCGTCGGTGAGATTGACCGCGTTACTGGTGCCCACGATCACACAGAAGCTGAGAATGATGAATCCGAACACGCCCAGCGGATAGGCCACGTTCTTGAAGAACGGCACGATCAGCTCAGCGCGTGCTGGCAGTTCCATGGTGAGGCCACTCTCCAACCAGCGCACAAAGAGCGAGAACGCGGGCGTGCTGCTTGAGGCCGATACCGCAAACGCGAGGTAAATCGCTGCCGCCATGCCGATCAGCGATTGCCAGAAGAATTTTTCGCGGGCAGACATGCCACGCGGATCGCGCCGCACCACCTTGCGATAGTCGTCGACCCAGCCGATGCAGCCAAATCCCAGTGTGACCAGCATCACCACCCAGACAAACCGGTTCTCCAGATCAGCCCACAGCAGGGTCGCTGCAGCCACCGCGATCAGGATCAGTGCGCCGCCCATGGTGGGCGTGCCGCTCTTGCCCAGATGGGTCTTCGGACCGTCGGTGCGCACCGCCTGACCGATTTTCATCTCGGCGAGTTTGCGGATCACGAGCGGTCCGAACGCAAGCCCGATGAGAAGCGCCGTGAGCGCGGCCAGGACCGCGCGCAACGTGATGTAGTTAAAGACCGAGAACGCTCGGATGTCGCGCGCGAGCCACTGCGCCAGTTCCAGCAGCATCAGTGCGTCTCCGTTGTCTGGATGGCGGTGAGCGCCCGTACTACGCGCTCCATCCGCATGAAGCGCGAACCCTTTACGAGGAGGGTCGCGCCCGGCTCTGCGAGGTGCTCGGCGCGCGCAATCAGCGCATCAACATCTGCCCCGAAATACTCAGCGCACGCCCCGCACCCCTCTGCGGTGGCTTGCGTGGCTACGCCCGCGAGGAGGACATGCTCGATTCCCTTACGGGCGGCGTATTCGCCGACCTCCCGATGCCACGCCGGTCCGTTGTCGCCCACCTCGCCCATATCGCCCAGCACCAGCACCCGCGGCCCGGGCCGCTCAGACAGGAGCGCGATCGCCGCCAGCACCGAATCGGGGTTGGCGTTGTAGCTGTCATCGATCAGCGCGGCCCCGCCCGCGAGCGCATGCCGAACCAGTCGCCCCGGCGCAGGCCGGAACCTTTCAAGCCCGGTCACGATCGCATCGGGCGACACGCCCGCTGCGAGGGCCGAGGCCGCTGCCGCCAGCGCGTTTCTCACGTTGTGTGCACCGTCGATCGACAGCGCAACCTGCCGCGACACGTCACCCAGCCGGAGTTCGAACGCCTCGGGCCTGGCGTCGGGACTCGCACTGACCGCGAGCGGTCGGCCGGCCAGCCCCAATCCATCAGCCGACAACCCGAACTCGAGGCTGCGGTGCTGCGCCGCGAGCGCCCGCCAGATCGGCGTGTGCGCGGGATCATCGCCGGGAAACACGGCGCAACCCGAGGCATCGAGCGCCTGCAACACCGAGCCGTTTTCACGCGCCGTGGCCGCAACGCCTGCGAGAAATTCCTGATGCTCGCGCTGCGCGTTATTGACCAGCGCCACCGTTGGCCGCGCCACCCAGGCAAGCCAGGCGATTTCGCCCGGATGGTTCATGCCCAGTTCGACCAC
>CAIPNM010000090.1 GCA_903866395.1 uncultured bacterium
GCAAGGGTCTGGACTTCAACGCCTCGGAAATCAAGGCCCTTGAGGAACGATTGGCTGCGCTCCGCGAAATTGAATCGATGAACGAAGATCTGGTGGCCAAGCAGTTTCAGAGCCGCCGAAGTCTGCTTGATACACGTGAACGCAGGCTCGAAGCGGAGCGCACGCTTGCGAGTGCGCAAAGCCGCACCAACGAACTCCGTCAGGAACTTGCCGCCCTGGAGGCCGACCGTGCGGCGTATATTGCAGAGCACAGTCAGCGCCTGCTCGAGGAACTGGTGACCGCGCGTCGCGAGCGCGATGCGCTTGCCCAGCAGGTCATCAAGGCTGATCGTCGAAGCACACTCAACGTGTTGTCGGCGCCAGTGGACGGCACGGTGCTCGAAGTGGCGAAGGTGGCCAAGGGGTCAGTGGTGCGCGAGGCCCAGGCGCTAGTGACGATCGTGCCGCAGGACGCTTCGGTGGAGGCCGAGGTGCGCGTTGAAAACGCCGATGTGGCAGGGGTGAAGGAAGGTGATCCGGTTCGGGTAAAGATCGACGCGTTTCCGTTCCAGCGCCACGGGGTGCTTGAGGGCAGGGTGAGAAAGCTTAGCCCCGACACCCCCGGTGAGCAGCCGCCAGGTGGCCCCACCCAGCCGCCCGGCCAGTACCTCGCCAGAGTGGAGATTGATGCGTCGTTGCTGAGGGCGCGAGATCGCGCCGGGAAGCTGCTGCCGGGTATGACACTCACGGCCGAGATTCTGACCGGCCAGCGAACCGTGCTGTCCTATCTCACCGACCCGTTGGTTCGCATGCAGCACGAGGCGCTCACCGAGCGCTGACGCGCAAAAAGTCTCGTTACGGATCGGCGAAGCGGGCTAAAATTATCGGTTGTTACGCGAGCTAGAGTTTGCCGGAGTTTTGATGAGCCAGTCGGTCTACGTACTGTCAAACGGGCGAACCCCTCAAGAAGATCTCGTCATCGCGGCGCTAAGAACAGTTCCCGACCCTGACGGCATCTCTTCAACCCCAAACTACACCTTCGCCTGGGAGCGCTCGGCTGAGCGCACTGACAGCCCAGCCGCCTGGCAACGAATTTCAACCGCCACGGCGTCCACCTACACGCCGAGCGACGCCGACGTAGGCTTCTTCATCCGCGCTGTGCTGGGCTATGTGGATGGCGCGAACAACACCGAAACCGTGGTGGTTGCCACCGAAGAGGTGGTCGCCAATGTCAACGATCGGCCCACGCACAACCTTCGGTTGGTCGGCAATTTCACAGAAAACGGGGTGGTGACCGTCGGCGTGCAGGCGGGTGTGACCCAACCGCCTCGCATTCTCGATGCCGATCACCCCACGCCCATCACGCTGGAGGGGCTTCGCTTCAGTTGGTATGCCGACAACGTGGCATTGTCAGCAGAGGGCTCGTCGCTTGTTCTCACGCAAGACGAGGTCGGTAAGCGAATTGAAGTGCGCCTTGCCTACACCGACGCGCGGGGCACTGATGAATCAGTCTCAATTGCCGCGTCTGCGCTGATCACGAACATCAACGATTCGCCCACTGGAGTTGTAGAGATCGAGGGTACGCCCTCGCAGGGCAGCGTCCTGACGGTTACCAACACGCTGGACGATGCCGATGGTATGCCTGTCGGGGCCAACGCGTTTACCTATGCCTGGTTTGCAAACGGCTCTGCAATCTCTGGGGCCACGCAACCAAGCCTCGTGCTCACGCAGGGTCAGGTGGGGAAACTCATCACTGTTCGCGCAACCTACACCGATCGCTTTGGCACGGTTGAAACGCGCGAATCCGCCCCCACGCCGGCCGTTGAAAACGTGAACGACGCGCCGGTGGGCAACGTGCGGTTGGAGGGGGTCTCGCAGCCTGGTTCGGCTACCACTACCGCGCGTGAAGACTCTGCGCTTCGGGCGGTCAATGCTTTTACCGATGCCGACGGTTTGCCCGCCAGCTTCAATATCCGATGGCAGATGGCGGGCACGCCTAATTCTGTGTCCGATTGGGTAGACATCGAGGGGCAGCGCGGCGCATCTGCTCAGTTCACGCCTGGCGATGGCGAGGTCGGGCAATATCTCCGCGTGCTGGTTCGCTACACCGACACGCTGCAAACCGAGGAGGAGGTGCCCAGTGCACCGCTTGGCCCGGTGTTAAATGTGAACGACAGTGCGGTCGGACTCGTTAAGGTCGTGGGTGTACCGAAGCAGGGTGAAACGCTATCGTTGAATGTCGAGGTCACCGACAACGACGGCCCCGCGCAGGTCGAAGAGGGTCGGCTGTCCTACCAGTGGATCGCCGGCAACGCCGACATTGCCGAAGCAACGGGGTCCACCTTCACCCCAACGCAAGCGCACGTCGGCGCCGTCATTCGCGCCCGGGTGTCGTTTAACGACGAGCGTGGGGGCCGTGAGTCACTCACCAGCGGGCCCACTGCCGCTGTGGAAAATGAGCAGGACCAACCAGACGGGATGGTGCGGGTGTTGGGCACCGCGCGCCAGGGGCAGGTCTTAAGCGTTGACCACTCCCAACTGGTTGATCCCGATGGGCCGAAGAGCAACATTGTCATCAGTTGGCTTGCGGACGGTCAGCCGTTGGGCATCAACGGGGGCCAACTCACGCTCACGCAGGCGCTCGCCGATAAGCGAATCTCGGTGAGCATGAGTTACAGCGATGGCTACAGGCAGGAAGTCGTTTTATCTGACGAAACCGCCCCGGTGCAGGATGTTCAGGACGCACCAACAGGCACGGTTTCACTGAGTGGCCAGGCGCTTGAAAAATCAACGCTGACTGCGACTGCGCAGATTGGCGATCTGGACGGCGTGGGTGATGTCAGCTGGGAGTGGTTGGCCAATGGGCAGCTGATCACCGGCGCGGGTGCGAGCACCCTGGACCTGACGCAGGACTTGGTGGGGGCACGTATTGTTGCGCGCGCTAGCTATCGGGACGGGCTCGGAAGGTCGGAGTTTGTGTCGAGCGCCGAATCCGCAGTGGTCGGTAATGTTAATGACCCGCTAGAGGGTGGCGTGTCTATCGAGGGAGGCCTGGAACAAGGCCGAACGCTGAGTCTGCGACATGACATCACCGACCTGGATGGCATTCCCCGGCCGGGGCAGCCTGGCGCGCTGTCGTTTCAGTGGTTGAGCAATGGGGCGCCAATCGCTGGAGCAAACGGCCTCAGCTTTGTGCCGGGGCAGGCGCAGGTTGGAAAGACGATCGGTGTGCGCGCGAGTTACAAGGATCTGGGCGGAAAGGACGAGTCGGTCGTGGTCTCTGCTGCCGAGATCGACAATGTGAATGACGCGCCGGTGTCTTCATTGCGCCTCGAAGGGCTCCCTCTGGTGGGGGCCTCGCTGAAGCGCGCCGGGAGTTTTGCTGACCCCGATGGCATCAGCGCTCAGGCCCTGGCGCAGGCCAAGGCGCAGTGGCTGGTGGGGGGCGTGGCGCTCGATTCGGCCGACGGCGATCAACTGAAGCTTGATGGGTCGATGGCTGGCAAGTCAGTTGCGCTGCAGATCAGCTACACCGACGCGTTCGGTGCCGACGAATCGGTATCGGTCAGCGTGGCAAAGGTTGACTATGCCAAGGTGGCGGGGTCGGTGTACCACTGGCGATCGCATGTGTTGATGCCTGGGGTCGAGGTTTTGCTGGACGGGCTTGGGCAGCCGTCGGGGAGTGCGGGGCAGGGCGGCACAGGAGCAAGCCTCGGGGGTGGGTTTGCCACGGGCGCCTTCGTTCCGCCTGCGGCCGGGCTTGCGGCGGCTGCTGCGTCGGGGCTTGCACTCCGCGGTGTTGGATTTGACCAGGAAGGCGATCTGTTGGCCGAGGTCTGGCTAGATCCCGGCGTGTTTGTGAACCAGGTGAGTGCCCGATTTGTGGTGAGCGGACGAGGCGGCGTTGAGTTCACGCCAATGAGCGGTGCCCTGCCTGACAGCTGGTCGGCGCTATCCGCCATTTCCAGGCCCGCAGGCGGTGGTGAACTGGTTCTGGAAACCAGTACGCCCGACACGCTGGAGAGTGTCAAAGAACCGGTATTGCTCGGCACGCTGCAGGTTGACCTGACTGCGGCTGGCAACTGGGCGCGCATTGCGCTTGAACAGGCAGAGCTGGGGGGCAGTGATGTCTCGCCCTATGCGGTGACGCTTGGGCGGGCGGTGAGCGGTTCGCAGGGTACGTATTCGTTTGGCGAGCTGGATTTTGAGGCCTTCGGTGTGCAGGCACATCGGCCTTTGTCGGGCAACGACGTGGCCGAGGCGCGGGCTGCAATCACAAGCGCTGATGCGCTGGCTGCGCTCAAGTTGGTGTCCGGTAGAAATGTCAACGCGGCAACGGATGGCAGCGGAAGCGGCACGAATTTGCCGCCTGGCGTTTCGCCTTATCAACTCGTTGCCGCCGATGTGAACCGCGACGGGCAGGTGACGGCTGACGATGCCCGACTGATTATGGCGATGGCAGCGGGGCGGCCGGGCGCGCCCACTCCCGAGTGGGTGCTGATTCGGGAGGATCAGGGTTATGCGTTGGCCGACGGGGCGCCGGGTAGGTTTGAATTGACGCGACAGCAGGCTGGGTTTGAGCCCGATGGGGTGTTGGTGCCAGGGGGGAAAGAGCGCGGTGGCTGGGTGGCGGTGCTGCTGGGAGATGTGGATGGCAGTTGGCGGCCGCTGGATGGGGCAGGGAATGCAGTGCCGAGTTTGCCGGTGCTGGGGGCGGATTACCTAAGCCAGTTGAATGCGGATCTTGGGGTGCCGTTGGGGCAGTTTGGGGTGGTATAGAGCGAGTGGGAATGCCTTTTGCTTGAACGGCGCTGGGAGGATTAGATCCGATGGCCGAGCCGGTTCTTAGCGTTATCACTCATGTCTACAACGCCCAGGGCGGCGTTGATGAGCAATTGGATAGCTGGAGAACATTGCCCGCGCCAATTCGCGAGAAGATCGAGTTCATTGTTATCGATGACCACTCGGACACCCCGTTAACGGTAAATTCTCTGGGACTGAATGTCCGGCTATTTCGGGTGCTGGACGATATCGATTGGAATATGCCAGGCTGCCGAAATCTGGCGGCACTCCACGCGAGCGCGCCGTGGATGCTGTTCTTCGACGTTGACAACGTGCTGCCGGCTCCGATGGCTATTCGCCTGATCGAAGGGCTGTCAACACTCGATCCCCTTACCCTTTACGTTTTCCGCCGCATTCACGATGGGGTGGAGGTGGTGCCGCACATTAATAGTTTTCTGATCACGAAGCGTGGGTTTTACCGTGCCGGCGGGTATGACGAGGATTTCTCCGGGCACTATGGATTTGAGGATGTACTGTTTCGCAATATGTGGCGAAGGTATGTCGGGAAAGAGGTTTTGCTGTCGGATATTGCGTTTCAGCAGAAAGGGTGGCGGACGAATGATCTGGATCGGGATCTCACGAGGAATCAGGCGCTGATTCAGTATAAGGCGGCGACGGGGTTTGAGAAGCCGAGGGCGATATTGCGATTTATGTGGAGTGAAATTTTGGCAGGGGTGACCGGCTAGTATGTGCTGCACCAATGGTATTGTTACTTGTACCGGTTAACCCTGAGGATACGCGCTAGAGAGCGTACTTAAGAAATCGACGAAGACATGAAATATCAGATCTACTGTATATCCTCTATAAATGCTACGGATCGTAGAATAAATGTACTGGACTCAGCGCGAAAAAATGGATGGGACATAAATTTTTTTGCTGGCGTCTTTCCTCCACGCAACCACGAAGAATTTGAAGTATTCAAACTTTGTCTAAAATACAAATTCGATCGACGGTTAATTATAGGGGAGGTTGGGGTCGCAATGTCCCACCTTCTGCTTTGGGAGCGATTGCTCGAGTCGGAGGATGATTTTTTTATCATATTTGAAGATGATGCTAGGTTTGTCAAAACTCCGTCGGAGTTGGAAATACTTGCGGATATTGATTTTCAAATGCTGAATAAACACTCAACCGCGCATGAGGGGACGATATGGCTCGGGCCGAAGTCAAGTGGTCTATATGGCTATGTAGTTCACAAATCAGGGGCAGAGAAATTCTTGGCTCGGCATTCAGTGATCGATGCACCCATCGACATTATGCTTCTGCGTGACTCGTTGATTTTTGGGGGGGCGTTGAGAGTTGCGGTAACGGAGCCGATCGTAGAGCATGACGACGAAATAAAATCTGAGATTGGTAATGCGCGTATCTTGTTCTCGGGTAGATCGCGATAAATTAAAATAGTAAACGGGTAGTGGGATCACATATGTTAAGTTCGCTTATAAATGTGACTGTTTTACGAGATTTGGCACGCCCTACGCCATGTGCGTTTGATGATCCTGCGGAAGCAATTGTTTACTTGTTGAGACAGGCTGGCTACAGGGCGGCGTTGACTTCTAACTCAATAGCGAAAGGCGCCTTGAATTTAATTATTGGTGCAGGGGCGCCAGGAACACTCCCCTTGAGCGAATTGAGAAAAGTACTGTTGAATACGAAATCAGTAGTGCTTAATCTCGAGCAGATCGCAAGTGGATCGTTCTATATTACTGAGGACTACCTTAAGTTCCTTTCAGAGAGGGTTGTGTTTGACTACAACAATAATAATATTTTGTCGTTACGCGAAAAGATCGGCGAGGTCCGTGCAGTTGAGTTTCCGTTGATCCCGGTTCCCTCAGAAATGGCGAGGCGGATAACTGTCAGATCAATATCGGAAAAGAATCGGTTTTTGTTTTACGGTGCGTTGTCAAACAGGCGGATAAATCTATTGCAAAAAATTCGTGATGCAGGAATCGAGGTGGATGTTGCAACCAATTTGTACGGCGCTAAGCTTGGAGAGGCGATTCAATCTTCCCGAGCCGTCCTGAACTTCCATTTTTACGAAAACTCTTCAGTTTTTGAGGCCGCACGGTGCTTGCGTCCTGTCGGCCTAGGAGCGAGCGTGATTTCTGAGTCATCATTGAAGCCAAAAAATATCGATTGGGAGCAACTTGGCGTCGTGTTTTCCGAAAGCGATTCGTTGGCGTCGATCGCGCAAACTACACTAGCGAATCCGGTTGAGTGCTTTCGGCGAATGCAGCGAATGATTGATTCGCTTGCAGATAGGCGGTGGATCGATATTTGTGTTGAGGCAATAGAGTTCGCTGAATCTGAAGTGTGAGCATGATCCGAGAGGGCTCCATAACGCGACACAGGGGGCGCGTGAAGATGGGCGTGCTATTTTCAGAGCCTCAGATCGCCGATTCGCAGTGGGGGCGTCTTGAAAAGGGGTTTTTCAGGTACGACTAGTTAAAGTTGAAGTTGTTCTGAGACAATCTGACCTATCGCAAGAAGCTTCTTATCATTCTGACAAATTCCACTAATATTTAGCATATCGGCGCTGCCTAAAACAGTGCCGTTCTCAAAATCCTTTTTTGTATCTATGATGCGTCGCGGGTAGCGGCGTACGAAGTTCTGATCTTTCAAAAAAACTCCTACAAAATCCTGCCAAGTCCCACCCTTTTGGGTGTAGCTTTCAAGCAACTCAGCATTCCCTCCATTTCGCCTGCTCCACTGAACCAAAGCTCGCCCGCTGTCAGGATAAAACCGCCAGCAATCAACAGGATATCTATGAAAGCTCCCAGCAGATGGCGCATTCAAATAGAAGAGCCCCGTCGGCTTTAATACTCTCATTACCTCCAGAAAAACTAACCAAAACATTTCTGAGTGCTCGAAGCAAGAACTGGAAAGAACAATATCTACAGACTCTGATTCAAACGGGAGGCTATACGGATCGCTTAATACAATATCAACACCTTTCGCCGATTGAAAATCAACGCCGATGTAATCAAACGCATTGGGGGCTACGGACCTGAGGCTTCCATTCACATCTTGCGAGCCGATTTCTACAACTTTCGTTGATTTGTCTTTGCCGAAAAAATCGGAGTAGGTTTCAAAAAACCTGCTGCAGTTGTTCAAAGCTGTCGCATGCATTTTTTCACCGCAAAAAGGAAGTGGGTACAGAGCTTTGGGATTTTAACAGCGCACAGCGCATATGCTGACGTAACCTGTTGTGTTTGTTAGATTTTTACGCTTACGGTTGCACGGTGCGCAAAAGAGAAACTATTTACGATAAATACCGACAAGCTCAACC
>CAIPNM010000091.1 GCA_903866395.1 uncultured bacterium
ATGTGCATATCACGATATCTCTACGCGCGATCGGTCGCGTCGCGCTAGCCACCAAGCCGTGACGCCAAACACGCCAGCGAGATAGCCGAGTCCACTCAACCATCGAGACCAAGCCGATTGCGTAGTTGCCGTGCTCAGCTTTTGTTGGTCTCCACGGGCGACGAAAGCCACTTCGGCGCGGTGACCCAAGCCGTCATCTGCGATCACTCGATACTCGCCGGTGTGTCTCGGGGCGGGGAAAGCGTAGCGCCCCTGCGCATCGGTACGGGTCACCGCAGGTTCGGCTGCAGCACTGCTTCCCGCTGCTCGCTGCAAGGAAACAGAGGCGCCGCTGAGCGGTGCGCCGTCGGCGTAGGTCACATCGCCCGTGATTGCATCGCTACCGTCGGTCAGCGATAGATTCAATCCGTGCGCGTACGCCAGCTGTGGCAACGTCAACGCGAAAATGAGAAGAGTTCGAAACACGTATGAAAACTAGCATGACTTTCATACTTCAGGGTACGTAGTCGTACGTCGCGCCCACTCCGAGGGGAATTTCCAGTGCCCAGAAGAGCAGAAGAAATCCGGTCCAACCGACGATGAAGCTGATGGAATAGGGGAGCATCAGCGCCACCAGGGTTCCGATGCCGGTCGACTGCACGTAACGACGACAGAACACCACGATCAGCGGGAAGTAGGGCAGCAGCGGGGTGATGATGTTAGTGGAGCTATCGCCCACGCGATACGCCGCTTGGGTGAGATCCGGCGATACGCCAAGCTGCATCAGCATCGGTACCATGATCGCGCCGATGAGCGCCCATTTGGCGGAGGCTGACCCGATCAACAGGTTGACTGTTGCTGTGAGCAGGACGATGCCCGCCAGCGTCACGCCCATGGGCAAAGCTGCCTCACGCAGTGCGTTTGCGCCTTTCAGTGCCAAGAGCGCGCCAAGGTTGGATTGGCCGAAGGCGTAGATGAACTGAGCGCAGAAAAAAGCCATGACGATGTAGTAGCCCATGCCCGACATGGCTTTGGTCATGCCTGCGATGACATCGCGGTGCTCCCGGATGGAGCCGGCAGCTATTCCATAAGCAATGCCTGGTAAAAGAAATCCGATGAAAATGATCGGAACGATGGATTGCATGAGCGGTGCACCCGATACGAGCAACAGACGCTCACCGTCCGCGTTAGGCGCAGCCGCCCACGGTGTCTCGTCGCCCATCAAGGTCAAAGCGAAGAGCGTTCCTGCCGCGAGGGCGGTGAGTAGCGCGACTCGCAGACCGCGACGTTCCGCATCGGTCAGCGGCTCTTGAGTGGGCAGGTTGGCGGGATCGCCATCGATTGCGGTCGAGCGCAAACGGGGCTCGATGACGAGATCGGTGAGCGCCCAGCCGAGTAGCACGATGAAGATCGCCGAGGCTGTCGTGAAATAAAAATTGTTGAGCGGGTTGATGACGATGCTGGGGTCGACCAAGTGCGCGGCTGTTTGGGTCAATCCGGCCAGTAGCGGATCGAGGCTCGAGGGCACTCCCATGGTTGCACTGAATCCGCCAGACACACCCGCAAAAGCCGCCGCGATCCCTGCCAGAGGGTGACGTCCTGCTGCATAGAAAATCACCGCGCCAAGCGGTATAACCAGGACATAACCGGCGTCAACTGCCACATGACTCAAAATGCCGACGGCAATCAAGGCCGGCGTCAAGAGTTGGCGCGGCGTGACCGCCATTGCCGCGCGAAGCGTGGCGTTGATAAATCCTGCGTGTTCGGCAACGCCAAGCCCAAGCATGGCAACCAAAACGACGCCGAGTGGCGGGAAGCTCGTGAAGGTGCTCACCATGGTTGCCATGAAGGCAGTCAAAGATTGGCCCGCAAGCAGATCACGAATTTCAATCGGTTGGCCGCTGCGAGGATCGATTTCGACGAAGCTGAAGCGCGCAAGCACATTGCTGACGACCCAAGCCGTCACCATCAGAATCAAGAACAGTACTGCCGGATCCGGCAGTCGATTTCCGGCACGCTCCACTACGTCTAGGCTACGCGCTAGCCAATTCCGTCTAGCCATCGAAGTAATACCCCCTCAACATGGGTTGTGTAACGTTAGTCTGCTTGCGGCCGTTTCTTCAGAAACTCTGGCACATCCGCTTCATCGATCACGCGCGTCCGCTCCGGTTGTACCTCACGCGACTGTCGCGGTTTGATCTCGCTGGCGGACGCTCTGGCCGCTTTCCAGCCGATTTCAATCAGCCAGCGTTGTTCGGTGGATGCATGAGATTTGATCGGAACAAAGCTGCAGATGATTTGATGACCTCTGTCGTCTCTGAGCAGCAGTGAAGAGCCGCGGCCGCTTTTTTGCTCGCTACGCGCACGATCTATTTGTGAGCGATCGACGGTGAACTTGGCCAGCGTAGCCCAGAGATCAAGGCCCGCGGCGTCGCGTGATTCGGTGATACCGCCGAAACGCAGTTCGGGCAAATCGAATACGGCGTAAGGACCGAGCACCTCGCCCCAGCCAGTTTGGGCGCTGACGGCGCGGCCGGCATCATCGGTGATGAGTGCTGTTCTATCTTCGCGGCGAACAAAACTCGTCCAGATCGATTCGAGCACCGCTTGTGAGTGTTCTGTTGGCTTGAGTAGGAACACCCACTGAGCGCCCGGCGTTTCTCTATCGACGCCACTGACGGAGATTTCGATAGCCAGAGCGCTCGCACTATCGGGCGTCTTCAGAAAGGCGTGGCGCGCCGAGGTGACAGCGACCGGCTGAGCATCCTGGAATCCGATCAGCCAATCCGACAGGCGCAGCTTCGATTCGGCATCAAAGGATGATCCAATCAGACGTCGCGCTTCGGAATTGAGATAAATCACCCGTATGGCAGGATCAGTGACCACGCAGGCCACCGGCACGGCATGCATCGCCGAGACGAGCTCGCTGTTTTTCTGCGCTAGTTTTTTGGCTTGCTCCTGAACAAGCTCGGCATCGCGCTGGACTTGATTACGCACTTCTTCGAGTCGTAGTGCGAAGTAGGAGATGGCTTTGACGATACCGCACAGCGAGAGGGCTAGAACAATCGACAAAGCGAACGGATCGTTATCGGAGAGGCGAGCCTCTTCGCCCAGCCACACCTGTGGGATGCGCAGCGCTAGAACGGCGGCCTGGATGCCAAAGATCACCGCGAGATGTGAGGCGAATCGCGACCGCGTTCTTTTGGCAAGATGCATTGCTTCGACGGTAGCCCATGTCGCCGCAGCGCCATTGCCGAGCGCGAAGGCTGTGGCTTGAGCGGCGATCGAGGCGTTGCTGAACAGGTAGCCGAGCAGAGCCATGAAGAACAAAGAGAGCGCCGCGAGTGCGACGATATAGTCCCGCAGGACGAATCTTTCGTTGTAAAGCGCCTTGAGGCTGAGCCCGAACAGGGCGAACGAAAGCGCCATAGCCGTGGAACTCAAGACGAACGCCCGCGCATCCATCGGTTGGCCGGCGCCGAGAAGCGGCGTGATACCGGCGATCACAAACGCGATCAACCAGATGCGAGCTGATCGGTCGGGATTCGATACGGACAGCCACCCGACGATACCGATGGTCAGGAACGACAAGCTCGAGAGGAGCAATACACCGTTGGCGGGCGTTGTGAGCATATCGGACGGGGAAGTTACCAGACCGTCCGGGCGGGGTCATCCGAGAGGTCTCGGAGCCGTTCCCCCTCCGATGTCGAAACATCGGAGGGGGGTGTCAGTCGGCTATTACTTTGCGCCGAAGGAGTAGGTCGCCGTCAGACCGAACATCGCACGATCACCTTGCGATACGTTCGGAGTGAAGGCGGCCGTCGTCGCGACCAGCGGAGGCTGGTTGATCGCGGTCGAAACATATTTCTCGTCGAAAATGTTGCGGCCCCAGAGGGCGACATCCAG
>CAIPNM010000092.1 GCA_903866395.1 uncultured bacterium
GCGCCCGCTCGCTCGGCGCCGTTTGCCGCACTGACCGGTAGCAAAATGAGCTTTCCCGCAGATTATCGGGAGCGCTTTACTCACTATCTCACCATGAATTTTCCCGCCACCCGCCAGGTGCGGCGCTTTTACGCCAGCCCCCAACTGCTGGCTGATGTGGCTGCCGGCCGCTCGCCCGACGACGGCTCCGCTGTCGTGGTCGAGGTGTATGCAGCCAAGCTCGATGGTGAACGCAAGCCCCTCGTGGGTTCAGATACTTTCTTCGAGGCTGACCGCCTGTTGTTCTACACCGCAATGGCCGTAGGCAAGGGATGGGGTAGCGACATTCCCGCGATGATTCGAAACGGCGACTGGCACTACGCTGTGTTTGGCACCGACCGGATGGTGCGAACAGGGTTCAGCCAGGGCGAGTGTCTGGCCTGCCATAAGCCGCTTGATTCCACCCACTATCTGTTCACACACAAGTCGCTTGCCGCGGCGCGGCCGCGCCCCTAGTCAGGGGTTCAACGCGGCCGGCAGCGTTCGAAATCCCCTGAAGCGGATCCGGCGATCACGCTCAGGGGGCGCGGCGGGTTCGATCTCTGGATAGCGTGCGACCAGCCTGCCGATGGCCACGCGTGCCTCCAATCGCGCGATGTTCATGCCAGCGCAGGCATGCGCGCCGTGGCCGAATGCGAGCTGAGGGTTGGGTCGGCGCCCAATGTCGAGGCGGTCGGGGTCGGTAAATGCTTCCGGGTCACGATTGGCCGCACCGACCCCGAGGGTGACGAAGGTGCCGGCTTCTATCGTGAAGACGCCGCGTCCGGTGACCGGGTCGGCAGGCAGGTCGATTGGTGCAGTGGCCAGACGGTTATTGAGCTGCAGCGGGCTCTCGAAGCGCAGCAGCTCTTCCACCGCTGGCCCAATCAAGGCGGGTTCGCGAACCAGTCGTTCGAGCTGGTCGCGATGTCGCATGAGAACCTCCAGGCCGTTACCGATCAGGTTGGTGGTGGTTTCGTGGCCTGCGTTGAGGAGAAAAATGCAGTTGTGAAGCAGCTCGAGTTCGCTCAGGCGCTCGCCGTCGGTTTCACCAAGGATCAGCCGGGTCAGCATATCGACGTCGGGATCGCCCGGCTTCTGACGGCGCCGTGCCACCAGAGCGCGCAGATAGTTCAGAAAATCGGTCACTGCGCGGTTGCCGCGCTCGAGCAGGGTCGTGCTGGGCACCGGCTCAAGCGCCGACAGGATGTCGATCGACCAGCCCTGTAGCGGCTCACGCTCTTCTCGCGGTACGTCGAGAAGTGAGCCAATCACTTCCACCGGAATACGAGCCGCGAAGTCGCGAATCAGATCGGGCTGGGGGAGCGAGGCCAGTCGGGCTATCAGTCCATCGACCTGTTCGATCAGCCCGGATTCAATACGCGCGACTGCGCGCTGGTTGAGCGCTCCAGTGAGGAGACGCCTGACCCGCGTGTGAAGCGGCGGGTCGCTGAACACCAGGCTGGTGGTGTGATGCTCAAAAAGCGGCGATCCCAGGCCGTATTTGGGTGCGAATTCTCGCTTCTTGTCCGAGCTTGCACCTGGGTGCCGATACACCGCCATCAGGTCCGCACAGCGCGTGAGAAGGAGCGAATCGGTGGCCAGGCGATGAACCGGGGTATGGCGCCTGAGCGCTGCATACCAGGGATAGGGATCATCGATGAATCCGTCGGGCGGCGTGGCAAGCGAAAACGCAAGCGTCGCCGCCTGATCGGGTGTTGTCGGATGAGCGGAGGCTGGCGTCGCGTGGGTCATGTTCGAGGCGAACTCAATCAACCTGCGCGCCGGATGCTTTGGCGACCCGTGCCCACCGCTCGATTTCGGAAGCGATGAATTGTCCGAAAGCCTGGGGGCTGCTTGCTGCGGTCTGCAACCCCTGTCGCTCGAAGGCTTCGCGGATGTCGGCGCGCTCCAGCCCCTGGTTGAGCACTGCGTTCAGCCGGCTGATGATGTCGGGCGGCGTTCCGGCCGGGGCCACCAGCCCGCTCCAGAAATAGGCGTCGTACTGCGGCAGTCCGGCCTGTGCGAAGGTCGGTACGTCCGGGAAGGCGGCGTCGCGTCGTTCGCCTGTAATGGCGAGCGCTCGAATTCGGCCCGCCCTGAGCTGGGGGGCCAGCGTGACCAGGCCTTCGAAAATGGCCTGTGCCTGACCCGAGGCCACGTCGTTTAACGCTTGGGCGCCGCCTTTGTACGGGACATGGAGGAGATCGATGCCCGCGACCGATTTGAAAAATTCGGCGGCCAAGTGCGGGGGCGTTCCGCTGCCCGCCGAGGCGTAAGCGAACTTGCCGGGTGCGCGCCGTGCCTCGGCGATGAAGTCGTTAAGCGAAGCCGCTGGGACCGCGCTGTGAACTGCGAGCACGATGGCGCCGCGCGAGACCAGGCTAATGGGCGTGAAGGCGACCCGCGGATCATAGGAGAGGCTGCGGTAAAGGCTGGGCGCGATAGCAAGCGTGCTGGTGCTGCCGTAGAGCAGGGTGTAGCCATCGGGCGCTGCCTTGGCTGCGGCGGCCGAACCCACGGTGCCGCCTGCGCCGGGTCGGTTTTCCACCACCACCGATCGGCCAAGTCCCTCGGATAGTCGCTGGGCCACCAGTCGTCCGACGATATCGGTGGGGCCCCCTGGCGGGAAGGGAACAATGAGTTGGACGGTGCGCGCTGGGTAGTCTGCCCCTGGGGTTTGGGCACCCGCAGGTTGTGCGCAAGCGATGCCGGCGGCGCAGAGGAGGAGGGCGGACACGCCACGGCGGCCGAAGGCAAAGAGAGGGTTCAGTTTCATCAAAGTTCCTCGGTGGTCGCGTCGTAACGGAATAGCCAGTCGTAGCGGTCTGAGATGCGATTGCCGGCCCACTCGCGTTCGATAAAGCGCCGGCCTTCATCCGGGTCGGCGAGCAGGGGGTTATGAAAGCGCCACATGTTTGCTGCTGCGCCCTGAACGACCTGAGTGGTGCGTGTGAGTCGCGCACGTTCGAAGCGCTGTAGCGCTTCCTCTGGCCGGAAGTCGGCAAGACACCGACCCAACATGTAGCCATCTTCAATGGCCATCACCGCGCCCTGTGCGAGGAAGGGCAGCATGGAGTGGGCTGCGTCGCCCAGCAAGGTGACCCGGCCCACGCTCCAGCGTTCAAGCGGCGCCCGGGTCATGAGCGCCCATTTGTTGGGTGCGTTGATCTGGCCAATGAAGTGCTGAATGTCTTCATGCCAGCCTGAAAAATCATGGGCCAGTTCGGTCTGCGAGCCGCGATGGCTCCAGGACTCCACCTGCCAGTCGGTACGCTCGAGCGCGCCGACGAAGTTCATGAGCTGACCCGCTCGAAGCGGATAGTGAACGATATGGCCGCCCGGTCCCACCCAATTTGAGCCCACCATGCGCGCCATGTGTGCGGGCAGCCGCGCCATGGGGACGACTGCGCGCCACGCAACGACGCCGCTGAATTGTGCGCGGTCGGGGCCAAAGAGACCCTGCCGGACGCGCGAATGCACGCCGTCTGCGCCCACCAGCACCGAACCGCTTACCCGGTCACCCGACTCGAGTAGGAGTGTGACGCCCTGCTGATCCTGTTCGAAACCGGCCACGCGCGCGCCGAGGTGGATGGCATCGGGCTTGAGCGCGGTGACGGCCTGAGTGAGTACCTCCAGCAGATCCGGCCGGTAGACGGTGAAATAGGGAAAGCCGAAGCGTTCGATGGAGAGCGGCCCAAGGTCAAAGAGCTTCCAGGTTTCGCCGGTTTTCCAGTGCCTGATTTCTTTACCCTGCGCCTCGCACGAGCGCGCGCTGAGCGCCTCGGCCACGCCCAGCGCATGCAGCACGCGCGTCCCGTTGGCCGATAGTTGAACGCCAGCGCCGACCTCCTTCAATTCGGTCGCCTGTTCGTAGATCTCGACATCGATGCCCCGCCTGAGCAGCGCGGCCGCGGCGCACAGCCCGCCCACGCCAGCACCTGAGATCAATACGCGAAGAGATTTTTGCATGGTCGAAGGCTGTCGATCGGTGGGCTCGGATCAGGTTGCGGGCTTGATGTGTTACCCGCTGGACACCGCAGGCGATTTGGGGCGAGCATTCACCACCGGTCCGCATTGGCACAACGCCCGCGCTGCCCATGAGTCTAGCTTAGGAGTTTCGAAAATGATTGCTTGCTTCGTTCGCCGCCTGCTTGCCGTGAGCGCCCTTCTGACGGCATTGGGGGGCGCCCTGCCTTGCGCGGCGCAAGCCGACAACTACCCGTCGCGGCCGATCCGACTGGTGGTGCCATTTGCGCCAGGCGGTGCGACCGACATCACGGGTCGATTGATGGCGGGTCAACTGTCAGCACGGCTCGGGCAGCCCGTGGTCGTTGAAAATCGTGCGGGCGCGAACACGGCGATTGGTGCCGAGGTGGTTGCGCGAGCCGCCCCCGACGGCTACACGCTGTTGTTCTCGAATGATCAGACGTTTGTCCTGAATCTTGTCCTGTTTCAAAAGCTCGCCTACGACATGGTGCGTGACTTCGCACCCGTGGCTTCGAGCTCCTATTTGCCGCTTACGCTCGCGGTGGCGTCAACGCTGCCCGCCAATTCGGTGGGCGAACTCATCGACTACGCCAAAGCGCGGCGAGGTCAACTGAGCTATGGGTCCTACGGCGTGGGTAGCCAAGCGCACATCATGGGTGAAATGTTCAAGGTGCTCACGGCGACTGACCTCGCGCACGTCGCCTACAAGGGATCTGCACCCGCTGTCGCCGACGTACTGGGCGGGCAGGTGCTGTTCACCTTCCCAGGTATCCCGACGATCCAGGGTTTCATTGCTAACGGTCGTATCAAGGTTCTGGCCTTGAGCGGGGCGGCCCGCAATCCCCTGCTGCCTACCGTCCCCACGTTCACTGAGGCTGGCCTCCCCGACATGGATATTGGCGCGTGGTATGGGTTCGTTGCGCCAGCGGCGACATCGGCGGACGTGATCGGTAAACTGAGCCAGGCGATTGCCTCGATCCTGAGCGATCGAGAATTCGTCGAAAAGAGTCTCATCGCGGCTGGGATGGTCCCGCTTCAGATGGGCCCCGAACAATTCAGCGCTTTCATGCGAAGCGAAACCGATCGTATGCGCTCAATCATCCGGAAATCGGGCGCCAAAGTTGAATAAGGAGAAGCATGTAGATGACTACCCTCGCTAGGGGCGCCAGTGCCCAGGCGTTTCGTCCCCCCGCTCGTTGGCTCGCGATCCTGGCGATGGCCCTCTGTTGCGCGGCGGTTATCTCGGTGGAGGCCGCCACCGTGCGGGGCTTCAGCAGCTGCAGCGACTGGCTTGAAGAGCGTCAGAAAGAGGACGCGGATACCGAGGAGTCGTGGGTCATGGGCTATCTGTCTGGCGCCAACATGTGGATGTCATCGCGCAAGGACATTCTGAAGATGATGGAGCCCAAGCAGATTCATGCCTGGATTGACGGTTACTGTCGCTCCAATCTCACGGGCGATACTGCCGATGCGGCGGGTGCGCTGGTCAAGGAATTGCAAAAGCGTTGACCCAGATCCAGCACCCTGTCCGGTACCGTGCTCGGTATCGGACAGGTGTTGGGTGCAACGCCGTGGGACGCTTACTTCGGTGTAGCCGGCATCGTGTCGGTGAGGAGGCGCGGCAGCGCGCTGCCGAGGTAGTCCGCCAGCACCTTGTGTGTCTGTGAGCTGGGGTGCACGCCGTCGGCAAACACGTAGGTGGCGTCGGCGCCAGCGGTGCGCAGTGTGCCGACATTGGAGGCCGTAGCGTTCGGCGTGGAGCAGTAAAGCGAGCTGGGATTTTTGGGGTCATCAAACTGAGCGGCCGCTGCAATCTGATTGATGCCACAGGCCGTGCTCGCGAGCGCCTTGCTCGCGTCGGTATCGATTGTGACCTTGAAGCCGTAGTCTGCTGGCTTGGTCAGGACGGTGTTGAGAATCTCGTTGGGATCGACAAACACGATGTTTTGCGCCCTGAGTGCCGCCGCAAGCGTGCCGTTGAACACCTGAAGCGACAGCGCGCTCAGGCCCGCTGCACCTGCGGCGCCGCTCGCCACGCCCGACGGGGTTTTGCCCATGTCGGGAAGGCCAATGACCACCAGCGAACTGGCGTTGGCCGCCTTCAGGCGGCCGGCTTGTTCGGCCAACTGCATTGCAGCCGCACCCACCGCCTCGGCTATTGCCTGCTGGCTTTGTCCGCTTTGAGCCTGGATGAAAATATCGTTGGCTCCGGCGAAGACGAGCACCAGGTCACCTGCCTTGAACTTACCCTCACCGGGGCTCCCCAGGTGGATATCGATCTGCTCTTTGACTGGGATGGTGGACGCGGCGTTGAACGCGCTTGTCCGGTCATAGTTCGAGGCGCCAGCAGCCGTACCACGATTACCGATTCCGGGCTGTAGCGCAACGCGCGAACCGCCCTGTGCATAGTTGGTGCAGGTACTGCATCCCAACTGCAGTAAATTCGCTGAAGGCTGCGTTCCGCCCATCAGCATGGCGGGCTTGATGGCGTACCCATAAGAGGCGGCGAGATGCTCGACCCAGACCTTTCCGGGGTTGGTGGTGAACTTGCCCCCCCAAATCGAGGCAGATTCCAGTGATGGCAGCGGTGTGGCAGGGTCAAACCGCTGTTGTCCTGACGCAGCGAAGGACGCCCACACCGTGTAGGTGCCGCCATCGGTCAGGCTGTCACCAAACGCGATCACGCGCTTGATGGGTTTGATGTCGCCAACGTCATTGGCGTTGAATTCTTTTTTTGCCGCCTTGGCAATAAAGCCTTGCACGTCATCGAGCGACTTGCTCGTGGTGCGCAGCGCGAGCTTCAGGTAATCCAGCTGGCTGTCGATCGCATCGCCGAACTTGAACGAGGCGGAAAGCGGATCGTAAGTCGACAGGTCGATCCTTGGGTTGACGCTTTTCAGAACGTCGTTCACGCTGGTTTTCGCGGTGGCGAGCTTGGCCGACGTGAGCTGCTGCGCTTTGGCCGAATCAAATCCGCTCGAAAAGAGCTTCTTGATCCCGTCGGAATTGGTGGTGCCGGTCGCCTCGACCGCAATCAGATGGGTGATGGGCGTGACGTTGGTGCGTCCTGAGTCACTGCTCGCGATGGAGAAGTACTGCTCGGTGACCGGCACCCCGTTCGCTTTGCCCCCGGTGCTCTGCACGAGATAGGGGCCGAACCCAAGAGTGCTCAGTGCTTGGTGACGGGAAATTGTGACGCTGCCGGTGTCTGACGTGCCGGCCGTCTGGAGCGTGGCACCGTTTGTGCCTTTCAGCGTGACCGTTGCGCCGACGATGGGGTAGCCCGAGGAGACGTTGAGTTCCAATTCGCCCGGAGTAATGACGGTATCCGAGCAGCCGCTCACTAAGAGTGACGCCGCAAGCGATATGGCGAGGGTGGCCTGCAAGGCGGATCGGCGAAAAGCTTTGGGATTCAAGGCATGTCTCCTTCGATAGTAGCTGTATTGGCGTGCCCGTTGCTCGCGGTCCCGAAGGTTAATCCGGAACGTCGCCTTCGTACAGTCATCGTGTCCCGCCCCCCGCGTTTTGCGACCGGGGCTCGCGCGCCGCTGTGGCATAGTCGACCCTAAGATGATGCTCCCCGCTCCATGACCGCCGTCGCCACCGACACCGGTTCGCTGATCGAGAGCCGGTACGCTTGGCTGCGTCTGGCTGCGAGCCTGGCATTCATGACGCTTTCGAGCTGCGGCATGTATGCGATCGTCGTGATCCTGCCAGCGGTACAGAGCGAGTTCGCGGTCGATCGCGCGGGCGCGTCCTTGCCCTACACGCTCACCATGATTGGCTTTGGCATTGGTGGCGTGGTGATGGGGCGGGTGTCTGATCGATTTGGTGTGCGGGTGCCACTTGCGATCGGCTCGGTGACGCTGGGCCTGGGCTTCGTCGCGGCTGCCCACGCGCCGGGGCTTCTCAGCCTGTCGATCATTCAGGGCGTGTTGATCGGTTTTCTCGGTACGGCTGGCGGATTCTCGCCGCTGATTGCCGATGCGTCGCTCTGGTTCAACCGCCGCCGCGGCATCGCGGTCGCTATCTGCGCGAGTGGCAATTACCTCGCTGGCACAGTTTGGCCGCCTATCGTCCAGGCCCTTTCCGAGAGCTGGGGATGGCGATCCACCTACATCGGCCTGGGCGTGTTCTGCCTGGTCACCACGCTGCCATTACTTGCCATGTTCCGGATTCGGGCGCCGCTTTCCGATGCGAGTGCCGCTCAGGCTGCACCCGCTTCGAATGCGCCGGGGGCTGGGTCGGCCCAGGCCGCGCCTCGCGCTGGGGAGCCCGCTCGCGCGGCGCAGGCAGTCGGCTCTGTTCAGCCCGGCAGCGTTCGTCCGTTCGGTCTGCCGGCGAATCTCGTCATGGTCCTGCTCTGCGGAGCGGGAGTGGCCTGCTGCGTGGCGATGTCCATGCCGCAGGTACATATCGTGGCGTACTGCGGCGACCTCGGCTATGGCAGCGCTGCCGGCGCGCAGATGCTGTCGCTCATGCTGGGCTTTGGTATCGTGAGCCGACTGATCTCTGGCTGGGTGGCGGATCGGATTGGTGGCCTGCGCACCCTTCTTGCCGGAGCCGTGCTGCAGGCTGTCGCGCTGTCACTCTACTTGGTGTTTGACGGTCTGGGCGAGCTGTATGTCATTGCGATTCTGTTCGGGTTGTTCCAGGGCGGAATCGTGCCCTCTTACGCGCTGGTGGTGCGCGAATATTTCCCGGCGGTTGGTTCGGCCACTCGGATTGCGTTGGTGATCAACTCGACCCTGCTCGGCATGGCGCTGGGCGGCTGGTTGTCGGGCAGCATTTTCGACCTCACCGGCTCGTATGACGCCGCATTCGTGAACGGCATTGTGTGGAACCTGTTCACCGTGTCGGTGGCCGTTCTGCTGCTCAGGCGCAGTCGTCTTCCTGGGCGAGCGCCGATCCCCGCCTGATCAGCTGCAGGTCTGGCTGGCGCCATGGATCCGCGTTCCGCTACAATTCCGATGTCTGCGGGTGTAGTTCAATGGCAGAACCTCAGCTTCCCAAGCTGATGACGTGGGTTCGATTCCCATCACCCGCTCCAGATCAGTCGATCAGCGTCGTTGGGTGAAAGAAGGACTCAAGCGGCAGTCGTTCACGCGTGAGGCCCTGGCGATGCACCATGTCAATTGCATGGTCGAGATGCGGCCGCACCTTCGAAAGCCCTCGCGGGTGTGCAATCTGGTCGGCTTCTGACAGATTGCTGCCAGCGCTCTGCTCAAGAAGCGCCATCAGTGCCTTTGGAACGTCTGGATGCTCGTCCACGAGCGAGCGTTTCAGCACAATCATGTGGTTGATCTGAATGACCCGGTGTTGGGCATACCAGTTACCACTTTCCTGCACCGGATCGGCGAACACCGGTTTGATGTACGGCTTGTCGGCAGGAGGTGCCCCGAGCACTGCTGCATCGATTTCGCCCGCCTCGAGCATCTGCAGCATGTCGCGAGATGGGTCGACCCGCTCGGCCCAAGGCGGGTCACGCCATTGCGTGACATGGGCGTCTTCAAACGTGATCCAGCGGTTGGCCTCTGGAGCAATGCCATGGTCGGCCTGCAGCATTCCCCGGATCCAGGTCACGGTGGTGACGCAGTAGGAGCGCACCCCGATTCGCTTACCGCGAAGGTCTTGGGGCCGAAGGTGTCCGCGCCGGCTGTCAAACATCAGAAACGGATGTTGAAAACGGCTGACGATCACGGCGGGCAGCAGCACTAGCGGAATGCCTGCGTCAAAGGCCTGCAGGAACGTGACGATGGCGAGTTCGGAGACGTCGAATTCAAGATCCCGCACGGTTCGTTTGAAGGCGGTGTTGGGTACCTTCACGTCGGCGAAATCGAACGCGTAGCGACTCGAGGAAACCTGGCCACTCAGAAGCTGATGCGTGATCGGATAGTCGCCGATCATGGCCTTCAGGTGAACGGGGGAGTGTTGGATATTCATCACCTTTGAGGTCGGCCTGCGGGATGCGAACTGAATCGGGTTTGCTCGCGTCCCCAGGCTGAGCCCGCTTATTCGAGTTTCAGGTTAAGGCGCGTAATGATGCCCGACCAGCGCTGCAGCTCCGCCTGCACCAGCTGATCAGCCTGCGCGGGCGTGTTCTTCATGGTTTCAAGCCCGAGCTTGTCCAGCGCGTTAATGGTGTCCGGATCATCAAGCGATCGCTGCAGCAAGTCGTTCAGGCGGCGCATGATCGCAGGCGGGGTCTTGCCCGGAGCCACCAGAATGTAGGTGGACTCGAACACATAGCCCGGAACGCCGGACTCGGCGATGGTGGGCAGATGCTCCCATCCCTTCATACGCTTTTCGCCAGTGACTGCAAGCGCCACCAGCCGGTTGTCTTTGAGCAGTGGGAGCGCAAGCGTGGGGCTTGCGAAGGCCACCGGTACCCGGCCTTCGACGAGGTCGGGCACGGTTGCCGACACGCCCTTGTAGGGGATGTGCTCCAGATCGACTCCGGCCAGCGCCTTGAAGAGTTCGGCACCCAGGTGAGGGTTGCTCGCGAGTCCGGCTGAAGAAAAAGATATCTTGCCCGGAGCAGCCTTCGCGCGATCGATCAACTCTTTGACCGACTTCACGCCGAGGGAAGGCGCCACCACCAGAAAATTCGAGCTGCGGCTGAACACGCCAACCGCTGACATGTCGGCAACCGCATAGCCCGCCGTATTGGGCCGCAGCATTGGGGCGAGGGCGTGGCCTAGCGTGCCATTCAGCACCAGCGTGTAGCCATCCGGTGCGGAGCGCGCGGTGGCTGCGGTGCCGATGGCTCCGCCCGCGCCAGCGCGGTTTTCGACCACCACCGGCTGCCCGCCCGAACCGGTCATGTGCTTGGCGATGGCGCGGGCCATCATGTCGGTGGGGCCGCCTGCCGTGTAGGGCACGATGATGGTGATGGGGCGCGTGGGGAAGTCCTGCGCGATGGCGTGGGACGATACGCCCGCCGCTGCAAGGACGAGGCCGGCAGCGCTGGCTGCCATCACGACACGCCGTTTTGGCGCGGGACAGAAACGGGACATCTCGGTCTCCTGGGTGCTTGGTAGGTGCGGGGGGCGCCTGGCCTGGGGCGAGCCTACTGATCGGCCTTCAGTCCGGTTGCCTTCACGACGCGAGTGTAGCGCTCGAGCGTCTGGCTGAGGAGGGCCTGCGCGCGAGCACCGTCCTCGAGTCCAGGCGTTAGATCGAGCGATGTCATCCGATCGCGTAGCGCTGAATCGGCCATTGCGTCGGCGAGCGCCGCGGAAAGCGTGGCGGCAACCGAAGCTGGCGTGCGGGCCGGGAGCGCCACCAGATAAAGCGATTCCTGCGCAAGCGCTGGGTAACCGAGCTCTCCGACGGTGGGCAGGTCGGGCAGCAATGGCGAGCGACGGCTGGCGGCGGTCGCCAGCGCCTGCAGTTTTCCGGCGCGGATGTGGGGAAGGAGGCCGGGCGTGCTGATGATTGCCGCGTCGACCTCGCCTGCCACCAGTGCGGTGACGGCCGGAGCATTGCCGCGGTAGTGAACCGGTGTGGCTTGGACCGATGCGGCATCGGCCAGCACGGCTGCTGCAAGGTGTCCGGGACTGCCCGGACCCGCCGTCGAAAAATTGAGCGGCCGGCTGCGTCCGCGTGCGATGAGTTCGGCAAGGGTGCGGACACCGATAGACGGATGCGCCGCGACCGTGAGCCCGCTGGTGCCCAGCATCGCGACCCAGGTCAGGTCTTCAATCCGAACGCTGGCCTGGGGCCGCATTGCCCGCGCAATCGTAAACGGCGCATCAATACTCATCAGCACGGTGTATCCATCGGGCTGGGCGCGCGCGACGTTGCTCGCACCGATCTCGCCCGCTGCGCCGGTGACGTTTTCAACAGCGAATGGCTGACCCAGCCGGTTGGTGAGATAACCTGCCACCTGTCGCGCCAGAATGTCCAGGGGACCCCCGGCCGGAAAATTCACCACCACGCGGACTGGTCGTGTGGGCCAGGCC
>CAIPNM010000093.1 GCA_903866395.1 uncultured bacterium
CCAAAATTGCTGCGCGGCTCGTTGACCACCTTCCAGCCGAAGAAAGTGGACCTGCTCACCGGATCCACCTGACCCTGGAGGGTCCAGGGATCGACCGCGGCCCAGCCCGTGGCACCCTCACGCGCTTCCAGAATCACCAGCGAACCCGAGCCCATCGCCCGCACGCTGGTCGACTTGGCATTGATCTGCGCACGAAGCGCTGCGGCCAGCGCGGCATTCAACTGCGACTGCGAGGGCGGCGCGCTGTTGGCCGAGCGCTGCGGCACCGTCACCTGGAAGCTTTCGGTGGACTGTCCCATGACGCGCAGGCCCACCACATCGCCCGGCACAAACCGGCCCGACACATCGAACACATCAAAGCGCACCGCCTCGAAGGTGTCGGTCACCACCAGCCGATCACGCGACAGCATCGCCACATCGGTATAGGGTGCACCGGCTGCGCTGGTGAGACCCCAGCTCAACCCACGGTCGATCGACGTGACGACAAAACCGTTTGCCATCACCGCGGCGATCATGTTGCCGTCAGACGAGATCGAGACCGAGCGGTAATCGCCGCGCGGCGCGCCTGCATCACGCCAGCTCAAGCCCTGGTCATCGGAGAGGTACACCCGGCCGGCCGCGCCGCCCGCCACCGCAACCTGAATCGCGGGCACGCCAGCAGCGGCCGTCCCCGACATCGCCACATCGGTCCACTCGATCCGACCGGCGAGCACCTGCTGGACCGACTCGCGCTCGGTCGCGATGACGAGCGCGAGCTCGAGATCCTCGAGCACAAAACCTGTCGCATCCGGGCCTGGCGTGACGCTGCCGCCGCCATTGATGCCGGCAAACGCCGAGAGGTCGCTGGCACCGACTGTGAGCACGTCGTGCGCGCGCCGCGAACCATCATCGAGCGTGAGCATGCGGGTGGATTTCTCGAAGGCGAGTGATCCTTCGGTGGCGAAGAATCCACCAACGCGAATCTCGACTTCACCGCTTGCGCGGATCAGCTCACCCCGGTCGGCCTCGATATCAATCACGCGGCTGGTGCCCGTGCCGGTCACCACCGAGACGGGCTTCGCCTTCAGATCCAGCACGCGCGTACGGCTGTCCATGCCCTCGGGCAGCCCACTCACCTGATTGACTTCAACCAGCAGGTTGTTGGCCGCAATCGAGAGCTGATCGCCGCCCACGAACGCCACCTTCGCAGCCGACACTTCCAGCGCACTCCAGCGCGTGCTCGCGTAGGCATCCATGCCCAGCCGCTCGGCGGTGCCAAGGGTCGCCACCTCAGCGCCCGAGAGCGGCCGCTCCCAGAGCGCGAGCTTGCCGACGTTGAGCGGCGCGTTACCGAAGTTGTCATCGGCAAAGAACAGCACCTTCGAGCCCAGCGTGTAGCGGGCCGCGGTGCTGGTGGCACTCGCCACCAGGTCGCCGTCGATATAAAGACGCTTCGCACCCGCTTCGCTTACGAACACCACGCGCTGCCAGCGGGTCTCATCGACTGGCGTACCGAGATAGCCCAGGCCGTCGCCGCCCGAGCCATTGCCAAGGAGATCAGACTCGCGATGGATGAAGAGCTCGCCATCATCGGCGTTGGTGCCGCTCGTCTGCAGGAGACTTCGCCACAGCGCGCGACTGTCCTCGGGCGACTGAATATCGAACATCACCGTGTAATCGGCCAGCGGCTCGGCGCTCGCGCCGCGATCGAGCATCAGATAGTTGCCCGGTCCCGCCGCGGTGGTGATCACCCCGCCTGCACGTACGCCCGCATCGTCGGTGAGCGCGGCATGCTGCTCAAGCGCACTGAAGAGCCGCGCCTCGGACAGGTGCATGTACCGCTTGCCACCCGATACACCCTTGGTGGTGGGGAACACCACCTTGTAGTACTGGTAGGAGGTGCTGTTGTCGAATCCCACAACGCTCGTGGCGCCACGCTCGTTCCCAAGACCGGTGTCGCCGCGACCGAGTCGCGTCCAGCTGGTGGCATTCGCCCAGCCCGGCGCCACATTGGTTCCCCAGACCTCCCAGGTCTTGGGATCCCACTGCCAGGTGTCGTCGTTGGTACGAGTGGTGAGTGCGAGCGAATCGAGCGCCTGCGGTTCGGCGAGCGCAAGGATAAAGCCCGATCCCGGGCCCGACATATTGAGATATTTGGTGCCGGCGTTGCCATCGGTCAGATTAGCGACGCCCTCGCCCGAAGGCGAGATGCCAGGCGAAGCGATAAGCGTCCCGACCGCACTCGCCACACGGGTGAGCGACGGACCCTCCGCAATGCGGTTGGCAAGCACATCATTGCCCGGCACGAAGTCAAACACGCCGACC
>CAIPNM010000094.1 GCA_903866395.1 uncultured bacterium
CTCCTGATTGGCGGCGTGGTGGTGACTGAAACCGTATTCGCCATTCCGGGCCTGGGATCACTCACGGTCGATGTGGTGCTGAACCGAGACTTTCCCGTGATCCAGGGACTGGTCATGTTTTTTGCAGCCATCTATGTGCTGATCAATCTGCTGGTCGACCTCAGCTATCTCGCGCTTGATCCGCGGATCCGATACTGATGAACACCTTCCGGAAGCTCTGGGCGAACGGCGCGTTTCGGTTCGGCGCAAGCGTGCTCGCGCTGGTGTTTGTGATGGGCGTGCTTGCGCCATTCCTTGGCACGGTCGATCCCGCGGTCATGGACTACAACAACATCAACCGCGCGGCCGGTCACACTGGTCCGTTTACGCTGGTTGATGGCTCCCAGGTCGCGCATGCCTTCTGGCTGGGCACCGACAACTTCGGGCGCGACCTCTACAGCCGGGTAATCTACGGTGCGCGCGTCTCGCTGCTGGTTGCGGTTAGCACGGCACTCCTTGCACTCATCGCGGGCGGCGCAATCGGCATGCTCGCGGGCTACTTCCGCGCCGCCGATCTGATCCTGATGCGCATCATGGACGGGCTCATGGCGATCCCCGCGATCCTGCTTGCGATTGCGCTGGTGGCGGCGCTCGGGGCCAGCATCGCCACCGTGGTGGTTGCGATCGCAATACCCGAAATTCCGCGGGTGTCGCGGCTGGTACGCTCGCTCGTGCTCACCCTGCGCGAAGAGCCGTTCGTAGAAGCCGCCCGCGCGCTCGCCACCCCCACTCCGGTGATTCTTCTCAGGCATATCCTGCCTAATGCGCTCGCGCCGTTACTGGTGCAAGGCACCTTCGTTGCAGCGTCAGCCGTTCTGCTCGAAGCGATTCTGAGTTTTCTCGGTCTGGGGTTGCCGGCCGAAATCCCCACCTGGGGCAACATCATGGCCGAGGGCCGCACGCAGTTCAGTCAGTACCCAGGCAATGTGCTGTATCCAGCACTGTTCCTGGTTCCCACCGTGCTCGCACTTAATCTGCTGGGCGATGGTCTGCGCGATGTCCTCGATCCAAAATTTGCCAAACGGTGACCCGCATCGCCACCCTGGAGATCGATCAGCTCGCCATCGCGCTCCCGCCCGGCGGAGATCGTACGCACGCGGTCACATCGCTATCGCTTGCGATTGAACCCGGTCGCACGCTGTGCGTGGTGGGCGAGTCAGGCTCGGGCAAATCAGTCATGGCCACCTCGGTAATGGGACTGCTTCCTCGCGAGTTGCGGGTGACTGCGGGCCGTATCCGTCTTGAAGGAGAATCGCTCCTCGAAGCCGATCGCGCTCGCCTGCGAGCACTGCGCGGCAAGGCCATGGGAATGGTGTTTCAGGAACCCATGACCGCACTCAATCCGGTCATGCGCTGCGGCGACCAGATTGACGAACTCCTTCGAACCCACACGCGAGAATCCTTGGCCGAGCGCCAGCGCGCCATTCGAGCCGTGCTTGAACGCGTGCACCTGAGTGAGCC
>CAIPNM010000095.1 GCA_903866395.1 uncultured bacterium
GCGGATGGGACTTGAAGTTCAGCCTTTACGCAACGTTTGCCCCGATAGTGCTCTAGCACGCGATACTCACCTGAAAGGTAACCGCACACTGCGTCGATGTAGGCACGTACGCGGTCTGGATTCGTGCAGGGGAACCACTCAAGCCAAAAGTGCCCGACTGATAAGTGCAATTCGTCATTGTTCTGGAGGCAGAGCCAGACCTTCTGCTTTAGCCCCGGTTGGATCGGGAGAGTAATGCTGAGTTCGACCGGCTCTTGGGGATTTTCCACCATGTTTAGGGTAGGGAAGCGAGCCGCGATTTCTGCCACTGCCTGACGTGCGATCTGTAGGGTATCCATTTCTTCGCATTGCCTAACGTGAGAGGCGAGAGGCCGGAGCCAGCGGCGCCGCGCGAGACGGACAATAGCGGAGCCCGGCTCGCGGGGCGCCGCGGGTGGGGGTCCTCTCGAACGCCAGGTTGGGCATCAGTTGCCCAGAGCAAGCAGGACCTTCGGGTTGGCCACAGCCACGCGAAGCAATGTTCGGGCAGCGCCTGTTGGTTCACGCCGCCCCTGCTCCCAGTCCTGTAGGGTACGAGGCGATACGCCCAGCAATAGCGCAAAGTCTTGTTGCGATAGCCCTACCTTCGCACGAGCGACCGCAGCATCGGGCAACTTGACCTCGGTTACCTTGGCGGCTTTGCCTTGCCGCATCTGCCTCACAGAGGCAAGCAGGTCTTGCTGAAACTTGTTGAGCTCAGAGGACATCTTCAATCTCCCGCTTCAGTTGTGCCAGGAACGTCGTCGGAAGGTTGTCGAACTTCGCCTTCGTATAGGCGATGAGCAACCAGATCGTTGAGTCGTCCGCGTTGAAATAGATAACTCGGGCCCCACCGCTCTTTCCGCGGCCAGAAGCGGCCCAACGCACTTTTCGACATCCGCCGCTGCCGCGAATCAATGCGCCTGCCTCGGGATTAGAGGCAATGTAAGAAATGAAATGCTCGCGCTCGGCCGCGCTCCACACCTCAGCGGCGTACCGTTGAAAGATTGGGGTTTCCGCGACTGTTCGCACACGTCAAAGTATACGGCAATGCCGTACGCACTGCAACGGTCACGTCGTGTGCCGTAGGTAGCGTATCGGGATGCTCAACGCAGAGTTGAGCGGGCGACGCTGGTGGCGGTCCGTTCCAACGTCTGGTTGGGCGGCGGGTTCAATCTTCTCGGGCCTGTAGCTTGATTGGCGTCGCGGTTGGTCTTTACGAGCGCTCGCATAAACGCTCTACGACAAGCCACCGATTATTCCATCCAAGAGCTGAAGGACAGTAAGCGTCCGGCCAGTACCGTCTTGCCGTTGGCGCAGTAGCCAGCGACGATGGTGTCCATCAAAAAGTTGGTGGACACATGGACTTGGAGCAGGAGAGCAAAGCGGTTAGCCCGTTGACGATCACGTCCAACGGCCGCCGGTACTTCGGTGCCGAGCACAAGCAGCGCGTGATCGACAGGTGCCTGGCGCCAGGGGCGTCAACAGCCGCCGTGGCGCTTGAGTACGGGTTCAACGCGAACCTGGTGCGCAGCTGGGTTCGGAAGCATCAGGCGAAGATGGCGCGGGCCGGTACACAGCATCTCGTTCCGGTCGCGGTGGTGGCCTCAAGGGAAACGTCCGGCCGAGTTTCGCGCAAGCCGGCGAAGCCGCTGTCGTTGCAGCCGAGCGCCAGCCGCCAATCCGCTGGAGACGGTGTGATCGAGATCCAGGTCGGGACAGTGACCGTGCGGCTGCACGGCAGCGTTGATCAGTCTGCTCTGAGCACGGTACTCCAGGCCCTCAGGCCAACACGATGATCGCCCTGCCTTCGGGCACGCGCATCTGGCTGGCCGCCGGTGCCACCGACATGCGCAAGGGTTTCGACGGACTGGCGGCGTTGGTGCAGAGCACGCTCGAGCAGAACCCGTTCTGCGGCCACCTGTTCGTCTTCCGCGGACGGCGCGGCGACATGGTGAAGATGCTCTGGTTCGATGGTGATGGTCTGTGCCTGCTGGCCAAGCGGCTCGAGCGCGGCCGCTTCGTGTGGCCGCAGGCCACCAGTGGGTCGGTGTCGCTGACCCGCGCGCAATTGTCGATGCTGCTCGAAGGCATCGACTGGCGCCGACCGCAACGCACATGGCAACCGGAGCTGGCTGCATAAAGTATTGATATCGAATGGAACTTCTGGCTGGCAGCACGGTCTATTCTTGTGTAGCCGAAACGCAAGCCAGCGAGTCCCGACCGCGTGAACACAGCCACCGCAGAGCGCGAACTTCCCGACGAGATCGATGTGCTCAAGCGCATCGTCATGGAGCAGCGGGCACGCATCGAGGCGCTGACGCTGTTCATCGCGAAGCTGCGACGCATGCAGTTCGGCCGATCGTCGGAGCGTGTCGGCGCGGAGATCGCGCAGCTCGAACTTGCGCTGGAGGAGCTGCAGACGGAAGCGGCCCTGTCCGAGCGTGTGATGCCTCCTGCTGCGCCGGAAGAACGCGCACCGCGCGGGCGCAAGCCGCTGCCCGAGCACCTGCCGCGCGATGAGGTTGTCCACCCGGCAGCCGAGGGTTCGTGCGACTGCCCTGCCTGTGGTGCAGCCCTGCGGCAACTGGGCGAGGACGTGTCGGAGATGCTCGACTATGTGCCCGGGCGCTTCCGCGTGATCCGCCACGTGCGCCCGAAGCTCGCGTGCACGCGCTGCGATCACATCGCGCAGGCGCCAGCACCTTCGCGCCCGATCACGCGCGGGCTGCCGGGCGCCGGGCTGCTCGCGCATGTGCTGGTATCGAAGTATGCCGATCACCTTCCGCTGTATCGGCAGTCGGAGATCTACGCGCGCGAGGGCGTCGAGCTCGATCGCTCGACGCTGTCCGACTGGGTGGCCGGTGGCTTCACGCTGCTCGATCCGCTGGTGAAAGCCCTTGGCCGCCATGTGCTCGACACTGCGAAGCTGCATGCCGACGACACGCCGGTACCGGTGCTCGATCCCGGGCGTGGCAAGACGAAGACCGGGCGTTTGTGGACGTACGTTCGCGATGATCGTCCTTCGGGCAGCACGCAACCACCCGCCGTGCTCTTCCGGTATTCGCCCGACCGTGCAGGCGAGAATCCGAAGCGCCACCTGAAGGGGTTCACCGGCGTGCTGCAGGCCGATGCCTACGCCGGCTTCAACAGCCTGTACGAGGGCGGCAAGGTGAAAGAGGCCGCCTGCTGGGCACATGCCCGTCGCCACTTCTACGACGTGCACGTGGCCACGAAATCGCCGGTGGCTGCGGAAGCGCTGGTACGCATCGGCAAGCTCTACGAGATCGAAGCGGACATCCGGGGCAAGCCGCCCGAAACGCGCAAGGCCGAGCGACAGAGCCGCGCCGGACCGATCCTGGACGATCTGCGGCAGTGGCTGCACGACATCATCGCGCGCGCATCGAAGAAATCGGCGCTGGGCAAGGCGGCGGGCTACGTACTGAGCCGCTGGACCGCGTTCACGCGATATCGCGACGATGGGCATATCGAGATCGACAACAACGCTGCCGAACGCGCGCTGCGCGCCGTCGCGCTCGGACGCAAGAACTACCTGTTCTGCGGATCGGACGCGGGCGGTGAACGCGCGGCCGCCATCTACAGCCTCGTGGGCACCGCGAAGCTCAATGGGCTCGACCCGCAGGCATATCTGCGCCACGTGATCGAACGCATCGCCGACCAGCCATCCAACCGCGTGCATGAGTTTCTGCCTTGGGCTGTCGCCGATGCGATCGGTGCCGCCCATCCGTCTATCGACTGAGCTTCAAACGGTCAAGACGGTAGGCGCCGGACGCTTACGAAGGACATCAATGTCTCCCCAGTCGTTTGTCTTTTTGGTTGGCACCAGCACCTCAATCGCTTTGTCGATCTCGCCTTCGTCAAACCAAACGCCATTGCAGTGAGGGCACCAATCTAGCTCGATGGGACCGAGCATAGACGCAGTCAGGGGTCCGCAAGAAGACGGGCAAGGCAGCGTGGTGACATGCGTCTTGCCACTCATGAGCTTCGCCCTGAACTCCTCTGGCGCCACACTTCGAATCCGATGCTTTAGTGCATCGATCCAACGGCCTGGCAGCCACTTCCCTTTACAGCTTTCGCAAACGTAACCAGCGGCACTCTCCGAGTCGCAAATAGCCAAGCGGGAGTGATGCTTAGGGCAATTCACGCAGTCTAGCCGCTCAACGTGAAGCTAACCGGCGCTGCGCGGCTTTATCGCGCAGCGTCCAGCGACCGAAGTGAGCGAGGTCGAGCGTCGGGTTAGCCATCACTTTCCGCACTTTGGAACAACAAGCATCGCCCCACACCCGGGGCGCGCCCGACGTTGTGCCGCGAGCGTTCCGGGAAGCAACCAAGCATGTACCTCTTCAAGAGTAGCAGTGCGCCAAGTACCGTAAGCGCCATGACAGCCACGCTTAATTTCGTAGCCACTGCCACTGCGTTTAGCTTCCAAGTCGCAATCGCCGTTCGTTGGATCGGCGAAGGACAGTTCGGAACCAATAAGCATGTTTCTGAGTAGCGAAAAGAGCACTTCATCTTCGCGCCCTTCTGGCAAAAAAAATGAATACTGAACGAGCGTCCCGGCGTCTCGCTTTGAGGCAACGGCAATGCCGAGTACGGAAAGGTCCATGATGGCTAACCGTGTTGTAGGGAGACGAAAGTGCCGGTTACCACCGCCGACTGTCTCCATAACTCGGCGTCCGACCGGGTGTCTTTCTCGCTTCACACCCACAGCTTGCGTGGACCGAGCGCATTATCTCCACAGATAATTCGCCATGAAAACCCGCACGCTGCCGCTCCGGCCGTTGAAGTCCGACGGTTTGCAGTCAGGCGAGCGTTCGCCCTTCGTCTCCAAGGAAGGCCTTCACGTTCCCGATGAACGTCGCCTGCCGATGTGCCCGTATCTCGCGCGTCGACGATCCAATATGCGGCACCAGCATCACCTGGTCCATCGCGCGCAGTTCCGCCGGTACCCGCGGCTCGTCCTCGAACACTTCCAGCCCGGCGCCTGCGATCACGCCCGACGCCAGTGCCTCGATCAGGGCAGCCTCGTCCACCACCGCGCCGCGGCTCACGTTGACCAGGAAGCCATGCGGGCCGAGCGCGGCCAGGACGCGCGCGTCTACCAGCCTCCGGGTGGCTGCGGTCGAAGCACAGCACACCACGAGGCAGTCGACCGCTTCGGCCATCGGCACCAGCGCCGCGAAGTACGGCCACGGCGTATCCGCCTTCGGCGAAGGCCCATGCCACACTACCTTCATGCTGAACCCTTCGACCCTGCGCGCCACCGCGCGGCCGATCGACCCCAGCCCGACCAGCCCGACCGTCTTGCCGCGCAGGTCGGTGCTCATCGGGAACGGGCCTTCTGGCCAGCGGCCGGCGCGCACGAAGCGGTCGGCTTCGCACAGGCGGCGCATCGTGCCGATCATCAGCCCGAGCGCGACATCGGCCACCGCCTCGTCGGTCCAGTCGGGCGTGTTACTCACGGTGATGCCGCGCGCCTTCGCAGCAGCGAGGTCGAACGTGCCGTGGCCCATGCCGAAGCAGGCGACATGGCCGAGGTTCGGCAGTCCGTCGAGGTCGCGCGCCGTGAAGCCGCGCGCGCCGGTGGTCACCAGCACGCGGATGCGTGCGCCGTGTTCGCGCAGAAAGGCATCGGCATCGGGCAGCAGCCAGCGCCGGTGCAGCGTGCAGAAGGTCTCCGCCTCGGCGAGCGCCGGTGCATAGACCGGCGCGATCGCCAGCAGTGCGGCTCGGGCATCGCCCGGCATCAGGGCTTCTCGCCGAGCACTTCCAGTGCGTTCAGCGACAGGATGCGCTCGCGCTCTGCATCGGTGAGGCCGTCTACCTGCGCGAGCATGCCGAGCGGATCGTCTTCGGCCATGTCGAACGGCGCGTCGGTGCCGATCATCACGCGATCGGCGCCGACGCGGCGGATCAGGAAGCGCAGCGACTCGACGTCATGGGTCAGCGAGTCGAAGCGGAAGCGGTGTAGCTGAGACTCGGGCGGATTCGACGTGTTGGCCTTGGCTTCCTTGCGCACCTGGTATCCGTGGTCGAGCCGGCCGAACTGGTAGGGCAGGTGGCCGCC
>CAIPNM010000096.1 GCA_903866395.1 uncultured bacterium
AGGCTGGAGAGCGGCACCATGGCATCGTTGCGGCCGCGCATGAACATGTTCGAAATATCCTGAGGATTGTTTCGGTTGCCCGCCTCAAGTTGCACGATGACATCGTACTGATCGCCGCCGCGTTTGAAACGCGTGACCTGGCGGCCGCCCAGAAAGGTTTCCAGGGTGCGGCCAATGGCTTCAACCTGAACGCCAACATCGGCTGCGCGGTCACGGTCGATCGTGACCTTGATCTCGGGTTTATTCAGCCGCAGATCGGAGTCAACGCCAGTGACACCCGGATAACGCTGCAACTCGGCCATGAGCGGTTGCAGTGTCGCCTGGATGTTTTCGTAGGTATCGGAACTGAGAATAACGAAATTGATCGGGCGCTCGCGCGGGCTCTGGCCCAACGACGCCGGCGCGACCGCAAACGCCTGCACGCCCGGAATCGACTGGAGCCGCGGTTGCAGCACCCGGATCATGTCCTGCACCTTGCGATCGCGCTCAGCCCAGTCAACCATCCGGAACACCACCGAGCCCTGGGTGGAAGTGGGATTACCGGCCACAACAAATATTCGATCCGCCTCAGGCAGCAGCGGACGACCCAGGGCTTCAATCGCCTGGCCGTAGCGCTGCGTGTAAGGAACCGAAGCCCCTTCCGGGCCGGTGTAGATCGTGAAAATCATGCCGCGATCTTCGATCGGCGAAAGCTCCTTCTTGCCGGTGCGCCACAGATCCTCGACCGCCACACCGACTGCGGCAAAAAGCGCAATGGCAAGCACCCAGCGCCAAAGCGCGCCCAGCGCAAGAAGGCGGGTCAGCAGCCAGCGGTAGCCTGCCGTCATCCCGTCCAGGCCCCGCTCGATCGTGCGGCTAAACCAGCCGGGATTTGGCTCGTGGCGAAGCAGCTTCGCGCACATCATGGGCGATAGCGTGAGCGCCACGAACCCTGACACCAGAACCGTACCCGCCAACGTGAGCGCGAACTCGATGAATAGGCGACCCGTACGACCAGTAACGAATGCCATCGGCGCATAGACCGCGGCAAGCGTCAGCGTCATGGCCACCACGGCAAAGCCCACCTCGCGGATGCCCTGGAAAGCAGCCGCGAGCGGCGCCATGCCTTCCTCGATATGGCGATAGATGTTTTCGAGCACTACGATCGCGTCATCCACCACCAGACCGATAGCAAGAACCAGTGACAGAAGCGTGAGCGTGTTGATCGAGAAGCCAGCCGCATACATCACCGCAAACGCACCAAGCAGACAGACCGGGATGGTGACCAGCGGAATGATGGAGGCGCGCACCGTTCGCAGGAAAAAGAAAATGACCAGCGCCACCAGTGCGGCCGCCTCGGCGATGGTCTTGTAGACCGCTTCGATCGAGCGATCGATGAAGACTGTCGAGTCATATCCGATATTGAGCTGGAAACCGGGTGGCATTTCTTCCTGCAACCGCGGCAACTCGGCGCGGAGCGCCTTGGCGAGCACCAGCGGATTGGCAGTGGCCTGTTTGATCAGCCCGACCGATACCGCCGGATTACCGTTGAAGCGGACATTGATGCGTTCGTCAAGCGGTGCGATTTCCGAACGCCCGATATCGCGAAAGCGAACGGGGTAGCCGTTGACCGTCCGGATCACGATGTCATCGAATTCATCAGCCCGCCGCAGATCGGTCTGGGACATGACGGTGAATTCGCGCTCGCGGCTTTCAATGCGCCCGGACGGCACGTCTACATTCTGCCGGCGAAGCGCCTCTTCGACATCCTGCACGGTGAGGCGATAACCGGCCAGACGCTCGCGATCGAGCCAGATCCGCATCGAAAACTGGCGTTCGCCCCAGATGCGCACATCGGCCGCGCCGGGCAGCGTCTGAAGCCTGGGCTTGAGGATGCGATTTGCGACGTCCGACACTTCCATCTGCGAGCGCCCCGGGCTCGACAGCACCACCTGGATGATGGGATTGGCGTCGGCCTCGACCTTGGCGATCACCGGTTCATCAACGCCCTGCGGCAGTTTCTGACGAACCCGCGAGGTGCGGTCGCGAACGTCAGCGGCCGCGCCATCGGGTTCTCGATCCAGCCGGAACCGCACGGTGATCTGGCTGCGCTCGGCGCGGGAGATCGAGGTGATGACTTCGATCCCGTCGATGCCGGCGATCGAGTCTTCAAGGGGTTTGGTGACAGCGGATTCAACGATCTCGCTTGAGGCACCACGATAAACCGTGGTGACGGTGACAACTGGCTCATCAATTCTCGGATACTCGCGCACCGAAAGACGATCAAAGCTCACCAGCCCAAGCAGCATCAGAATGAGCGACAGCACCGTGGCGAACACGGGTCGGCGGATGCAGATCTCGGAAATTCTCATGGGTCCCCCGAATCAGCCTGCCGGGCGAGGCGCGGGGCCTTTGGGAGCGCCGCCGTCGGACGAAGCACCGCCGCCTGCCGCGCCTGCCGCGCCTGCCGCGCCTGCCGCGCCTGCCGCGCCTGCCGCGCCTGCCGCGCCTGCCGCACCACCTCCGCGCGCACCACCGCCTGCGCCCTGCACCCGCACTTCAGTGCCGTCACGAGCAAGCTTGATCTGCCCGGCCGTGACCACCAGTTCCCCCACAGCGACGCCTTCTGTGATTTCCACTTTGCCATCACGACGCACACCGGTGGCCACCTTGGTTCGCATGGCTTTACCATCGATGATCTTGTAGACGTAGATGTCGGCGCCCATCGGGTAGACCGCTTCTTCCGGCACCATCACCGCCGAGCCGCGCTCCTTCAGCACAATTCGCGCACGCGCGAACATGCCGCTGCGAAGCAGGAATTCCTGGTTGGCGAGCATGCCACGCGCGACCATTGCACGGCCATCGGCCGAGACCTGTACATCCAGCGCCAACAGCGCGGCACGAAACACACGCTGCGGATAGGCATCGACACGCATTTCAACCGACAGGCCGGGTTTGAGTTCACCCAGAAACCGCTCCGGCAGACGCAGGTCAACCTTCATTTGCGAGACATCTTCCAGCACCACCAGGTCAGCGGCCTCACGGACATAGTCGCCGACGCTGAAATTGCGCAGACCCACCACACCATTGAATGGCGCGAAGATCTGGGTTTTTGCGAGTTGAGCCTCGGCAAGCCTCAGCTTGGCCTGCTGCACGCTGAGATTGGCAGCCGCCTGATCCTTGGCGCTTTCACTCACAAACTTGCGCTCGGCCAGATCGGCAGTGCGATCGTAGTTAGCTTTGGAAAGATCGAGCTCGGCGCGCGCCTGTTCGACCTGAGCAAGGAGCACCGACCGGTCGAGTTCAACCAGGAGATCGCCCTTGCGGACCAGCGCGCCTTCGGTAAAGCCAATGCGCACCACCCGGCCGGCGATTTCAGGCCGGATCGTGACCGACTCATTCGCGCGCAGGTTGCCGACGGCGAACACTTCCTCGGTGATCGCCATCGACTGCGCCCGCTCGGCCTCGACGCCCACCGGCCCGCGGCCACCGCCAGCCGCCCCGCCCGCCGGACGCGAACCACCCGCACCACCCGCCGCTGGCGCGGTTCCGCTACCCGCCGGTGCAGACCCGGAGCCCTGCGCCGAAACAGGCGCTTTCGCTGCAGTCGACGACGTCGCACCGATCTCGAGCGCTGGGCGAGCGGGCGCATGCTGGGTGTAATAGGCCCAGCCGCCCAGGCCAGCCAGCCCGGTGATGACCACCGCGTAGGTTACGTATCGTTTCATTGGAGGGGGTTTTATGCTTTGAATCTAGCACAAGACCCGGCGATCACGCGGCCCGAGGGATACTGGGGTGGGCTCGCCCGCGAACCGCGAACCCCTCGCGAAGCCTTGCGATCGCCGAACCCTTGCCCGTCACGCCCGCTGTTGCCGGGCCACCTCGGCCACGCCGCGGTTGGCAAGCGCGTCAGCGCGTTCATTTTCAGGATGCCCCGAATGGCCGCGGACCCAACGCCATTCGATCTGGTGTCGTTGCGCGAGGGCGTCGAGCTCGCGCCACAAATCGACATTGCGAACCGGCTTGCGGTCACTGGTCATCCAACCGCGCGCTTTCCAACCTGACAACCACTCGCTGATGCCCTTCTGAACATATTGGGAGTCGGTGTGCACGACGACCAGGCTCTCGCGGGTAAGCGCCTCCAGGGCTCGAATCACCGCGGTCAGTTCCATCCGGTTGTTGGTGGTGGCGGGTTCGCCGCCGAACAACTCGCGCTCGTGGCCGCGCCAGCGAAGCAGCGCGCCCCAGCCCCCCGGACCCGGATTGCCCTTGCAGGCGCCGTCGGTATAGATCTCGATCGGTGCGGTCATTGACTCAGGTGAAGGCGCGAAGTGAACGGGCGCGAGCAGAATGGCTCAACCAGACACAGGTCCGACCAAGCGCGACGGATTCTACCCGCGCCGAGGCCATCCAGGCGTTGTTACGGGGACAGGCTGATGTCTGAGCACTGGGAGCCGATCGTATGCTGGGACTCGACCGCCGAATGATTCGCGAACTTGACCGGTTGCGCGGCACCACCCCGTTGCCGCTCAAGGTGCGCCTGTGGCAGGGCGACGAGGTCTTGATGTCGGCCCCGTCCGCGCGCTCGCCACAGGCGCATGACCCACCGACGGTCACACTGCATCTGCGCAGCCCCGCTGCCGCGCGGCGCCTGATCCGGCCGAGTCTGCATGCACTGGGCGAGGCCTATGTCGAGGGCCTGATCGATGTCGACGGACCCGTGACCGACGCTATCGCCATCGCCTCACGACTGGCGGCCGCACACCCCGGACGCGCGCAGGCTGGTCGCCTGCCTCGTTGGCTGTCACGCCACACGCGGCAGCGCGACCAATCGTCAATCGCCCATCACTACGATGTTTCAAACGCGTTCTATCAACGCTTTCTTGATCCCCGAATGGTGTACTCCTGCGCCTACTACCGGAATGGCAACGAAGACCTCGCAACAGCGCAATTGCAGAAACTCGACCATGTCTGTCGCAAGCTGCGCCTCGCACCCGGGCAGCGACTGTTGGACATTGGCTGTGGCTGGGGTGCCCTGGTCATACGGGCCGCCGAACGCTATGGGGTGCATGCGGTCGGCATCACGCTGTCACGCAACCAGTTCGAACTCGCCCGTGAACGGGTCGAGCAGGCGGGGCTCGGTGACCGGGTTCAGATCCGCCTGCAGGATTACCGCGATGTGCCAGCCGACGAAGGCTTTGACCGAATCGCATCGATCGGCATGTTCGAGCACGTCGGGCTCGCCAATCTTGGCGCCTACTTTCGCCAGATTCATGCGCTACTCAAACCCGGCGGCATCGTGATGAATCACGGCATCACCTCCGCCTCGGTCGACAGCCGATGGGTGGGTCTGGGCGCCGGGGAATTCATCGACCGATACGTTTTTCCGAACGGTGAACTGCCCCACGTTTCGCTCGCCATTCGTGAGTTGTCGGAGGCTGGGCTGGAACTGGCCGATGCCGAGTCGCTGCGCCGCCACTACGCCCTCACGCTCGCCGCTTGGTCGGCTGCATTTGAGCGCGAGCAGGCGGCCCTGACCGCCCTCGCCGGCGAGCGCATCGCCCGGATCTGGCGCGTGTACCTCGCCGGCTGCGCGCACGCGTTTGCGCACGGCTGGATCAATTTGTATCAGTTGCTTGCGTTCAAACCGGCGGTGGGACCACTCGGTCTGCAGAGCCCGCTTCCGATGACTCGCGACTATATGTACCGCGATGAGTGGCCACCGGCGCCGACGCCCGCCCACTGAAGCGCTTGCGCCAGACCGGCCCCTGTAGCGTCATACCCGGCAGACGCTTGATCGCCGACTGAAGGTAGACCGCTCCGAGAATCGGCCACCAGCGATCGCCAGCCCGCTCAATAAAGGCAAAACGCTCAAGCCAGCGCTCGCTCAGGCAGGCCGGTCGGAAACAGCCATGCAGGGAGTCGGACGGGGAGTAACTCAGCAGACGGAGCCAATCGCGCAGCCTCAGGAGCGAGATGAGCTTTGACTGCGGCGGCAGGAAACCGTAGCCAAGCGGGATGCCCACCGTCTCGCGCAGGCCCCACAGGCTCACCGGATTGAAGCCGGTCACGATCATCCGACCCTCGGGTCGCAGCACCCGGTCGACTTCACGGAGCACCTGATGGGGATCGGCCGTCATCTCCAAAACATGGGGTAGCACCACCAAATCAAGGGACTGGGTCGCAAACGGCAACTCTTCAAACTGATCGATGGTCAGCATCGAATGCCCGTGACCGGCCCCCGGTTCAGGCTCCGCGCCAGTGGAAGCCACGACGCGGTGCGGCATCCGGTTGCTGCGCAGAAAATCGTGGCCGGGTGTCCCGCATTGCAATGCGTGGTAGCCGAAGACGTCAACCACCGCTTCGTCAAGCGCAGCCTGCTCCCATGCGAGCAGATAACGTCCGGGCGGAGACTGGAGCCACGACGCCCAGGCAGACGCCGACCCGGCCTCGATACCGCTCGTGCCCAACGGGTCGGGCACACGGGGCGGGCCGGTTCCTGTAATGTCCGGATCCTCTTGACGACGATCGGTCACTTCAATGACATCCTGGCGATATGCGGCACCGGCACACCCGCTCGTGCACCCGATTCCCGCGTTCAGCGATAACTATCTCTGGCTGCTACAGTCGCCGGACTCCAACCGCGCAGCGGTGGTGGATCCGGGCGATGCCGGGCCCGTGCTGCAAGCGCTCGAAGAACGCTCACTGCAACTGGTCTGCATTCTACTGACACATCACCACGCCGATCACGCGGGGGGCGTCGCCGAGTTGGTCGCACGCACCGGCGCGCGGGTGGTAGGCCCCGACACGGTCAAGATTCCAACGGTGACCGAACCCGTGCAGGACCACGATAGTGTCGACACAGGGCTGGGCGGGCACCTCGCGCGCGTGCTGACCGTACCTGGTCACACCCTGGATCACATCGCCTATGTGCTCCCCTCGTTGGGCGCAGACCCGCGACCGCTTCTTTTCTGCGGCGACACCCTGTTTGCGGCCGGTTGCGGCCGGATGTTCGAGGGAACACCGCCGCAGATGGTGGCTTCGCTCGATCGCTTGGCGGCATTAGCGCCCGACACCCTGGTTTACTGCGCGCACGAGTACACGCTGTCGAATCTGCGCTTTGCGGCGGCGGCCGAGCCCGATTCGAGCGCCGTTTCCGACCGCCTTGCCGAGGCGACCGAGATGCGTGCGCGCGGACTGTCAACGGTGCCGACCACGATCGGAATCGAGCGCGCCACCAATCCTTTTCTGCGTGCCGACCAGCCCTCCGTCATGCGTGAGGCGGCCCATCACCTGTCCGCCATGCCCGCCGACCGGATTGAAACGTTTGCGGCGCTGCGTCAGTGGAAAAACGACTTCCGCTGAAATACGGCTTGGCCGAGCCCTGCCCGCCCCCCCCGACTTGACCGTTACGGTCAGTTCTCCTAAATTCCAGAGGTTGAGCCGACCGGCGGCAGTTTGCCAAAAAACAACAGTTTGGCATGGCCTCCGGCGGCACGCCGCGCCTAGATTCATCACCCGCCTGGAGGTTTTGTTGCAGCGAGCCGAGCAAGAGGGTTCTGCCGACCGAACCATCCGTATCCCCAACCCGGGGGCGGGTTCAGCGTCGCGCACGCTCATCGATCGGTTCGCGCGTGCCATCGGCCTCGCTGGTTTCATCGGCGTGCTGGGCGGATGCGCAGCATTGAACCCGGCACCCGAGCCCCTCCCGCCCTCCGCGCCCGCGCCGATCGCCGAGGCCTTCGCCCTCCCCGGACCTGAGCCCGAGCCCGGCCGGCACATCAGTCTGCGCGAGCGCCAGCGGGCCGAAGCGATCGCGCGGCTCGAACTGGTGATCGACGAGGACGACGCCATGCGCGGCGCCGACCCCGGCCTTCCCGGTCGGCGCTTCGACAATATCTGGGACCGCATTCGCGCCGGCTTCAGCATGCCGCCGTTGGACACCCCGCTGGTGGAGCGCATGGAGCGCTTCTACCTCAGCAAGCCCGATTATCTCCAGCGCATGATGGTTCGCGGCGGGCCGTATCTGTTTCACATCATCGAGGAAATCGAAAAACGCGGCATGCCGGCCGAACTGGCTCTGCTGCCGTTCGTTGAAAGCGCAATGAACCCGACGGCACTGTCCACTGCGCAAGCCTCAGGTCTTTGGCAATTCATTCCATCCACGGGTCGTGCTTACAACCTGCAGCAGGACTGGTGGGTAGACAACCGGCGCGATGTGGTCAAGTCCACCCAGGCAGCGCTCGAGTATCTGCAAAAAATCTACGAAATGCAGGGTAACGACTGGTTCCTCGCGCTCGCGTCCTACAACTGGGGCGAGGGGGCGGTTGCGCGAGCAATCAAGCTCAACAAATCGCGCAACAAGCCGGCTGATTACCTGTCGCTCAACATGCCCAACGAGACGCGCTACTACGTCCCCAAGCTGATTGCGCTTAAAAACATCCTGCTGCGCGCCGATGAACTGGGCCTCGCGCTTGCGCGTCTGCCCAACCGTCCCTACTTCGTCACCATCGAAAAGACCCGGCCGATTGATCTGAAGCTGGCAGCTGAGTTCGCCGGCATGACCGTTGACGAGTTCCTTGAACTCAATCCCGCTCATAACCGTCCGGTGATCGCGGCGAGCCGCAACAGTGAAATCAAGCTGCCCGCCGAGCGCCTGGATGCATTCCTCGAAGCGATCGAGCGCCATGTCGCGTCGGGGCGGCCCTTCGTGACCTGGCAGCCCTACACGCTCAAGGCGGGAGAGACCCTTGAGCTGGTGGCTACGCGAGCCGGACTGAGTGCAGCCGACTTGCGGCGCGCCAACGGTGTCCGCCCTGCTGCGCGCCCGATCGCAGGCACGCGCCTCCTCATTCCGGGACAGGCTGCCGGTGACGAGCGCAGGATTGAGGATTTCGAGGGTCCGCGGATTGTTGAAATCGCGGAACAGCGCCCGGTGTATCACGCGGTGGCTCGCGGCGACACCTTTGCCTCAATCGCGCGTCGTCACAAGATCGCCGAAGCAAACCTGCGCAAACTCAACCCTGGCGTTCAGGGTGAACCGGCGCAAGGCACCCGACTGGTGATCCGCCCGGGCGCCGCGCAGTCGGTGGTCACCACCGAAAACGGCCGGCAGACGGTTGCCGCGATGCCAGCGCCCGCAGCGCAAGCGCCAGCCGCCGCAGCGCAAGCCCCCGCTGCTCCCGCACAAGCGCCCTCGGCTGCCGCACCGGCCAAACCCGTCGCTGGCGCACAAGCCCCCGCAACTGCCGCACCGACTAAGCCGACCACCGCGCAAACATCCGCCACCACGGCTCCGGCAGCGCAGGCAACCGCCAAGCCCGCCGCTGCTGCCCAGGCAACAGGCAAGCCAGTCCCGGCGTCGCAGGCGACATCGACCGCCACGCCATCGGCTCAGCCTCAGGCACCGGCTGCACCCGCCAAGCCTGCGTCAGCCCCGCAGGCCGCGGCCACTCCTTCAACGAAACCTGCTTCCGATAAACCAGCACCGGGTACGACTGCCGCGACACCCGCCCAACCCGCCGCTGCTTCGGCCGCGCCGGCCAAGCCCGCCACGCAGGCCAGCACCGATTCCGCCGAGCCGCGCCGCGCGTCAACCACTGCCCCACCGCCCGCGCCAGCCAATTCAGCCAGACCGGTCGATCGCAGCATCTGAACTATCCTCGCCGCCCGGCAACTTCCGCTCTGCAGGCTCAGTGCGACCAGGCAGCCGCAAGCAGCTCGCGCGTGTAATCGTGGCTCGGTGCGCCAAACACCGATTCGATATCGCCCGCCTCAACCACCTGTCCGGCGCGCATCACGATCACGCGGTGCGCGAGCGCACGAATCACCGCCAGATCATGGGTGATGAACAGATAGCTCATCCGATACCGCCTCTGCAGCGTCACCAGCAGCTCGAGTACCTGCTGCTGCACCGACACATCGAGTGCCGAGGTGGGTTCATCGAGCAGCATGAGCGCGGGGTTGAGCACAGCCGCCCTGGCGATGGCGATTCGCTGCCGCTGCCCGCCCGAGAACTCGTGCGGATAGCGCTCCACCATATCGGCCGACAGCCCCACTTCGTGAAGGATCTCGCCAATGGTGCGTTCGCGATCGGCGGCTGACATCTCGGGATGGTGTAGCGACAGGCCCTCGCCGATGATCGCGCCCACCGTCAACCGCGGAGACAGCGCGTTATAGGGGTCCTGGAATACCACCTGCATGGCCCGCCGGAGGGGGCGCAGGCCACTGCGATTAAGCGAATTCAGGTGGTGACCGCGAAAATCGATCCGACCCGAGATCTGGGCCTGAGAAAGGCGAAGGAGGCTCATGCCGAGCGTGGTCTTGCCCGAACCGGACTCCCCAACAATTCCGAGGGTCTCGCCCTCACGCAACTGCAGATCGAGCGGCTGCACGGCCACCAGCCGGTCGCGACCAAACCAGCCCCGGCGAATGGAAAAACTGCACTCGAGCCCCTTGGCATCGAGCACCACAGGCGCATCCGCAGGCGCGGGGTCAACCAGGCGGCGCGGCCGGCTATCAATCAGGCGTCGCGTATAGGCGTGAGCGGGCTGTGCGAACACCTCAGCGGTAGGTCCGAACTCGACCAGGCGTCCACCCTGCATCACCGCAATACGGTCGGCAAATTGTCGAACTAGCGGCAGGTCGTGCGTGATCAGTAGCACCGACATGCCGAACTCCTGTTGCAGCGAATCGAGCAGTGCAATGATCTGGCGCTGAATGGTGACATCGAGCGCGGTGGTGGGTTCATCAGCAATCAGGAGCCGCGGCCGACAGGCAAGCGCCATCGCGATCAGGACCCGTTGTCGCTGGCCGCCCGAAAGCTCATGCGGATACGCCGCCGCGCAGCGGGCGGGGTCGCTGATTTGTGTTCGCGCGAGGAGGGCCTGCGCCTCGCGCAGGGCCTGACCTCGGCTCAACCCCTCATGACGCTCGAGCAATTCGGCGATCTGATCGCCCGCTGTAAACAGGGGGTTGAGCGCGCTCATTGGCTCCTGAAAAACCACTGCAATGTCTCGCCCCCTGATCCGGCGAACATCGGACAGATCGGCGGCGAGCAGGTCGCGGCCATCGAACATGATGCGCCCGGTGTAGTGCGCATCGGGGTTGAGCCGCAATACCGACAGCGCGGTGATGGTCTTGCCCGAGCCCGACTCGCCGACCAGCGCGAGTCGTTCCCCGTGTCCGATTGAAAACGAGGCTTCGTGCACCACGTGTACCGAGCCGCTGGCCGTGGCAAAGCGAATCGACAGCGATTCGACGCTCAGCAGCGGCGCTTTCGCGGCAAGGCCAGCGGGCGCATGCAAGGGAACCCCGGACGCCGGCATCGGTTCCATGTCAGCCCTTCCTCGTGTCCAGCGCATCGCGGAGCGCCTCGCCGATGAAGATCAGCAGCATCAGCGTGAACACCAGCACCCCGAAGGTACCCAGCGAAATCCACCATGCGTCGAGATTAGTTTTTCCCTGAGCGAGCAGCTCGCCCAGACTGGGCGTGGACGACGGCACGCCTAGCCCAAGAAAGTCCAGACTGGTGAGGGCCACGATGGCCGCGCTCATGCGAAACGGAAGAAACGCGATCACCGGCGTCAGCGAATTGGGCAACACATGGCGCCAGATGATCTGCGCGTCGGAGAGACCCAATGCGCGGGCAGCGGTGACGTAGTCGAGCGCCCGGTTTCGAAGGAATTCCGCGCGCACATAATCGGACAGCCCCATCCAGCCGAAGAGCGAAAGAATCACCAGCAGTATCCAGATGCTAGGCTGGAACAGCGAGGCAAGGATCAGCAGCAGATAGAGCTCAGGCACCGCGCTCCAGATTTCAATGAAGCGCTGGATAGCCAGATCGACCCGCCCCGCGAAATACCCCTGCACCGCGCCCGCCGCCACCCCGAGCAACACGCCAATCGCCGTGAGCGCCAGGCCAAACAACACCGACACCCGAAAGCCATAAATCAACCGGGCGAGCACATCGCGACCGCGATCATCCGTGCCAAGAAAGTTGGCAGCCGAGGGCGGCGCTGGATTGGGGCTGGGCGCGAAATAGTTGAGCGTATCGAAACTATAGGGATTGAGCGGCCACCACGCCCAATTGCTGCCCGCCGACAGGCGGGTCTGAATGAATGGGTCGAGGTAATCGGTTTCGGTCCTGAAGTCGCCCCCGAAGGTGGTTTCTGGATACACCTTGAATTGCGGCACATACCACTGGCCTTCGTAGCGCACCAGAATCGGCGCATCGTTGGACAGAAACTCGGCCCCCAAACAGAGGATGAACGCGACAGAAAAAATCCACAGGCTTACATAGCCGCGCCGGTTCGCGCGAAACCTGAGCCATGCGCGGCGGCCCGGACTCATGCAGCGGCTCCGAACTTCACCCGCGGATCGACCCAGGTATAAAGCACGTCGGTGATCAGTTTGGTGATCAGTCCGAGAAGCGAAAACACGTAGAGCGAGCCGAGCACCACAGGGTAGTCGCGCTTGACCACCGCTTCGTAGGAAAGGAGTCCCAGGCCATCGAGCGAAAACAGGGTTTCGATCAGAAGCGAACCGGTAAAGAACGCGCCGATGAAGGCAGCCGGAAAAGCGGTGACCAAAGGTATAAGGGCATTTCGAAACACATGCCGGTAAAACACCCGGCTCTCGCTCAACCCCTTGGCCCGCGCGGTCATGACGTATTGACGCCGAACTTCTTCAAGAAACGTGTTCTTGGTAAGCATGGTGGTGACCGCGAAACTACCCACCACCAGGCAGGTGAGCGGCATGGCGAGGTGCCAGAAATAATCCAGCACCTTCGCGCCCGTGGAGAGCTGCGACCAGTCGTCAGAGACCAGTCCTCGAAGCGGGAACCACTGCAGGAACGAGCCACCACCAAAGAATACCAACAGCGCCACCCCGAGAACGAAGCCAGGAATGGCATAGCCCACCAAAATCGCGGTGCTGGTCCAGAGATCGAAGCGCGAGCCATTACGCACGGCCTTGGCGATGCCAAGCGGGATGGAGACCGCGTACACCAGCAAGAAACTCCAGAAGCCGAGACTGATTGATACAGGCAGCTTCTCGATCATGAGTTGCCAGACGCTTTTGTGGTGGAAATAGCTGTGACCCAGATCGAATCGCGCGTAGCGCTCGAGCATCTCGAAAAAACGCTGCGTAGCGGGTTTGTCGAAGCCGTACAGCTCGCGGATTTCTTTCAGCCTTTCAGAGTCAACGCCTTGCGCCCCCCGATAGAGCCCGGCCGACGACGTGGACACCTCGCCGGCAAGCGAGGCGCCGCGCAGATCCTGCACCAGCTGTTCGACCGGACCGCCTGGCACAAACTGAATGATGGCAAAGCTCACCAGCAGGATGCCGATCAGCGTGGGGATCATGAGAAGCAGACGCTTGATGACGTAGCCGATCATGTGCTCACCTCGACCGCGCGCCCGCAGCATCAGGCTGAACCCACCAGGTCTTCAACATCCAGCTGGGCGACCAGTAATACTTGGGGATGGTTTCCGGATGCCCGAGCCGCTTACTGAAGGCCACCCGGTTTGCCGGCGCATGGAAATGCGGAACCATGTAATACCCATGCCGAAGTACACGGTCGAGCGCCCGTGCGCCGGCGGCGAGTTCCGGACGAGAGCGGCTTTCGAGGATGCGTGATACCAGCGCATCGATCGCCGGGTCGCGAATGCCAGGCATGTTTTGCGAGCCCTTCTCGGCGGCCGCTCCGGAGGTGTAGCTCTCCACCAGCTCGTTGCCGGGGGTTTGACTGGCGCTGAACACATG
>CAIPNM010000097.1 GCA_903866395.1 uncultured bacterium
TCCGCGCGCCGCGGGCGGAGTCGTCCAGGATCGCTGCGGGACCGGTCGGTGGCTTGGGAAGCGGCATGATGTTCCTGGCTGGCGAGGTCTAGCCTAAGGGGGACGGGCTAAGGTGGACGTGCTAAGGGGGGGGCGGGCTGAGGGTGCTAAGGGGGGCTAATCACTAGGAGCGCAGGCGCTTGAGGAATCGGCCCCCGGGCAGCATGGCAGCGAATGCCGCTCGGCAAGACCGGGCTGATACGGGGCGCATGAGTGCGGGAGGTCAGATTGAGCGAGCCGCTTCGAGCACTTCCGTCGCGTGCTGCGCCACCTTGACCCCACGCCACTCACGGACGAGATGTCCGCTCGCGTCGATCAGGAAGGTGGAGCGCTCGATGCCACGCACCTGCTTGCCGTACATGTTCTTCATTTTCATGACGCCGAAGAGCTCGCAGAGCGCCTCGTCGGGGTCGGAGAGCAGATCGAACGGCAGGCCGAGCTTTGCACGAAAGCCCTCGTGCGAACGCAGGCTGTCGCGCGAGACCCCGAAAATGGTGGCGCCCGCTTTGACGAAATCGCCATGCAGATCGCGAAAGTCGCCCGCCTCGGAGGTGCAGCCCGGCGTGTTGTCTTTCGGATAAAAATAAATAATCACCTTGGTGCCCTCGAGGGCGGACAGGCTGATGGAGCCTTGCGTACCTTCAGCGGTGAAATCGGGCACTTTGCTGCCGATCTTGACGTTCAACTCGGGTTCTCCGGGGAAATGGCACAGCTTGGACATGCCGGCGCTCACACGCAGGCCGTCATTGACCTTAACACAGCCATAGCAGGCCCTTCATTGCAGACCGCAAACCGCACTCAGGTTGGGAGCAAGGCGGCCAGCACCCGCCGGCCCTCGGCGGCGAGAATGTTGTAGGTGCGGCACGCGGCAGGGGTATCCATCACGTCCAGCCCGATTCGGGCGCCCGAGAGTGCTGCGCCCACTCTGGGGTGGGGAAAACGCTGGCGCGCACCGGTACCAAGCAACACGATCTCGGGCCGGTGGCCGAGGAGCCCCGCGATGGCGTGCTCGTCGATCTGATCGAACGTTGACACGCTCCATTCCAGCACCGGACCATCGGGCAGCAGCACGAGCGGTCCTTCGCGTCGCTCCCGGTTGACCTCGACAAAGCCGGCGCCGTAGCCGGTGACGAGATTGAGTTGGGCAGGGAAGTCTGAGTGAAGCTTCAAGGCGCGCGAGGAGATATGAATGACGGTAAACCAGCTAAAATAACAGGTTGCTCACTCAACCGGCAAAGAACCCATGCGCCCTGGTGCGCGCGCGGGCAAGCCCCCAAGGCCTATGAAGACTATCCAGAAATCGGCGAAGCTTGCCAACGTCTGCTACGACATCCGTGGCCCCGTCATGGCGAGAGCCCGGGCGCTCGAGGAAGAAGGGCATCGCATCATCAAGTTGAACATCGGCAATCTGGCGCCCTTCGGGTTTGAAGCGCCCGAGGAGGTGGTTCGTGATGTGGTGATCAACCTGCCGGGGGCGTCGGGCTACTCCGATTCCCGCGGCCTGTTTGCTGCGCGTAAGGCCATCATGCAGTACGCGCAGACCAAGTCGATTGCCGGCGTACAGTTGGACGACATCATCACCGGCAATGGCGTATCCGAGCTGATCGTCATGTCCATGCAGGCGCTGCTTGATGCAGGCGATGAAGTGCTGGTGCCTGCACCCGACTATCCGCTCTGGACGGCGGCCGTGAGCCTGGCGGGAGGTACCCCCCGCCACTATCTATGCGACGAGGCAAGCGGCTGGCTGCCTGCGCTCGATGACCTGGAACGGAAGGTGTCGGAGCGCACCAAGGCGCTGGTCATCATCAACCCGAACAATCCCACTGGCGCGGTTTATCCCGACGCCATGCTGAAGGCGCTGGTTGATTTCGCTCGGCGCCACGGCTTGATCATTTTTGCCGACGAGATCTACGACAAGATGATCTACGACGGCCTGTCGCACACCTCTATCGCTTCACTCGCTGATGATCTGCTGTTCATCACTTTCAACGGGCTGTCGAAAAATTACCGCGCCTGCGGTTATCGCGCTGGCTGGATGATCATCTCCGGCAACAAGCGTGTCGCCTCCGATTACATCGAAGGGCTGAACATGCTGGCCACCATGCGGCTATGCGCCAACGTGCCAGCCCAGTTCGCCATTCAAACGGCGCTAGGCGGTCGACAGAGCATCAACGACCTGATTAACCCCGGCGGGCGGCTCTATCGTCAGCGAGAGCTCGCCTGGAGCCTGCTTACTCAGATTCCGGGGGTCAGCTGCGTCAAGCCGCAGGCGGCGCTTTATCTTTTCCCCAAGCTTGATCGGCGGATGTATCCCATCACCGACGATCAGCAGTTCATTCTCGAGCTGCTGGAAGAGCAACATGTGCTGGTGGTGCAGGGCACCGGCTTTAACTGGCCCGATCCCGATCACCTGCGAATCGTGTTCCTGCCCAACGCCGATGATCTGCACGACGCAGTAGGCCGGTTCGGCAGGTTCCTTGATGGCTATCGTCGGAGGCACGCCTGATATGAGCAACCAGTCCCCGATTAGAGTGGGTCTGCTGGGTATTGGTACGGTGGGTAGCGGCGTCTTCACCGTGCTCGCGCGCAACCAGGCCGAGATCATGCGCCGCGCAGGTCGTGGCATTGCCATCACCCACGTCGCCGATCTCAATGTTGAGCGTGCCCGCGACATCGCAGGTCCCGACGTGGTGGTGAGCGCCGATGCGTTTGCGCTCGTCCGCAACCCCGATATTGATGTGGTGATCGAGCTGATTGGTGGCTACGGGGTTGCCCGTGAGCTGGTTCTCGAAGCCATTGCGCACGGCAAGCATGTGGTCACCGCCAACA
>CAIPNM010000098.1 GCA_903866395.1 uncultured bacterium
CATGTGTCGTAGCATCGGTTGATGCTGCCCACGCCCACCTGATGAGACCTGCCGCACAGCGACCACCCAACACCACTGCCCTACCGCTCCCTGACGGCCGAGAATCCACACCCCAACGCGAATCTCGCCCACGACGACGAGCCGCTGCCCGACCGCCCCACGAACCACATCGCACCACGGCCATTCACCGTTAATGTGTCGACGGACACCGCGCGCCGCTCCCGAACGATGTCGCTGATACGTGGCGCCGGCGCATGCAACGCAATAGCCAATGCGTGAGCCGTAAGTCTCATTGGAACCAGAAACTCCTCACGCAATACTTCCCCCGGGGGATGGGGCGCATGCCATTTTTGATCACCTTCATTGGCATCCTTTGTTCAGTGATAGTCGATGATTTCAGATTTCGATTCGTAGCGACGCCCAAACTGTTTCGCACTGGTAAACATGCAATGACTACTGTCGACCGAACGCCATGCTAAGTTTGTTCAACAGTCATCATCTGCCCCCTAAATGCGCCAAACCGTCGGACGAATCCCCGCTCGAGTTAGAAGAGCCGTTGGCAGCAACATTCGTACGCTAACCGCGTCGTGGATCGCGGCCATGTGCGTTGTCCACCTCGGCGCCTGCGGACAAGCCAGCACCGACATCGACCCCGAGTTGACTCGGCACAGTACCCAGCACGCCATCGCCGCAGCAGACTTCAGTGATAGAGAGTTAAAGAACCTCCTCGGTTTCCAAGCTGTCACGCCGTCGTCCACTATTGAACCAAACGTCGAGCCATCGGTTTACAAAGCGACCGAGGTACTGACTGCGTTGAAGTTCGCGTACGGTCGCTCGGCCGGGATCACAGCCCGCCACTTCGACATTGATCAGGATGGAGCGGTAACTTTGCGCGATGCGCAGCAAATTCTCCAATATGCGATTCAGCGAATACCAATACCTGAGAACTTGACTACCCTTCGGGCCACACCGACATTATTCGCTTCTTCGTATCAAAACATGAAAAGCCAGGGCTTACCGCAGTTACCACTCTCAGATTTCACTTTTGCATTAACCAGCGCATGGGCTACCGGTAATTTTTTCGGCGACGGCTCAACCATCGTGATGCTTTCAAAAAGCAATAGCATCAAATGCTATCTGATAACTGGCGGCATTGACCAAACATGTATCGGAGCGCCACCAAGATACATCAAAGATGAAAATCGCACCGAATTCAAATTTTACAGACTAACCAAACTACTAACGCTTGAGGATACTGGCAAGTCGATACCAGGATGTTTAACGCCTCGAAAAGCGCTTGTCGCCGACTTCAATAAAGACGGCCACCCAGATATTTTTGTTGCATGCACCGGATGGGATTCGCCGCAAATCGATGGATCATTTCCCCAAGAAGCCAACAAGTTGCTAATTAACGACGGCGCGGGTCGAGGAAACTTTACGGTTTCTGATGTTGGGGCAACTGATCGTCACGGCGACGGGGCAGGTTATTATCATGGAGCGAGTGCGGCAGACGTCGACGGTGACGGCTACCCGGATATTGTTCTAACCGATAACTTTCGAGGCCCTTGGGATGCGTCCAGTGGTCAGCAGATTGTATTTCTGATGAATCAAAAGACAGACCCTGTAACCTTCAAGACTGATAACAACCGTGTGGCCAACCGGTGCATGCGGCGGGAAGGGACCTGGCCAGCGTGCCCTGGGCCCTATTTTGCTGTCGAACTCATTGACGTAGACGGCGACGGAAACTTTGATATCGTCGCTGGTGGTGCCGAACCCGGGATTAGTAACGCCTATACCGCGATGGCGGACACGATAATCCTTTACAACGACGGACGGGGTTATTTCGGTGCGAGAGCGACCGTCATAACACCTGACCCCACTTACCCGAGCGTTTTGGATTTTACGATCCTGGAAAAAACACCAGGTGAAAAATTAGTTTTAATTGGACGGTCTTATGGAGGCGATGATCGCAGCCAATCAGTTCAAGTTTTTAATGTGAAAACAAACATAGTGACCACGCCCTGGATCGGACAGAGGCCGTGGGTCGAGTGGTGGTTGCCCGCGAAAATAAATGGGGTTTTGGGAATCACCCCGTACGCGAACACAAGATTTGCAGAGGTCTTCATTGCGCCCTAACCACTTGCCGAGGTGTTCCAGAGCAAGGGCCAGGGCCTGTATCGGATATCAACGACATGACAAACACTTATCTGCTTCATTGCCTAGATGCCTCAGGGAAGGCTCACATTCGCGAGGCCACCCGGGAGGCTCACGCCGCGTACATGCGTGCGCATGCGGACCATATCGTGATGGGTGGCCCACTTTTAAGCGGGGACGGTTCAAGACGCATTGGCATTTCGGCCGTGCTGCGTTTTGACGACCCCGGTGCGCTTGCTGCATTTGCTGAAAACGAGCCGTACCGAAAAGCGGGTCTGTTTGATCAGATCACGTTGCACCCCATGCAAATCGTGATGCGAGAGTCGCACTAGATCGAGTCACTAAGGATCATGACGCCATGCTCACTGAGCAAATCTCCGGCAAGTGGATCGACATGTTTGTACGCGCTCTGCGCCTTTGCGGCATTAATGCCGGTGACTCGGTGGCGGTTCTCGCAGAAGCCCAGTCTCGCGCGATTCTCGTTCAACTTTCAACCTTAGCCCTCGAGCAAATCGGCGCGCGCTCGTTTACCGTCACACTACCGTCCCCCGAGCTACGAGACCCGGTCGCCGTTCGTTCCACGGGAGCTTCGGTAGCGATCGGTGGTCTCGAGCCCGTGATTGCGGCGCTTTCCCGTGTCCACACTGTCGTTGACTGCACGGTAGAAGGAATGTTGCATGCCCCCGAGCTCGCTTCGATCCTGGCAGGTGGTGCGAGGCTGTTCATGATCAGCAACGAGCACCCTGAGGTGCTCGAACGGCTACAACCCGACGCTGCACTGCGCCCGAGTGTTGAAAGCGCGCGGGCTCGCCTGGGTGCCGCGCGACAAATGCTTGTCACGTCCAGGGCGGGGACGCATCTCATGGTTGATGTCGAAGGCGCACCCGTGCGCGGCGCGGCGGGTTACGTCGATGAACCCGGGCGGGTCGGCTATTGGCCCGGCGGACTCGTCCTCTGCTTTCCCAAAGCGGGATGCGTCAACGGAAGAATCGTGCTCGATGAAGGTGATGTAAACCTGACTTTCAAGCGCTATATCGAAAAGCCGGTTGAACTGCTGATTCGCAACGACCACGTGGTTGAAGTCAATGGGCAGGGGCTCGATGCAGACCTGCTCCGCGACTACTACGCGGCGTGGAATGACCCTGGCGCCTACGGCGTGTCACATGTCGGTTGGGGGCTCAATCCGCACGCGCGATGGGACTCCCTCGTGATGTACGACAAGGCACAGGTCAACGGCACCGAGTTAAGAGCGTTCGCGGGGAACTTCCTCTTTTCCACAGGCGCCAACGAGCACGCGGGCCGTTTTACACGCGGACACTTCGACTTTCCGATGCGTCGCTGTACCGTCACCCTAGACGGCGTTGAGGTTGTGCGCGAGGGGCACCTCCTGCCCGATCCAGGGATCAGGTCATGAAGCGCGAGCCGATGGAGGTCCCGATCCTCATCGCGGGAGGGGGTTCAACCGGTCTCTCACTCGCGGCGGAACTCGGCTGGCGAGGGATTCCCGCGCTGATGGTCGAGCCCGCCACCGTAGTCAATCCGCACCCACGCGCCAATGCAGTGGCCAACCGAACCATGGAGTATCTCCGGCGCTGGGGAATCGCAGATTCGCTCATTGGTGCCGGCGTCCCAGCCGATTATCCGGCCGCGTATTTCTGGGTGTCGTCCTTGCATGGGCGTGAAATTCATCGCCTGGTGTTGCCGGGAGCCGCCGAATTGGAGCGAATGCGATCGCAGGGCGTAGCCGATCCTAGACATGAACTCCACTGGTCGCCTTACCTGAAGACCATCGTCGGTCAGCATGAAGTGGAGTCGGTCTTGCGCCGCTTTGTGGCCGATCAATCCGACATTCAGACCCGGTACGGTTGGGCTTTAGAGAAGTTCGAGGAACACGACGATCGCGTCGTATCCATCTTGCGTGAACAGTCGAGCGGTGATCGACACGAAGTGCATAGTCGCTGGCTGGTCGGCTGTGATGGCGGTCGTTCTAGAGTGCGCGAACAACTGGGCATTGGGCTGGAGGGCCGCGGCGGACTCGCTTCGTTCGTTTCAATTTTCTTTGACGCGCCCCAATTCATGGCGTGCCATCCTTTCGGTCCGGCCAATATCTATTTTCCGCTTCATCGGAACTATCGAGGGTTTTTGCTCAACTGGAATACCGGAACAACCTTCACCTATCACCTGATTCTGTCGCCGGATACCGATTGGCAGAGCATTGATCCCAAGGCCGCCATTCGGTCGGTGCTGGGTCGCGATACCCCACTCACCATCCGCTCGGTTCAGCCCTGGACAGCGCACGCCCTCACGGCCAGTCGCTATGCGAGCCCTGGCGGGCGCGTGTTCGTCGCCGGAGACGCTGCGCATTTGTTCACGCCCACCGGTGGCCTGGGCATGAATACCGGTGTGTCCGATGCAATTGATCTCGCTTGGAAGCTGGGCGCTCAGATTCAAGGATGGGCTGGGCCGCACCTGCTGGACAGCTACGACGCCGAGCGCCGCCCGATCGGTCAGCGCAATACTGCCGAGGCTGCCGATAATTTTGATCGTCTGTTCGCAGTGATGCAGGCCGGCGACGAAATCGATGCCGACACACCTGCGGGCGACACGCTCCGACGCAGCCTCCAGGAGGATCTGCGCAATCAGGAGAAATTGTTAAAGTCGTCTGGGGTGCTGCTTGGCTATCGCTACGAGGGCTCACCGATTTGCGTGCCCGACGGCACGCCAGCGCCGCCTGATGACCCGCGCGTCTACACCCCAACCGCACGCCCCGGGCACCGTGCCCCGCATGCGTGGCTAAACGACGGTCGCTCACTGTTGGATGCGCTGGGCCCGTGGTTCAGCCTGCTCTGCTTTGATGGCGTTCACCCAATCACCTTGGGGATCGAGGAGGCCGCGCGTTCATGCGGGGTGCCCCTTCACCGGGTGGTGGTGAATGATGTCTCGATCCGAGCGCTTTACGGCGATGTATCGCATGCGCTGATTCGGCCAGACATGATGGTCGCGTGGCGGGGCAACCATGTCGAGGATCCGCGGGTGCTGATTGACCGCGTACGCGGTCAGGGCGCTTCCTCGTCGATTAACTAGGATAGGTCAGCGTTCTCGATCCGAAAGCCACGAGCATCCGTTTTGACGCCGGGTTTGTAGGTCACGACGCGCTCGGAAGAAATGTGGATCCCCATTAAGCGCGTGACTCGCTCCGGGTCAGTCGCGAAAGCGTGCCAAATCCCTGGGTGCAATTCGACAGCATCGCCCTGCTGAAGCGCCACGGTTTGGGTGCCGTCAACCTCGATCTGGAACTGGGCTGAGCCTTCAAGAACGATCAGATACTCGATGTAGGGATGGCAGTGCACCGGCACCGAGTAGCCGGGTTGACAGGTCTGAACGCCAACCCGAATCGGTGTGCTCTGGCTCGCATCGCCAACCAGGACCCGAAGATCGCTCTGCTCGCCATATCGAACCAATTCGGCGGTCTCGCCGCGGGTCACCCTGAATCCATTCATTCCTGCCTCCCTAAAACCACGTCTTTACAAGTGCGCCCCACCAGCACTCGGCCCGGTCATCAACCAGACTGGGCTGGATTACCTTTCAATCCCAGATACGACTCGATCACGCGCGGGTCGCTTGCAATCTCCTCTGCTACGCCCTCAAGCACCACCTCTCCGGTCTCCAGCACATAGCCATAGTCGGCGGCTTTCAAGGCGGCCCGCGCGTTTTGCTCAACCAACAGGATCGAGACGCCCGCAGCCCGCAAATCGGTGATCGCGCGAAAGACTTCAGCGGTGATGAGCGGTGACAGGCCCAGACTGGGCTCATCCAGCATCATTAGGCGCGGCCGTGCCATCAAGGCCCGACCGATAGCTAGCATCTGCCGCTCGCCGCCCGACAACGTTCCGGCAAACTGTGCGCGTCGCTCCTTCAATCGCGGGAATCGGTGATAGACCGCCTCCAGATCATCGGACAGACGTGCATACCGCCGACACCAGGGAAATGCGCCCAGCGCTAGGTTTTCCTGCACTGTCATCTCGGCAAACAGCTCACGTCGCTCGGGCACCAGTGACAGTCCAAGCCCGACACGTGCCTCGACTGGCAGGGTGCTGATGGGCTCACCACGAAACCGAACGGCGCCCGTGGAGGGTAGCAAACCCATGATCGCCCCGAGCAGCGTCGATTTGCCTGCGCCATTCGGACCGATCACCGTCACAATCGATGCCTCACCGATGCGAAGGCTTGCCCGCCGTAAACCCTCGACGGTTCGATAGAACACGCGCAACGAGTCAACTTCGAGTAGCGCGCTCATTCTGCGCCCAGATAGGCTTCGATCACCGCAGGATTCACCCGAACCTCATTCGGCGTGCCAGTGGTCAGCAGCTGACCAAATTGCATCACAACAACACGGTCGGCCAATCCCATCAGAAAATCCATGTCGTGCTCGACCAGCAGGATGCTCAAGCCCTCGGTACGTAGCTCGGCAATGAGTCGGGCAAGCGCCTGCTTTTCCCCATAGCGCAATCCGGCAGCGGGCTCATCGAGCAGGAGCAGGCCAGGGTCCGCACAAAGTGCCCGGGCGATTTCGACCAGGCGCTGTTGACCCAGGGGCAGACTTCCGGCGACTGCATGCAGCTGCTGAGCGAGGCCAACCCGCTCGATTTGTCGCATGGCCTCGGCCAGAAGGCGGCGCTCCTCATCTCGGTCGGCCCGGAGCATCGATGCCAACATGCCGCAACGTCCGCGAAGGTGCGCGCCCATGGCAACGTTCTCGAGTACGGACAGTCGGCCCAACAGGTTCACGTGCTGAAAGGTGCGCGCGATGCCGCGTTGCGCGATACGTGCCGGTGACAAACCATCGATTCGCTCGCCGCGATAACGGATCTCGCCAGCGTCGCGAGGCAGCGCGCCGCTGATCAGATTGAACATCGTGCTTTTGCCCGCGCCATTGGGGCCAATGAGTCCCGTCACCTCGCCTCGACGCACCTCAAACGATAGGTCGTTGACCGCAACCAGCCCGCCAAAGCGCTTGGTCACGCCAGACACCTCGAGCACGGTCGCCTCAGAGGGCATGGCGCGCCGAGCCAAGGGCCGAACAGGACTCACAGGAACCGTACGGGCGGGCGAACCAGCGGGCAGCCAGCCGGCCACCAGCGGGGTCAGCCCGCGAGGCGCCCGATGCAGTACCAGCAAAAACAGCAAGCCCAACACGACGATCTCAAAGTTGCCGCTGGTACCGGCCCCTGCGGGCATCCAACCTGCCAGATGGATCTTCACCACCGTCAGGATGCCTGCGCCAGCCAGCGCTCCCCAGACACTCGCCGCGCCACCTAGTACAGCCATGAACAGGTAATCGATGCCAGCCTGAACGTTGAACGCTGTAGGACTGACGAAACCCATCACATGCGCATAGAACCAACCGGAAAGCCCTGCAAGCAGGGCCGCCAGCACAAACACCGCGAGCTTCATTTGCGCGACATCCACGCCAAAACTCTCGGCCATCGCGGCTCGGGCCCGCAATGCCCTGATGGCGCGTCCACTGCGGGAGTCGAGCAGATTCGAGCATGCAACGAGTAAGACAATCAGCACCACCCAGATCAGGTAATAGGCAAGGCCCGGGCGGTTTAGCGCAATGTCGCCAATCGAAACGGGAGGCACATTCGATAGCCCGGTATGTTTGCCCAATACGTCGAGGTTTCCGAATACGAAGTAGATGGCGAGCCCCCAGGAAAGGGTCGCAATCGGCATGAAATGACCCGACAAGCGGAGCGTGATGAGGCCGAGAAAGACTGAAACCAGTGCCACGATAAGTAGCCCTGCAATGAGCCCCGTCCAGGCGGAGGCCCCATATTGCAGCGTCAGTACCGCGGTGGCGTAGGCTGCGATTCCAGCAAACACCTGCTGGCCGAACGACATGACCCCCGCCACGCCGGTGAGCATCACGAGGCCAAGCGCAATCAACGCGCCCATGCCGATATAGTTCATCTGGATCAGTTGAAACTCGGTCATGAAGGCTGGCGCTGTCGCACCCGCGAGCGCGAGACCCAGCACGATCAGCCTCCGAACGCTCATTCGTCGTCCTCGGAGTCATCCGCCACGTGGCGCAAACGGAGCGATAACCAGATCAGTGCGGGGATCGTGATCGAGAACACGATCGTTTCCTTGAACGCACTGAACGCAAATGACGCAAACGATTCGGTCAATCCGAGCGCTATCGACCCAATCGCCGCGAATGGGAAGCTCGCCATGCCCCCTAGAACCGCGCCGACGAAGCCTTTGATACCGATCAGAAAACCTGTGTCGTAGTAGATGGTTGTGAGCGGCGCAATGAGTAGGCCCGATAACGTTCCAATTAACGCCGCCAGCAGCATGCTGATCGACCCTGCCAACTGGGGGCGAATGCCAACAAGGCGCGAACCTACGCGGTTGAAGGCAGTGGCCCGGAGCGCCTGGCCAAGCATGGTGCGTCCCATGAATAGCCACAGGCACAGCATGATCAGGACGCTTGCCACCAAAACCAGCAGACTCTGCATGCTGGTTTGTATGGGGCCTAGGCTGAAACTGGCCTCCGAAATTGCCGTCGCCCGCAGCCCTTCGCCGCCAAACGCAATAAGCCCCAAACCCTGCAACACATAATGAACCGCAACTGCCGCCATGAATAGCACCAGCACTGACGCGTTTGCCACCGGTTGGAATGCAATCCGATAGACGATCGGCCCTAAGGGCACCACGATCGCAACCACCATCAGCAGTTGCCAAAGTGGAGCCGGTTTCAAGGGAGCGGCCCAAGTCACGGTGGCGGCGACCACGCAGGGGATCACGACATAACCGAACACCGCGATGCCGATCCGCCGATACGCTCGCGACCGCGCCGCTGAAATCACCTCGAGAACAGCAGCAAACAACCCAGCCACCACCGGGACGTAGATGAAGCTGGGTGCCTGCCCCGCCTGAATCGTCGCGAACGACAGCGCTGCAAAGCTGATGAAATCACCCTGTGGAACAAAAATCACCCGGGTGACCGAGAACACGAGAAGCAACGCCAGCGCCAGAAGCGCATAAACCGCGCCGTTGGTCAGGCCATCCTGCGCAAGCCAAAGGGCGATATCAAAGGTCATTTGAAATCAGGGCACAAGTTTCCAGTCACCCCCCTCAACCTTGACCATGACCCGGGCGCGCCTGTCTACGCCATGGTGATCCGTGGCGGTGTATTTGTAGACGGCATGCGTGCCGCTGACCTCGGAACCCGACTCGATCGCGTCGCGCAGGGCCTGGCGAAAGGCTGCAGAGCCGGGTTTGGCCGCTTTCAAGGCGGTCGGTACCGCCGCCTGAACGATGAGGGATGCATCCCATGCGTAGGCAGCAAACGCGTTACGGTTACCCGCGCCATAGGCAGCTTCATATCGCTTAACGAACTCAAGCCCCGGCGCCTTCAGCGGGTGGTCCGCCGGCAACTGTTCCGCGACCACCACTGGCCCCGTCGGCGCAAGCGCGCCCTCCGCGCTCTTGCCACCTACCCGGATGAAGTCACGGTTCACAACACCATGGGTGTGGTAACTGAGCTTACGGTAGCCCCGTTCGGCGAGTGCTACTTGGGGAAGCGCGCTGGGGGCACCAGAGCCACCGACGAACACTGCGTCGGGGCCAGACGCGATCAGTTTCAGCGCCTGAGCAGTGGCGGAGGTGTCAGTGCGGGCAAAGCGCTCGTTGGCAACGATGTTAATACCGACCTTGGCGCCGAGATCTTTCACGCTGGCGTAGTTCATGTCGCCCCAGGCATCGGCAAATCCGATGTAACCCACCTTCGAAACACCTGATTTTTTCATGTGCTCAACGATGGCATCGACCATCAGCGAGATAGGCTGCGGCACCGCGAAGACAAAAGGCTGTTTGGCTGGATCAATGGCAATGGGGCAGATTGCGATGAACGGGATTTTTGCCTCGCTGGCAACACCCCCTTGGGCCATCGCCACAGGCACTGTGCTCGATCCCAAAATGACATCGACCTTGTCGTCGGTGGCAAAGCGTCGGGCATGCTTGGCGCCAGCGGTTGGATCGCTCGCATCGTCAAGCACCACATAGCGCACCGGCTCGCCGCCTATTGTCTTGGGCATCAGTGCCACCGCGTTGGCGATATGAACACCGAGAGAAGCGCCCGGTCCGGTTGAGCTCACAGAAACGCCGACCACAATCTCGGCACCTGCGGTGGCGGTAAGCCCAGACAAAAGCAGGGCCAGCAGTGTCTTCTTCATGCTTGTCTCCTCGCGGCGAAACGGCTCGTTGAGCGATCTAGAATACTAGTGAAGAATACTAGTTGGCCGTCCCGGGAACGTCAACGTGAATACACTGACGGCAGCGGTGTAGGACGGTCAGGCCTACAAATTCGAAAGGGAGATCCTGGTGGGGCAACGGCTTAAAGACAAGGTGGTGCTGATCACGGGATCGGCCAGCGGCCTGGGTCACGCCGTTGCCAGGCGTTGCCTGAACGAGGGCGCCCGCGTCGTCTGCCTTGATCGGCAGGCCACGGTGCTTCCTCCAACAACGCCATCGCTGCTGTGGGCAAATGTCGTGGGCGATGTGCGAAGTGCGGCGGATCATCAACGCGCGGTCGACCTCGCGCTTGCCCGCTTCGGACGGCTCGATGTTCTGATCGCCAACGCCGGAATCTACGACAACCGGCGCAGCTTTCGAAGCCTGTCGCCGGCCGAGCTTGATTCAGGATTCGACGAACTCTTCGCGATCAACGTCAAGGGATACATGCTCGCTGCGCTCGCCGCAGCCGACGCACTCAGCCGCTCGCGCGGCAGCATCATCTTTACCAGTTCGGTGTCGGGGTCGCACGCAGGCTTCGGCGGCGCCCTCTACGTAGCAGCCAAGCACGCGGTGAATGGACTCACTCGCCAGCTGGCGCTTGAACTCGCACCCGACATTCGGGTGAACGCAATCGCGCCAGGATTCGTGCCAACCGGGCTCTCCGGCATTGAGGCGCTCGGGCAAGCGCGCAGCACCGGCGGTCCCTCAGCGTCTGACCAGTTGCTACAGAGCATCCCAGGGCCTGATGACTATACGGGCGCCTACGTCTTTCTCGCGAGTGATGATGCCGCATTGACCGCAACGGGAACCGTGCTGTCGGTGGACGGCGGCGCGTCGCTGAGAGGACCACGTCGATGACAATGACCCGCGCATGCCCACCGCTTCCCAAGCAGGGGAACCCATGATGAGCCAGCCTGACCTCAGTCCGTCAGTATCCGATACACCCAAGCCTTCTCTGATTCGACCCGATGCGCCAGTGGGTGGGTATCGTGCAGGTGAGCTCTTCGCAGCGGATGGCTCGGCTGTTGACCGACGGTTGTTTATCGACCCGGACATCTACCGGCTAGAGCAGGAAAGAATCTTTACCCGCAGCTGGCTTTACCTTGGGCATGAAAGCGAGCTGCCCAGCAACAACTGCTTTTTCACAACGACGATGGGAGAAGACCCGGTCATCGTTGTGCGAGACAAGACCGGAAGGTTGCGTGTGTACCTCAACAGCTGCACCCACCGAGGAGCGATGGTTTGTCGAGTCGATCGCGGCCAAACCACGATATTCAAGTGCCCCTACCACGCCTGGACCTTCAACACCGAGGGGGCGCTCATTGGCGTCCCTCGGCAAGATCAGGTCTACGGCGCGCAGTTCGATCGTAGTCTTCTCGGACTGCGCGAGGCGCCTCACGTTGAGTCTTTTGGCGGCCTGATCTTCGCCAATTGGGATCCTCACGCGTGCTCGCTTCGCGACTACCTGGGCGATATGGCGTTTTATCTCGATCTGATGCTCTCGCGGATGGATGGTGGCACCGAGGCCATCGGCGGAATCCACAAGTGGACGATCAACGTCAACTGGAAGATCCCAGCAGAAAACTTCGCAGGCGACCACTACCACGTCCCGGCCACTCACGGCGCAGGCGTTGAGATGGGCTTTCGCAGCCCACTTACAAACCACGGCTACTGCATTCAGACCGGCAACGGGCACTCGATCGGCAGCGAGCGAGGTGGCGCACAGCAAGGTACTGCGGTGCAGACCGACTACGACGCATTTCTTGCACAAATGCGCAGCGAAGCGGTTGCAAAGCATGGCGAGGCGGCGGGTGCCTTTGTGCCCATTGGGGTTGGCACGATCTTTCCAAATTTGTCGTTTCTCGACAGCGCGCGATTCCGATCGTTGCGGGTCTGGCATCCCCGAGGCGTCGATAAGATCGAGGTGTATTCGTGGTGCATTGTGGACAAGGCCATGCCGCCCGAGCTCAAGACAGCCGTTCGACGCCAATACGCCCTCGCCTTCGGGCCAAGCGGTATTTTCGAACAGGACGACGGCGACATCTGGCAGAGCGTGCAGGACGCCATTCGCGGTCCCATTGGCCGCCAGGGACGCTTCAACTATCAGATGGGGCTGGGGCGTGAGGCGCCTACTGCCGACAGATACGGCCCGCCTTTCCCCGGGAGCGCCAGCGACATTCTCATGACCGAGGCTAACCAACGGGCGTTTTATCGACACTACGCCAGTGTGATGAGCACAGGCAACCGTTAATGAATTGTTCCAATTGCCGCAACACGCCCCTCGGAAAACACCCATGAACGTCGAACAACCGAGCCCGTCGGCCTGGCAGGCCATCGAGGCGTTCTACCGCCGTGAGATTCTGCTGCTTCAGGACCATCGTTATCGCGATTGGCTCGAGCTGATCGACCCCGCCATCCGCTATTGGGTTCCAGTGACCACCTCCACGCTGAAGGGGCTAGAGACGCGCGATAACGAAATTGGCTACTACGACGAGAATTTTGAGTTATTGAAGGCCCGGGTGGCCAAACTCGAAAGTCGGCAGTCGTGGGTCGAGCAGCCGCCATCAAGGCTACGGTATTTCGTTCAATTGATCGACGTTGAAGCGAAAGACGACGGAACGCTGGCGGCCCGCAGCAACCTGCTACTACTGCAGTACCGATGGAATATGGAGCAGCAATTCAGCGGGGAGCGCTCAGATGTACTGGTGAGCACCCATGGCGGACTTCGTTTGCGAACGCGCCAGGTGACAATCGATCGTCGGTCGATCGGAAACCAGGGATTGAGTGTTTTCTTTTAGCCGACAGGATGCGTGCCATGCTCGCTGCCGCCACCGTGCACTTCCCGTATATGACCGCCTGGCCAGAACGGGCTTCGGCTGACCATCGCGCGGTCACCAGACAGGGGTTCGATCGAATTGGCCGCGCGATTGAAAGCGCGGGAATCGAGACCTTGATCGTTATCACCAGCGAGCACATCGTTAACCTGCAGCCGCGGATGGCGCCAGCGTTCACGATTGGGATTGGGGCGTCGCATCAGGCATTTCCTGAGCCACAGTTCAATCTCGATGGCCGGTCCCGCCGCGGCGACCCCCTGCTTGCAAGAGAACTCGTCGATCAGCTCTACCAACTTGGTTTCGATCCTGCCCACTCCATCGACCTGCGATTGGATCACGGCACAATGCTGCCGCTTCAAGAGATGGGGCTGAGCGATGACGTTGGTGTGGTCCCACTGATTGTCAACACATTGTTCCCGCCTCTTCCCACGCTTGAGCGGTGTAGAGCGCTCGGCGAAGCCATCAGGCAGGCCTTAGACAAATCGCGGCTTGGTAGACGCGTCGCCTTGCTCGCAACCGGCGGGATTTCGCACACGGTCGGAGCGCCCGGGATGGATCGAAACGTCCCTGACTTTGACCGCGAGTTTTTGGATGCGCTTTGCGGCGGTGACCTCCCCAGGGCCTGCAGCCTCTCCGACGACATGATCGATGCAGCAGGTAACGGCACCCATGAAATTCGGAACTGGATCATTACGGCGGCGGCGGTGGCGCCTGCTCGCCCTCTGGTCCTGTCTAACGTCGCTTTCGCCCCTGGTTGGAACAGCGGCATCCATCAGCTCATGTGGAACGCATTGTGATTAACGCGACGCTCACTCAATTCTTGATTGATGTCGTACGTGGCGTGCGCGCTCGCGAATTTGCTTCAGATCCAGAGGCTGTGATCCGTAGTTCGGGCCTCGATGCGCGGCTTCAAGAGGCCCTGCGTTCGAGCGACGTTGGCGCGCTTTGGCTGGCCGGCGCGCATCCTGTGGCGCTCATGTACTTCGCCCGGTCCCTAGGCTGGCCGAATGAGCGCTATTACGGCTGCCTAGATGCGGCGGAGCTCAAACGATCCGATCAAGCGGCTTTTTTTCGTCTTGCCGACGAGAATGCGCCGCGACATACGCATCAATAGACCGTTCGACATGCAGTTTGATGAGCTGTTTTGCCCGACGGACATCGCGCGCCTCAATGGCGTCGACAAGGTCATTGTGCTCCTGCACAACCTTAGTGTTTCGCATGGCTGCAACCCGCGTACCGCTTGCGATCAGATACATCTTGGCCCGAACGCTGAGCAACTCGCGGCGGATCTGAAATAGCCCCGCAAGCTCGGCCATTCGCAGATGGAAGGCTTCGTCAATCGAGTACATGTCGATGGCTTTGGCGGCTTTACCCTTCAGAATTGCACGCAGCTCTGCCACCCCAGCTGGCGTGATCAACGCGCATAGCTGTTCGACGACAATCTGCTCAAGACAGACACGAAGCAGTCGAATTTCCCGGATCGCTGCGTCATCGAGGTCGAGCAGCCGATAGCCACGCTTCGGAACGATCTGGACGACCCCGTCCCGGTAAAGGTTCAGTAAGGCCTCGCGCACAGGGGTTCGCGAGACACCGAGCATCTGCGCCAGCGTGGTTTCGGAAAAAAACGGCCCCCGTGCGATCCGGCCATCGCGGATCGCACGACGGATCGCGTCATAGCCTTGTTGGGCGAGGCTGTCGGAGCGAATCAGCGGGGCTAAGGGCGCCATGTCGGTTTCGGGTAGTGCGTAGCATTCTACCGACGGAAGTGGGTGAGCGCGTCACACAGCCGCTTCGCGCCCCCGGGGCACTTCAATCCAACTGCAGGTTCAAGCCCTTGGCGATGGTCGACCAGATGCGGTCTTGCTCTTGCAGGAAACGGGCGAATTGCTCAGGACTGGAGGGGTCGGGCTGGATGCCCAGTTTCTCAAAGCGCTCGATCATGGCCTTGTCCCGCAGCATTTGCGTGGCAAGGTCATTGAGTCGTTTGACGATGGGCGCAGGCAAGCCCGCCGGCCCCAAGAAACCGAACCAGCCTTGGGCCACAAAGCCCGGGTAGCCCGATTCAGCCACGGTGGGGACGTTGGCCAAAATGGGAACACGCACCGCGCCAGTGGTGGCCAACACCTTGAGCCTACCCGCTTGGAAATTGGCGACGGTGTTGGTGAGGGAACTCTCGAAGGATAAATCGACAATGTTGGCCAGCAGGTCTTGCATCGCGGGCGCGGCCCCCTTGTAGGGCACATGCGTCATCTTGATGCTGGCATCAGCAGCCAGTTTCTCGGCAATCAGATGCGGGAGCGAGCCCTGCCCCACGCTGGCGTAGGTGATTTTGTTGGGCTGCGCTTTGGCCGCCGCGATCATTTCGGGCAAGGTGTTGTAAGGGGTCTTCACCCCAGCCAGAACGGCACCCGGCGTATTGACGATATTGGTGATGGGGGTGAAGTCGCGGCTGGGGTTGAAATTGAGCGACTTGTGGATGTGCGGCGCGATCGAGATGGCGCTGACCGTCATCACGCCCAGGGTGTGACCGTCCGGGTTGGCCTTGGCCAACATGGCGGTGCCAATGTTGCCCCCGGCGCCAGCGCGATTCTCCACCACGACGGTTTGGCCCAACCCCTCAGTCAGGTGCCTCGCCAACTCGCGCGCCACCAGGTCGGTGACGCCGCCCGGTGGGAACGGCACGATCAAGGTGATGGGTTTTGAAGGCCAGTTGGCGCTTTGCGCACCGACCCAGCTCCAAGGGACCAAACAGGCACATGCGACCAAAGCCAGCCAAATTTGACGCTTCACAGCAAGCCCCTCAGATGAATACGTAGGTTTTGAATCTAACCATGCCCCAGGCAGGAGTCAATCAAATCAAAGCCCGTGCGGACACCCAGATAGCGGGCGCGCTGGCGCACGGGCGCCTTCCCTTCGTGGTTAGCCATCTCTTCGGCGTTGGTCACCCAGCACAGGCTCCACACGCGAGTTTCGCTGGAACGTGCTCCCGCTGGACAGCGCAGCCCCGATACGGTCCTATCGTGGAAACCGCCCGTCAGCCGCTTTTCACGAGGGAACGCCATGAACCGCTTTACTTTCATCGAGGTCGCGGCCCGCGCGCGAGCAATCACTCTTGCCATCTGTGCCGCGGCGCTACCGCTCTCCTTTGGCGTTAGCGCTGAACCGGCGTACCCCTCCCGCCCTGTCACGATCATCAATCCGTTGGCAGCAGGCGGCGGCGCTGACAATTTTCTTCGCGCGCTTGCTCGTGAAATGCAGAACCTGTGGGGCCAACCCGTATTGGTTGAGAGCCGGCCAGGGGCCGGCGGGTTGATTGCAGGCGAGTTCGTGTCGCGTGCGAAGCCAGATGGCTACGTGATTGGCGACCTGCAGTCCACCCAATTAATGCCCGAGGTATTTGAGGCGCTTCGAAAAGCGAACTACACCTATGCTGACCTGCGACTCGCGGTGCGCGTGTTCTACCTGCCGTCGGCGTTTGTATCCCGCGCTGGCGTGCCCTGGAAGGACATGAGCCAGTTCGTCGGACATGTTCGAGCCAACCCTAACCAGGTCACCTTTGGCCAAACGACGGGCGAAGGGCATCCGCTACATCTCCTGGCTCGCGCGATGTTTGATCGTAACGCCATGAAGGTCGTGGAGGTGCCCTTCAAGGGCGCAGGCGATGCGGTCCTGGCGATACTCGGCGGACATGTCGACACTGGATATCCACTTTCAATTTCCAGCGTGCAAGCCCACAGTCGGAGCGGGAAATTGTCGATCCTGGCGATTGACAGTCTCGCGCGAAATCCTGCCTTGCCCGAGGTGCCCACGCTCACCGAACTGGGGTTTGATCCGAACATGGCGCCCAACTATCACGTGTTCGCGGTACCCGCCGGAACCCCAGACGGCATCGTCCAGAAAATTCATGACGCGGTCCGTCATGCGCTCGGCACCGAAGCGATCCGCGACTACGCCCGTCGGCAGGTGGTCGAGCTTTATTACGGCTCTGCGCGACAGGCAGAAGAAGAGGTTGCGCTCAACCGTCGGCAGATTATTCCGCCGCTAGAGCAAATGCTGCGAGAAAGCAGTAACCGGAAACGCTGATACTGAACTTGCCCCTGGCGTCTGTGCCTCGCGAACGACGACAGCGAGCGGGCGCCGCGCCGGTCAGGTAGCCGGCTCAATCGCCAGCAGCAACGCGTAACGGGTTACCAGTTGTCCGGTTTGTTGGACCCAGAAGGTGAGCGGGCCCGGCCCAAGCCCGGTGGGCGCCGCATTTGCCACGACATTC
>CAIPNM010000099.1 GCA_903866395.1 uncultured bacterium
CTCGACGTTCGTGAACTCGACTCCGTCGAGACGGATGCCGATGGCGCGCTCAAGAAGCGCGGCGTCATGGTGCGGGCTGTCCGGGTGCACGCTCAGCCGATCGGGGAAGTTCGTCGTCATCCGCGAAGGATGCCATGCCTCACTGCAGCCGTCACGGCCTGGCTTGCCGCGATGGAGCTCGGCGCGACGTGTGGCGCCCCGAACAGGCGGTTGATCGCTGCGACACCGAGGCCCCGTAAACCGCTTCCTCACGCCCCGCTTCCCTCGCCGGGGCGGGGTCATTCCGTGAAGCGTGAGGCCCCGCCTTCGAGCATCACGGAGCGGCGCTTAGGGGGAAATCCGCTCTCGTTGTCATGTTCGCCATGATGCTGACGTTCTGCCGAATGAACTGCATGGCGGGTAGCGATCCAGGCGGCAGCGTGGCAGCGGGGTTGAACTCGCTTTGCGACGGATCGGCGTCCACGTCAAACTGACAGGTCGCAGCGACGGTGTAGTCGCCCGTCCCTAGGAAATGGAGCGTGTAGTTGACGACTGCGCCGGGCAAGGCGGGGGACAAGGGCTGATAAACGAGCGGATCCATGCCGTCTGCAGGATCGCCGTCCATATCGTCCGGGGAGACGTCCTTCCCGCGGTATAAATAAATTCCAGCGCGGCATGCCGCGGGAGTCACGTTTTGAGCCGCCGCCAGACCCGCGACGTCGACCGCGCCGGAAAGGGCGCCGACCTGCAGCCGGTCAATCAGACGCAACGAGGGACGTAGCAGCCAATTTTGAGCCTGCCCGGGTGGTGCAACGATCGACTTTCGCAAATCGAAGTCGATGACCAGTTGCGTCGTCGCGCCTTGCGCGATGACGAATGGCTGATTCAGCTTGAGTCCGGTTTCCAGGCCGCTCGGAATGTAGAGAGGGAACTGCCTGCCGTCACGCAGACGAATCCGGGATCCGTCTTGGATGTTTTGTTCCGCGCGTACCTTGAGGCGTATCCACTCGTACCTTCCCGGAGGCACTTGCGTACCTTCCACGAGGTTGGTGGTTCTGCCGTCGCGGAAGGACAGCAAATCGATGGATCGCGGGGTGTCGAAGTCGATGTTGATCGAGCTCGCACCGCCTGACTGCAACTCGATGCCCGTGAACACCACGATGACCTCGGCCGCATCATCAACCGGCGCATCGGTGAGCGCGACGGTCAAGAGGCCGCTATTCTGAGCGGCGGCCGTCGACTGATCGTCATCACTGCCGTTGCAAGCTGCCAAGGCGAGGCTCAAACAAATGACGGCGAAGATATTCCGAGAACGTGTTGTCTGATTCATGTCTGAAATCGTACAGGTGCATAGCAGAATTCTCGGTGCGCCATCACACAGTCCCGCTTCATGCGCCAAAACTTTTCTTTCTCCACCGATTGAAGCCAACGACGGACACACAGCGCGCTCGACGCTCGCACCCCCGCCGATTTCGCCGCTGCCCGGCGTGCCAGGCACGCTAGGCGCGCCAGGCAGAGACACACGTAGCGCATGTCCACCGACAAGGACTTTACGAACCAACCCTACGCAAAAAGGACCAGGTCAAACGTGCACACGAAAAATTGATGTTTTTATGCGGTCTATATAGGCCGCGTTTCCGGGTTGAGCCCCACACCTAACCCAAGCGCACAATGAATCCACTTCAAGTCAGCCGTATCGAATCGCACCGGCGAGGGACAAGGTGACCACTTCCGCGAGTGACTCCGGAAACAGCATCATCGAAGTCTTGCCATCCGCGCCCGGTCTCGGCTTCTCAACAGGTTCCACAGCCGGGAGTTTCGTATGGCGCTCGTCGTAAAAAGTTTTAAAGTCA
>CAIPNM010000100.1 GCA_903866395.1 uncultured bacterium
AGCGTGGAAAAACCATGCGATGTCAGCCTGGCCATTGCGCGCAAGATCATAGTGCGTGGCCGCAGGCCCCAGTTGCGACCCGGGGAAGTGCTTGAAAGCGAGCCGGCCGTCGGAGGCTTTTTCCAGCCGGGCGGTCCATTGTATGAGCCACTGCGTCATGAAGTGCTGGGGCCCGACCGGCTCAGCAACTTTTAACTCGAATTTCTGTTGCGCTGTCGCACTGGTTGCGACAGCAAGGCAAAACAGCGCTGCGATACTGAATCGTTTCATTTAGTTTTCCCCTTGCTCGGAACGCTCCGATATACGACGGGCCATTTTCGCCAGAAGGTTCGGCCTGACCGGGGGGCGCGTCCACGGGCAAACCGCGAGGCAGATCGCGCACGAGGCAGCCTCGACAAAATAGGGAATGCACTTGTCAAAATCAACGTACCAACGCTCTGCACCTCGAACCACTTGCTTCAAATTGGATATTGCCCCTGGGGGGCACGCTTTGGTGCAAACCTGGCAGTGCGTGCAAAACTCGTCAGCCCCAAAGCGGTCTGGCGTGGTTGGAATAAGCGGCATGTCTGTCGTGACACCTGCCAGGCGAAAGCCAGACCCAAAGTGGCGACTGATCATGGAACCGTGCTTGCCGAGTTCCCCCAACCCAGCGCTGATCGCAGGCGGGATGAGCAGCAGAGCGCTTGCCGCAGGCCCGGGATACGGTTGGGCCTGGTATCCCTGGGCTCGGATCCAGTTAGCGAGTGCGTACGAGGCACGCGTGCCGCGAGCATATTGCCGACCGACTTCCGTGACGCCAGCGCCATTGGATTCGTCAGAAGGAACCTGTCTTAACTCCTCATAGTCGTGCGCAAACGCAAGCACGATGACGCGAGGCTCATGAATTTCATAGCCCTCAAACACCCAGAGCGGGTTCATCTCGGCAATCCCAAATTCGTCAGCCTCATTCGAGAGTGCAAACGCGCGGGCCTCTGCGCCGAACACTTCAGCCGTACCGAATCGCCTCTCGGCAGCGACTGGAATCAAGTCGGGATAGGTGTACGCGGCTCGAAACTGCTCCGCTGCGCCAGGACAGTTTCGCGACTGTGTACGGGCGGCCACCTGAAGATCTCCAAAGGGATGCAATTCCGGTGGATGCCAGAAGAATGGCGATGCGCGTCTGGGGGTGCGCTCTCCCAATCCGTTGATCTTATTTCCTGAAACGCGCAGCATCGCCTGCGTCTCAAGCTTTGGTTGATATGTCTTCACGACGCAACTCCCAGATCCCGCCTGGACAAATCCTAAACGCTTCAGCGTGGCTAAACAATTCCCACTCTACAGAAGCAAATCGTTCTGTGCGCCCTCGGGTGACCGCGCCGCTGAGGCTGGACTACCAGGAAAATTTGTGACTCGATGGGGTGACAGTTTGGGGATGCACAGGCTACGATGAAGTTTCTCACAAACATCTGGACGGCGTTGCCTTGCGAATGCGAATCCTCGATGTCTGCGCTCAGGTGTGTATTGCACTTGCAGCGGTATTCCTATCAGGGATGATGGTGCTAACGGTTATGGATGTTGCGCTGCGCAAATTCGTGGGCTATCCACTGCGAGGCACTTTCGAAATTATCGAACTCGGTCTTGCGTGCACCATCTTTTTCGCCCTGCCTGCGGTGTTCATTCGCCGCCAGAATTTGGTCGTTGATTTTCTCGACCGGCTGATTTCTCCGTCGGCCACAAACATCCTCGATTGGCTTGGGACGGCGCTGTCAACTGTGGTCTTGTCAGTGATGCTTTGGCAGATGGTGCTTCTGGCCGAGGATATGCGCGTCATGGGGGATGTCACCGCCGATCTTGCGATCGCAAAACTCTGGTACTGGATCCCCGTGCTCGCCGGTGTGGGTGCGTCGGCGGTCGTGTCGCTGATTTTCGTGATTCGGGTGGGGCGACAACAATGAGCACGCTGCAGATAGGCTTGGCGGGTGTTGCCGGCCTGCTCATGCTCCTGACCCTGCGTGTCCCAATCGGCGTCGCGCTCGCGGCTGCGGGCTTATGCGGCTATGCAGCGATCGATGGCTGGGGCAAAACACTGCGCCTTGCGGCGTCCATTCCATTTGAACTCGCCAGCGCTTACTCCCTGTCGGTGGTACCGCTATTCATCCTGATGGGGGCAGTCGCATCCAGGGCTCAAATGTCCCGTGAGTTATTCGAAGCGGCCAACGCCCTGTTTTCGGGATTCAAAGGAGCGCTCGCTAACGCCACGATTGGTGCCTGCGCCGCATTCGGCTCGATTTGC
>CAIPNM010000101.1 GCA_903866395.1 uncultured bacterium
GATCACGAGGTGGCATCGCTCTACGATCCCTTTCACCCCGCGGTGTTGCGGTTGGTGGCGGGCACCATCCGGGCGGCCCGCGAGGCCCGTCGGCCGGTGTCGGTATGCGGCGAGATGGCGGGCGACTGGCGCGCCACGTCGCTGTTGCTTGGCATGGGGCTCACCGAGTTCTCGATGCATCCGGCAAGCCTTCTGCGCGTCAAGCGGGAAATCCTGCAGGCGGACACCCGGTGGCTGTCGCGTCGGGTGAGCCGAATCGTGACGGGCAATGACCCGGTGCGCGTGGCGGCAGCACTGGAGCGGCTTGCGCAGGGTGGTTCGCTGGCCCGCGTTTAGCACCTTACCGGCCGGCTGTCGCCCCCGCCTGCCTTGTATTTGACGGATTGCCGAGGTCAGCTAAACTCTCCGCCAGCATTGATCGCGCCGATTTGATGACTAGCTTGCGGGCGCGTAACAAGTTCGGCTAAAGCGGTGCGGTCCCTGCCCACCCGATCCGCAGCCAGCAAGCCGGTCGGGTTTTTTATTTTCGGGCCCTGTTTTCCAGTTGAGTTTTAATGACCGCCCTCACTGTTGAGCCCCAACGCATGCGCTTTGCCGAGCCGCTCGCGCTCGCGAGCGGCGCCGCGCTAGGCGACTATGAGCTCGTCTACGAAACCTATGGAGAACCCAACGCTGATCTGAGTAACGCAGTGCTGGTGTGCCATGCGCTCAACGCCTCGCATCACGTGGCGGGTGTGTCGGCCAACGACCCGCAGGACATCGGCTGGTGGGACAACATGGTGGGGCCCGGCAAGCCGGTGGACACGCGCCGTTTCTTTGTGATCGGGGTCAATAATCTCGGCAGCTGCTTTGGCTCAACCGGTCCAATGTCGATCAATGCCGCCACGGGCAAGCCCTATGGCCCGGACTTTCCGGTGCTCACCGTCGAGGACTGGGTCCATAGCCAGGCGAGACTCGCCGACCGGTTGGGGATCCGGCAGTTTGCTGCGGTGATGGGGGGAAGCCTGGGCGGCATGCAGGCGCTTGCCTGGAGCACGCTCTATCCTGAACGGCTGCGGCACTGTGTGGCGATCGCCACCGCGCCGCGGCTCTCGGCGCAGAACATCGCGTTCAACGAAGTGGCGCGGCGCGCGATTCTCACCGACCCCGAGTTTCACGGCGGGCGTTTCTACGAGCACGGCGTGGTGCCGTCGCGCGGCCTGCAGGTGGCGCGCATGATCGGCCACATCACTTATTTGTCCGACGACTCGATGGCTGAAAAATTCGGCCGGGCACTGCGTGACAACACTGAGCGCGCGCGTCCTGGCGACTATCGCTTTACGTTTGATGTCGAGTTCGAAATCGAGTCGTATCTGCGCTATCAGGGCGAAAAATTCGCGCGCTATTTCGATGCCAACACGTATCTGCTGATCACCCGAGCGCTCGATTATTTCGACCCGGCGCGCGCGGCCGACGGTGATCTGTCGCAGGTGCTGGCTCAAGCGCGCGCCTCATTTCTTATCGCTTCGTTTACCACCGATTGGCGCTTCGCCCCCGAGCGCAGCCGCGAGATCGTGCAGGCGCTTCTGAAGGCGGGCCGGCGCGTGAGCTACGCCGAGATCGACGCCCCGCATGGGCACGATGCCTTTTTGCTCGAGGACCCGCAGTATCACGCGATCGTGCGCGCCTATTTCGAACGGGTCGCCGCTGAAATCGCCGGAGGTTCCGATGAGCGTTGAGGCGAGCATGGCAACGGGCGCCACCGCACGGCTGCGCCCCGACCTGGCGCTGATCGCGCAATGGATTCCGCACGGCGCGAGGGTGCTCGATCTGGGTTGCGGGGACGGGGCGCTGCTCGATTACCTCAGTCGCGAGCGGGGCTGCACCGGTTATGGGGTGGAGATTGACGACGCTCGGGTGCTCGCCTGTGTGCGCCGTGGTGTGGATGTGATCCAGCGCGACATTGAGGCCGGGCTCGGCATGTTCGGTGCGGGGGCCTTCGATGTCGTGGTGCTGTCCATGGCGTTACAGGCCACCCACCAGACCGAAAAAGTGCTGGCCGAGATGAGCCAGGTGGCAGCCCAGGGCATTGTGTCAATTCCCAACTTTGGTCACTGGTATCACGCCTGGTCGATCCTCATGGGGCGGATGCCGGTGTCGCGCGAAATGCCCTATCAGTGGTACGACACGCCGAACCTGCACCTCGCTACGATCCGCGATTTCGAGGAGTTCCTCGCGCGGCTGGAACTGTCCATCTTGCGGCGCGCCTTTCTTGCCAACGGGCGAACGATTGAGCGCTTGCCTGGCCTACGCGCCACGCAGGCGATCTACAGTTTCAGGCGCGGGTGAGAAGGGCGGCCGGCAGAGCAGGGGCAGCCAAAGAAGCGGCGGTGAAGGAAGCGGCCGGCAAGGATGCGGCCCGCTGAACACGGTCGCTGGCAGCGCCTCCCCGGCTCACCGAAGGCCGGTCAGCCTTAACGCAACCCCAGCCGCGCCGAACACAGCGAGGGTCGTGATGACCGGCCACTTCCGTCGCGCAAGCAGCCACCAGGCGAGCGCCACTGCCATGAGTGCCAGCAGATCGACCCCACCGTCAGGGCGAACGCCCACCGCCCGCGCCAGTACGACCGCGAGACTTGCGATCACGCCGACGACCGCGGCGGTGATCGCGGCGAGCGTCGCATCGAGCCGCGGGAGGTGACGGGTGGCCTCCACGAGTGGCCCGCCCGCGAGAATGAAGATGAACGATGGTAGGAAGGTGAAATAGGTGGCGACAAGCGCCGCCATAACGCCGGCTTGCAAGAGGCCGTCGGCCCCGAAAATCTGCTGGGTCCAGCCGCCGATAAAGCCTACGAAGGTCACGATCATGATCAGCGGACCGGGCGTGGTTTCGCCGAGGGCGAGGGCGTCGAGCATCTGCGCCGATGTGAGCCAGCCGTAGTGCTCGAC
>CAIPNM010000102.1 GCA_903866395.1 uncultured bacterium
AAGGCAAAGCCCCCGCTGTAAATGTCGATGAGACCCAGTTTGATGGGTTCGCCACGGGGTGTGTTCTGCGAAAAGGCCGGCGCCGCAGCGATTGCAAGCGCTGTGCCGACGGAAAGCAGAACCGAACGTCGATCGGTAATCGCCACGGTGATCTCCTGTGCGAATGGCGGGCTGATTCTGCTGGGCGCATTTCCGGCTTGTCAAGCATTGAAAGCGTCTGGCACACTCGCCCCGCTTCCGGAATTTGCTGCAGCGACAGCCTTCCGCGCCTGCACCCACCCAGCCGGCATGCGCCAGGGCTCTGAAACGCCCGGCGGTATGCGGCGTTGCCGATTGAGCGATTAAGCTTCCAGCATGACCGAGCTCGCCGAACTCTTCTCCCAGCACCTTGCCTGGATGACCAATCCGGTGGTGTTGGCTCGCCAGACGCTCGCAGGCATTTCTAACGGGATGCTGCTGTTTCTGATCTCGGCTGGGCTCACGCTGATTTTTGGTGTGTTGCGGGTGCTCAACTTTGCTCACGGCGCGCTCTTCATGGTGGGCGCCTTCATCGCCTGGACGGTCGGTACCTGGGCGGGGGGCAGCAGCGTGGGGTTCTTCGCCGCGTTGGCGGCAGCGGCCCTGATTCTCGCGATCGTCGGGGGAATCATTGAAATCACCCTCCTTCGGCGAATTTATCGCGCGCCGCACGAGTTTCAGCTGCTCCTGACCTTCGCGCTGGTCTTCATCGCTGGCGATGTGGTGAAGCTCATCTGGGGGCGGGAAGATCAGTCTACCCCCATGCCTGAGCTCCTTTCAGGATCCACCCAGGCGATGGGCCTGGTGTTTCCCACCTATCGGTTGTTTCTGATCGCGGTGGGGCTTTTGGTGGCGGCGGGGCTCTGGTGGTTACTGCACCGGACCCGCTGGGGCATCCTGATCCGCGCAGCCACCAATGACCGCGACATGTTGGGCGCGCTCGGTACCGACACGCGGCGGTTGTTTACGACGGTGTTCGCTTTGGGCGTCGCGCTTGCGGGTCTGGGCGGAGCGCTCGCTGCACCCATCGTATCGGTAGGCCCGGGTCTGCATGTCCAGGTGATCATCGATGCCTTCGTGGTCGTCGTGATCGGTGGCATGGGCAGCGTGCTGGGCGCCCTGGTCGCCTCGCTGCTCGTGGGAATCGTTAATGCATGGGGGGTGCTGGCCCTGCCAGGCTGGTCGGTGGTGCTCACCTTCCTTTGCATGGCCGTGGTCCTGATCGTGCGGCCCTGGGGCCTCTTCGGGAGCCAGGAGTGAGCGGCGCGCGCATGGGTCTCCTCGCGCTGGTGGCGGGCTTGCTGCTGTTGCCGCTCGCACTCTCCGATTTCTGGATTTTCATTGCGATTGAAGTGCTGGCATTTGCGCTCTATGCCATCAGTTTCAATCTGCTGATGGGCTATGGCGGCATGCTGTCCTTCGGTCACGCGGCCTTTTTCGGGGTGGGCGCCTATGCCGGCGGATTGCTGGTCAAGAAAGCTGGGCTCAGTTCGCTCGGCGCGTTCCTGCTGGTGATGCCGGGCGCCATGGTGGCGGCGGCGATCGTTGCGCTCGCCATCGGCTTTTTCTCGGTCAGGCGCTCTGGCATCTATTTCGCCATGCTCACCTTCGCCTTCCAGATGCTGCTCTACACGGTCGCGCTCAAGGCCACTGGCCTCACGGGCGGGGACGACGGTCTCACGGGGCTCCGCCCGCCCGGCCTGCTCGCTGTGCCGGCGAACTACTACTACTTCGCGCTCGCCTGGGTGCTGCCCTCGGTCTACCTGCTTCACAGGCTGGTGCGCTCGCCCTTCGGACTCACGTTGAGGGCGCTCAGAAACAATCCGCTTCGGGTTCAGTATTCCGGGGTCGACGTGCGGGGCCATCAGCTCATCACCTTTGTAATTGCGGGCGCCTTCGCAGGCCTTGCGGGCGCGCTGTTTGCATTTTCCTCGGGCAACGTGTTTCCGGGCTGGCTCAACTGGACGGCCTCCGCCACGCCGATCGTGATGGCGGTGCTGGGCGGCGTGCAGAGCTTCCTCGGACCCGCACTCGGGGCGGCAGTCTATGTGGTGCTCGAGGTCACCATCAGCGGCAGCACCGAGTACTGGCCGCTCTTCATGGGGCTGATCATCATGGTGCTGGTGCTCGGGATGCCTCGCGGCCTCGCGGGCCTTCTTGCCCGGAGACGTCAATGACCTCGGGCACTGATGTGCTGGCGGTCGATTCGGTCGCCAAACGCTTCGGCGGCGTCCAGGCGCTGGGGGGGGTCACGCTCCAGGTACGGCGCGGCGAGTTTCACGCCATCATCGGCCCGAACGGCGCGGGCAAAAGCACGTTTTTCAATACGCTCACTGGCCTCATCACCCCCGACTCCGGAAGCGTGACCTTCGAGGGGCGAGACCTCGCCGGGCTTGCGCCGCACCAGCGCGTGCGCTTGGGCATGGGCCGCACCTTCCAGATCACGCGGGTGTTTCCCGACCTGACGCTGCTTGAAAACGTGCAGGTAGCGCTGCTCGCGCATGATCGGCTCACGCTCGCGCCCTGGCGCACCGCCTCGGGACACCGCCCTGCCGATGCCCGTGCGTTGCTTGAGCGGGTCGGGCTTCAGGTGCCTGATCACCAGGCTGCGTCGACCCTCGCGCACGGCGACCGAAAGCGTCTGGAGCTGGCCATTACGCTTGCGGGCGAACCGAGACTGCTGCTCCTGGATGAACCCACTGCTGGCATGGCTGCGCAGGAGCGGCTTGAGTCCATCCGCATGGTGCACAAGGTGGCGAGCGAACTGGGGCTCAGCTGCCTCTTCACCGAGCACGACATGGCCGTGGTGTTTTCAGTTGCCTCGCGCATTTCAGTGCTGGTGCAGGGCAAGCTCCTCATCACCGGGCAACCGGAAGAAGTTCGCGCAAGCGAACAGGTACAGCGCGTCTATCTGGGTGAGGCCGTGATCGAACAGGGAGCGGGATAATGGATTTCGAAGCGCAACACGAGCACGAACTGCTTCGCGAGAGCGTGCGCGATTTCTTCGACCGCGAGCTTCCCGAGGCGAAAATCCGCGAATACGACCGCGCGCGCCGCATTCCGCGCAGCATCTGGAAGCAGTTTGCTCAGCAAGGCTGGATGGGCATCAGCGTGCCGGAGGAATATGGCGGCGCCGGTAGCGACATCATGGCGGGATCGATCTTCTGCGAGGAACTCGCCCGTCGCTTTCCGTCGCTTGCCACCGATTGGCTGCTCACCTCCATGACCGCACGTCTGTTCCTCGAGGTGGCCAGCGACGAACACAAACGCGAGGTCCTGCCGAAACTGGTTCAGGGCGATTTTCTGATGGGCTTTGGCATGAGCGAACCGGGCGGCGGCACCGATGTGCTGGCCCTCAAAACCCGCGCCCAGTCCGATGCCGACGGGTGGACAGTACGCGGGCAGAAGCTCTACACCTCGCTTGCCGATGATGCCGATGCCATCCTCGTGCTCTGCCGCACCGAAACACCCGATGAGTCGAAGCGCGCGCGCGGGCTCTCACTCGTGCTCACCCCGCGCAATCAGCCGGCGGTCACGGTGCGAAGGCTCGAGCTCATGGGCATGCGTGCGGCCTGCACCTGCGAAGTCTTTTTTGACGATGCTCGGGCGCCCGTTGATGCGGTGGTAGGCGAGCGCGGACGCGGCTGGTATCACCTGCTTGCCACGCTCGACGAAGAGCGCATTCTTTGCGCGGCCATGTATGTGGGCATCACCAGCGCCGCGCTCGACCAGGCGCTTCAATACGCGCGCGATCGGGTGGCCTTTGGGCGCCCGATCGGCGGCTTCCAGGCGGTGCAGCATCCGCTTGCCGACACTGCCACCGAACTCGAGCAGATCCGGCTCCTCACCACCAAAGCCGCCTGGATGCTCGCCCACGGCAAACCCTGCGCCACCGAAGCCGCCATGGCCAAGCTCGCCGCTACGGAAACCGCGGTACGCGCCACCGATCGCTGTATGCGGGTGCTGGGCGGCTACGGCCTGGTGGAAGAAACGCCGATGGAACGGCTGTTCCGTGACACCCGGCTCGGCCCCTTCAGCCCGATCTCCAATGAGATGGTGCGCAATTTCGTCGGCGAGCGGCTGGGCCTGCCGCGCAGCTACTGACCCCGGACATCCCTCCCCATGAAAATTACCCGTCATTTCGTTACCGTTGGCAAGCGCCGCGTGCACTACCTGCGCGCGGGCAGTGGCCCGGCGGTCGCCATGCTGCATGCGTGCCCGGTATCGGCCAAGGTGATGCGGCCGCTCATGCAGATCTTCGCCCGGCGCTTCACCTGCCTCGCCTTCGACATGCCCGGATTCGGTCAGTCGGACAAACTGCCCATCGCGCAACCCAGTGTGGAAGATTTCGCCGATGCATTGGCCGACACACTCACCGCGCTCGGCATTCAGAAAGTGGCGAGCTACGGACGGCACACCGGTGCCTCGATTGCGGTGGAGTTTGCAGCCCGGCATCCGAAACTTTGTTCTATGGCACTCGCCGACGGTTATGCGGTGTTTACCAGCCGCTATTCCGACGAAGCACTCGAGCGTTACCTGGAACCCATCACCCCGGCCTGGGACGGCGCGCATCTGCTTCGACTGTGGTTCCGCTATCGAGATCAGCATGCGTTCTGGCCCTGGAACGCGCAGGACGACGCGCATCGTTCCGACACCGACACGCCTGACACCGAGTTCCTTCATCGCGGCGTGATCGAGATGCTCGAGGCGGGCAACGACTACCGCATCGGTTATCGCGCCCCGTTTCGTCATCGTGAGCTTGAGGTCATTGCCGATCTCAAAGTGCCCGTTTGCTTCGGCAACCGCCCGGGTGACAGCATGTACAAGACCCGGCCGCTTTATCCGGCGGGGATCTGGGATGCTGACGTGCCCCGCGAATTCAACGCGGCCTCTGAGATGGAGCTTGACCTGCTCTCAAGGCATCCAGCGGAGACGCCGCCGCCTGCGGCGCCCGAGTGCACAGCGATTGCCGGCCGCAGCACTGATCGGTTCATCGATTTGCATGGCGCTCAGATTCTGGTGCGCTCAGTCGGTGATCTGAATGGCCCGGTGGCGCCGCTTCTTCTCATTCATCACGCGCCGGGCTCGTCCTGGCTCTACCGATCGCTCATGAATGAGGTCGGCCAGACGGTGCCAGTGATTGCTATCGATCTGCCCGGGCATGGGGAATCCGAACCGTTACCCGGCAACCCACAGACAGTCGCCACCTGGGCCGATGCCGTGATCGCAGTGCTCGATCAGCTATCGGTGACGCGGGTCCACGCCCTGGGGCACCTCGGCGGCGCAGCGGTCGCGCTGGAACTCGCCGTCGGTCGACCCGAGCGGGTGGCGTCACTTCTGCTCGACTCGCCCTTTTTCCTGAATGACGCCGACCGGGCGCTGTTTCGCTCGCATCCCGCGCCTTCGCTTGAGCCCGATCCGGAAGGCTTTCACCTGTTGCGCGCCTGGCACCACCTGCGCGACGCCGAGCTTTGGTGGCCCTGGTTTCGCCGCGAAAAAGCATTCCAGAGCCCGCGCCCCTCGCGACTCGACCCGGAGGCGCTCACCGAGCGCGCTCGCGAGGTGTTGAAGCAGCCGCGAAGCTATGCCGCCGCCTGGCGTTCCGTCGTGAACTATGCCTGGAGCGGTCGACTCGCGGCCTGCGTTCAACCGCGCGTGGTTCTCGCGGACCACAACGATCTGGCCTCGCATCTCATTGACCCGATCGCGAAGGCAGGCAACGCGCGCGCGCTGCGCTGTGAGCCGGGCCGCAAGGCCGAGACGATTCTGCGCTTCCTGGACAGTCTGCCCGCTTCGTGCTCCACCGCAGGCGGGTGTCAGACGGGCGCATGCTGTTCACCCGGTGCTTGCCAGCCTGGCTGCTGCACGCCCACCCAACCCTGATCCCCTGAGGCCTGCCTTGAGACCCACCGCCATTCAACCCGCTCACTTTCCCTGGTTCGATTACTCCCGCTATTCGTTTTCGTTAGGTCTCAAGGCCGGCGCTGGCGCCTATCTGTCCGGCCATACGGCATCGGAACACGACCCCGAGACCAAGCGTATGGTGGTGCGCGGCGACATGAGCACACAGGTTCGTACCGCATGGAAAAAAATCGGTGCCATTCTCGAGGCGGCTGGTTACGGCTATGGCGATGTGGTGCGCGTGGTCGAGTATCTGCGCCCCGAAGGTATTGAACGCTATGCCGAGGCTGCAGCCGTGCGCGCCGAGGTGTTGGGTGCCAATCGCCCGGCGGTCCACACGGTGCCGGTGAAAAGCCTGCTCCGCCCCGAAGCGTTTCTCGAAATCGAGGTCACAGCAGGGCCAGTGGGCGCGGAAACACGCTTTGGCGATGGCCTGCCCTCCGCGCGTGAATCGGCCGGTGTGGTGTTCCTGCCCTCGGTGCTTCCCACCGATGATCAGGGCAACGTGATTGGTGTGGGCGACATCGGCGCGCAGACGCAGGCAATTTTCGAGAAGGCGGGTCGCATGCTGGCCGCCACCGGACTTTCCTTTGCCCATGTGGTGAAGACGGTCGACTATCTGTTGCCGGCCGGGCTGTCGGGCTACAAGGCAACCGGCAAAATTCGCCGGCAATTTTTAGGGCCAGTGTACCCAGGTGCTGCGGGCATCCTGATGCCGCGGCTGTGTCATCCGGATGCACTCATTCAGTATGATTTCATCGCGACCCGAGACCTGCCGGTGGCAGTCAACCCGGGTTGGGACCGCTATCAGAAGCTCACCTACAGCCCCGCAGTACGTGCCGGGAAGCTGCTCTTCATGTCAGGACAGGGGTCGCTTGATCCGGCCACCGAACGCGTGCTGTTCGATGGCGATGTGGTGGCGCAAGCCGAGTACACCTACGGCAACATCATCAAGGTGCTGGAGGCGGCGGGGGCCGGTCCGCAGAACCTGGTGAAGACGATTGAATATGTGACCCCCGCGGGGCTTGCGCGCTACCGCGACGTGGCGGGTGTGCGCGCGAAGCTCCTGTCACAGCCGTTTCCCGCCTCGACCGGTCTGGTATGCGAGGCACTGCTGCGGCCCGAGATGCAGATCGAGGTCGACCCCTTCGCCATTCTGAACTGACCGCAGGAGGCCTCTGTCATGTCGCTCCTTACCGACGAACTGCGCGCCATGATCGGGCAGCAGGTTCACTATCCCGCACGCGAGCCGATGGGGCGCGCCTCCATCCGCTATTTCGCAATCGCCATGGATGACGACAATCCGGTATATCGGGATGAGGCCTACGCGCGCGCGGCGGGTCATGCCGATGTCATTGCGCCGCCGACGCTGGTCTGCGAAACCTGCCAGACCGCCGACCGTCAACCCGATGCCGATGGCTACATCGGCCATGACTGGCATCTGCCGGTGGGCAACAGCCGCCTGATCCGCGCGGGTAACGACTACAGTTTCGAGCGGCCGGTGCTCGCGAGCGACTCGATCTCGGCCACCTGGACCCTGGAGAGCATGGTGGAAAAGCCGTCGTCGCGCGGGGGCACTCAGCTATTTGTGCAATCCGTGGCGCGCTATACCGATGCCGAGGGAAAGCTGGTCGCCACCAACCGTGAAACGCTGGTCATCCAGCCGCTTGGGACTGCAGGCTGAAGCGCGGCATGAACCTCCTTGAACTGCGCGGTACCGCAGCCCTGAACCGCCGCTCGCCCGCTCCAGTCTGATCTACCGACCGATACCGATGACAATCAACGCCGCTCCCACACCCCCATCCACCACAGCCAGCGTGGTGCTTCAACCGACTGTGGATCCCGCCACACTCGCGCCAGGCACCCCCCTCCCCGGCTGGGAACATCGCTTCACCGAGGTGGATCTGGTTGCCTACGGCGCAGCCACCTGGGACTGGCATCGGGTCCACTATGACCTTGCCTATGCGAAGAGCCGAAAGCTGCCCGGCGTGTTGATCGATGGTCAGGTGTATGGCGCCATCTTCGCCAAGCTCGCCACGCGCTGGGCGGGACCGGGTGCTTTTCTTTCCGGCATGGGCTTGAAGATGCGGTCGATGGCGTTTGCAGGCGATGCGCTGCGCGCAGAGGGTGAAGTGCGATCAGTGGAATCGCTTGCTTCGGGCGATCAGGTTCAGCTCTCACAGCGGCTCCTCTGCGGCGACCGGCTGATTGCCGAGGCGCTCACCACCTTGCGGTTTTCGAAGCGCTGACCCACCGCCATGGGCTGGTCGAGCTTTCAAACCCTCACGTGGCAGGCGGCACCGATGCCCTATAGCAGCGGGCCGGTCAGCATCGCTCGGCTGCCGTCGGGCAACGATGATTTTCTGGCCTTTGTCCGGTTTCCTGCGGGATGGTCGCGAAGCCAGCCGGTGGTCTATGAAGCGGCCGAGGAGTTCGTGATTCTGGACGGCGAATTGCGGATCGATGATCAGCGCTGGGTGGCCCCCGCCTACGGCTGTATCGCTGCGGGATCGGTCAGAAGCCTGACCGAGTCGCAGCCGGGGTGTCTTGCCTGGGCACGATTTCATGGGTCACCGCGGCCGGTAAAGGTACAGGCGGGAGAAGTTGGCCGAGCGGGTCTGGCAGGCATCACGGGATCAGGTGGGCGCGGGCCAGCGGATTGTCTGCGCCCCGCGGGCGCCCTCAGCGAATCCGCTGCTCCATCCTGGTCGGATACAACCCGACGTCTGCTTCACGCCTTCCCGGCAGGCGAAACCTGGTTCGAACCGGCTTACCGCCTGCGCGACGAACGCGAAGGTGGGCGGTACGACGCCATTGACCTCCACACGCTCGAATGGTGGTCCAGCGCCTGCGCATCGGCCTCCCAACCGCCCACGCCTTCAGCCCCCCACTCACGACCTGCCATCGTTCACAGAATTTCGGAGATGCTGCGATGAACCTCGGTTCAACCCTCACGCAATCCGCGCTTCGCTGGCCCGACAAGCCGGCTCTCGTTTTCGAGGGCAGGCGCTGGACCTACCGGCAGTGGAACCGGTGGGTCAATCAGACCGCGAATGCCTTTCTCGCAAACGGCGTGGGCCGCGGCGACCGCGTCGCCTTCCTCACCTGGAACCTGCCCGAACAGATCACGGGCTTCTACGCCCTCATGAAAATCGGTGCCATTCCGGTGCCCATCAACTACCGTCTGGCCGCCAACGAAATCCGCTACATCATCGATGACTGCGGCGCGAAGATCCTGGTGTTCGAGGAATCGCTGCGAGCGCCAGTCATGGCCATCCGCGATCAATTGTCAGTGCGCAAGCTCGTTTACGTGGGCGATACACCCGGCCCCGGCGAAGTACGGTTCGACGATTTCGTGGCCCCCGGATCGGATCGCGAACCCGCCATCGGCGCAAACTGGACCGATCCCGCCATGATCATGTACACCTCGGGCACCACGGGCCGCCCCAAGGGCGTGGTGCGTTCTCACATTGCCGAGCTGGTGGGTGCAATGGCCATGTCGGCCGAGTGTGGCTTCACGCATGACGACACACTGCTCAATAACAAGCCGCTCTTTCACATCGCGCAGCTGCAAATCCAGCTGATGCCCTTTGTGATCAATGGTGGCACCAATGTTCTCACCCGCGGCTTCGATGTCGATGAAACGCTATCGTTGGTGGGCGCGGAAAAAATCACCACGCTTCACGGCGTACCCACCCAGATGGTCATGATGGTGGCGGCCGACCTCAGCAAGTATCAGCTCGAGACACTGCGCTGCGGTTTCTTTGGCGGCCAGACGCTCGCTGATGACGTCACCCGCAAGTGCATGGCGCTCTTCCCCAATTTTTTTGCCAACATCTACGGTTCGACCGAAGCGCTAATGGTCACCTCATGCGACTACCGACGCCACCCAAACAAGCTGGGTAGCGTCGGTAAGGCGGGCCAGACAATGGAGGTGCGCATCATCGGTGCTGATAGCACCAACCCTGAGGAACAGTGCAAGCCGGGCGAGATCGGGCAACTGATCGCTCGCGGACCCAGCCTCTTCACAGGCTACTGGGGGCTGCCTGAAAAAACCGCGCAGACCATCCGCGACGGCTGGTACTTCAGCGGCGATGCCGCCGTCACTGACGACGAAGGCTTCATCACCGTCATGGGCCGCATGGATCACACGATCAAGAGCGGGGGCGAGAACATTCATCCGTCCGAGGTGGAAAACGTTCTGTTCTCGCATCCGGGAATTGCCAACGCGGCAGTGGTGGGACTGCCCAGCCGCAAGTGGGGGCAGGTGGTGTGTGCGGCTGTCATCCGGAAAGACACGGCGCTCAATGCAGCAGCGCTCGAGGCGTTCTGCCTGGGTCACCCAGACCTGGCTGCATTCAAGCGCCCACGCCACTGGTTCTTCGTTGATGAGATTCCGTCCAACCCAACGGGCAAGGTCGAGCGCGGTCGCCTGAAGGAAAAACTCATGGCGGGCTTGAGCGGCCCGCTCGACTGACGACACGCTGATCACCATGTCTGCACTCTTCTTTATTCAAGCGCATGTGCCGGATGACCCCGATGTGCGCCGTCGCTATCGCGAGTATCAAGCCCGCGTGACGCCGCTCATCGCTCGGCACGGCGGCCGGCTGCTCGCCACCGGCCAGCATCTGGAAACCTTCGAGGGCACAGCGCCGGATCGGCGCGTGGTGGTGCTCGAGTTTCCCGACATCGACGCACTCCGCGCCTTCTGGACCAGTCCGGACTACGCCGAGGTGCGCATTCTGCGCGATGGCTGCAGCGTGACTGCCTGGGCGATTCCCACGCTCGCTCCACCTCCCGACGCCTGATTCAACCCCGCGACCGACCCCTCCGGAGAGCCTGTGACCTCGCACCTTTTTCAGCCGCTGATGTTGGGCGGCCTCGCACTATCGAACCGCATCTGGATGGCGCCGCTCACCCGATCGCGCGCCACACCTGACCGTGTGCCCACGCCCATGATGACCGAGCACTATGTGCAGCGTGCGTCATCCGGGCTGATCATCGCTGAGGCCACCAACGTGGCGCCGCAGTCCAATGCGTGGGAGTGCGCGCCCGGCATCTTTCGCCCCGAGCAGATCGCGGCCTGGCGCTCGCTCGTCACAGCCGTGCACGCAGCAGGCGGACGGATTGCGCTTCAGCTCTGGCACGGTGGCCGGGTGGCAGCCGACCGCTCCGAGAACCCTGAGCCGCCGCTCTCGCCCTCGGGTGTTAACGACAACATCGAAGCTGTCACCGTCTGGGGTCGGAACGAGGAAGGCATCTTCAGAAAAATGGCAGCGGTGCCATCGCGCGCGATGACGCTGGGCGAAATCCAGTCCACGATCGAAGCATTTGGTCTGGCGGCACGCGCCGCACGCGAAGCGGGGTTCGACGCACTGCAGCTCCATGGCGCAAACGGCTACCTGCCGCATCAGTTCATGTCGCCCTACCTGAACCGCCGTACAGATGCCTACGGCGGGTCGCCCGAGGCCCGCGCGCGTTTTGCGATCGAGGCCCTGGAAGCCATCATGGCCGAGTTTCCGCGTGATCGGGTGGGCCTTCGTATCTCTCCTTACACCACATTCAACGGTGCGCTTGACCCCGACCCCGAACCGGCGTTCCGCCACCTGGTGCGAGAGTTGGATGCCCGAGGCATGGGCTGGCTAGAGCTGGCCGATACCAACTTCTGGAGCGGGCAGTTCGACCGCGATCGTATGCTTGCGCTGGTGAAGCCCGTGTTCCGGGGAACGCTGGTGGTCAACGGCGGTATTGACCCCGATACCGCCGAGCAGCTGATTGCATCGGGCGCGGTGGATGCGGTGGCGTTTGGACGGCTCTGGATCGCGAACCCAGATCTACCCGAGCGGATCCGCGTGGGCGGGCCCTATACCAAGTCGATCACGCGGCGGTTTTACGGCGGCGGGCCGGATGGGTATAACGACTATCCGACGCTCGCGCAGGAGAAGGCGACGAAGTCAGCCGCTTGAGTTGAAAGGCGAAGGCGCCTGCGAGACTCGTGAACGCAGGCGCGGGTTACGCTGCCTCCCCATCCAACTCCGGTAGCGACCATCCACTCACCCCTGCCCGCACTCGCGTCCAGTGCACTGCCGCCTGCGGCATCAGCCACTGCAACCCGTAGCGCATGCGCGCGAGTTTCGCCTGCGCAAACCGTTTGTCAGCGCATCCCACCGCTGCCCGCGCGCTCGCTGCAAACGCCCAACCCATCATGGCCCAGGACACGCCACGGAGGAACTCATCGGCCACACGGGACGCGCAGTCGGGATCGGCTTGCGCAGCCTCGCGAATAGCGCGCACGGCCTCACTCAGCTGAGCCATGCAGTCACGCACCATGATCGCAAAGTCGCCAAGCCCGGCCGCCTCGCAGCGCCCGGCCTCCGCCAAGGCTTCGTCCTGCCAACTGCCCAGCGTCTGTCCGCTATCCGCCAGCACTTTTCGCTGTAGCAGATCGATTGCCTGGATTTCGTTCGTACCTTCATAAATCATGGCAATACGACTGTCGCGAAGCGACTGCTCGATGCCGGTTTCGCGCACATAGCCGTAGCCGCCAAACACCTGTAGGGCCTCACTCGCCCCCAGGAAGCCCTGATCGGTCAGGAGGGCCTTGACCACCGGCGTGAGCAGCCCCGCGAGTGCGTTCGCTTGCTGGCGCGCCTGCGCATCGGTACCCCCCGCAGCCTGATCAAGCGCGTGCGCCGCACGATATGCGATGACCCGCTGAGCTTCGGTGAGCGCCTGCCTGCGAAGCAGAAGATGCCGCATGGCAGCATGCGAAGCGATGGGCGCCGCCGCCCCCGCCACCGCTCCACTGCGTCCCTGCCTGCGCTCGAACGCATAGCGAACCGCGTTCTGCGTGCTGATCTCCTGATGACCCAGCCCCTGCAACCCCACATGCAGCCGCGCTGAGTTCATCATGAGAAACATGGCTGCGAGGCCGCGGTTGGGCTCGCCCACCAGCCAGCCGGTGGCGGCCTCGTACTGCATGGCGCAGGTGGCGCTGCCGTGAATGCCCATCTTGTGTTCGAGCCCGGAGCAGTGCATGGCGTTTCGCGAGCCATCAGGCAAGGTCGCAGGGACGAGCGCAAGTGAAATGCCGCGCGTGCCGGCCGGCGCATCGGGCAGACGACACAGCACCAGATGAATGATGTTATCGGTGAGGTCATGGTCACCACCGGAAATGAAAATTTTGCTGCCGGTGATGGCAAGGGAGCCATCGGCGCGCGGCTCCCCCCGGGTACGCAGTAACCCGAGATCACTCCCCGCCTGAGGTTCAGTGAGCGCCATAGCCGCGAGCCATTCGCCGCTGACGAGTTTGCGCAGATAGCGCGCTTTCAACTCGGCGCTGGCATGGGCGCGCAGCGTTTCATAGGCGCCATGCAACAGATCGGGATACATGGTCCAGCCGTGGTTGCAGGCGCTCAACATTTCGCGCACCGCCGCATCGATCAGCATGGGAAGGCCTTGCCCGCCCCACTCTGGCTCGCAAGGCAGCGCGGGCCAACCCGCCTCCACGAACTGACGGTAGGCGGCTGCAAAGCCTTCGGGCGTGCGCACCCGACCCGTTTGATCGAGCCGGCAACCCTGTGTATCGCCCACCGCATTGAGGGGCAGCAGACGGTCGGCTGCGAAGCGTGCCGCCTCCTCGAGCACGGCGCCTGCGGTGTCAGGGTCAAGCTCCCCAGCTCGGAACACCCAGTCGCTCGGCGCCTCGAGCACCTGCTCGATGACAAACCGCATATCGGCAACTGGGGCCTGATAAGTCCAGCTCATGGGCGTGTTCCAGAAGGGCTATCGGCGCTCGACTTTGGCCGCGCGCTTCTGAAGAAACGCACGGACCCGCTCCTTGGCCGCTTCATCACCCTGGGCAATGGACGACATGAGCGACTCCACAAAGAGCCCCTCCGCGGGCGACATTTCGCCGATACGAGGCAAGGCCTGCGTGATGGCATAGTTGGAAAGCGGCGCATTACCCGCAATGCGCACAGCAAGCTCAAGCGCCTTCGCAAGGCCCTCGCCGGAGGGCACGAGATAGGTGGCAAGCGAGGCCGTCAGACCCTCGTTGGCATCGAGCACCCGAACGGTGAGCATCATGTCGGTCATGAGCGCGGTGCCGATGAGCCGGGAGATGCGCACCGAGCCCCCGCCGCCCACGAATATCCCGCGCGTGCCTTCGGGGAGCGCGTAAAACGTACCCGCTTCCGAGACCCGAAGGTGGGCGGAGGCCGCGAGCTCCAGCCCGCCGCCCACTACGGCACCATGGAGCACCGCAATCACCGGCACCGGTCCGAACTGAATCGACTCGAAACACGCATGCCAGGCACGCGAGTGATGGATGCCCTCGGCGACCGTGCGCTCGCTCACCTCTGACAGGTCGAGACCCGCGCTGAAATGCTCGCCCTCGCCACTGAGGATCAGGACGCGCACATCGGCTGGCAGGTTAAGAAACACGGTGTGGATCTGCCTGAGCATTTCATCACTCACCGAGTTCCGCTTGGCGGGGCGATTCAGGCGCAGATGCAAAATGGCACCGCTTCGCTCGAGCCGCACCAGATTCAGCCCGGACAAAGGACCCGAGGGAGGATCAAAGCGTTCGAGGCCAGGTTGCGAAGCGGGGGTGTGCTGAGTCATTTGAAAGCTTCCATGAAAAGGAGATCTTGATCAGATTCGGATCACGCGCGGGTCGGCGGAGATTGCGTGGAGTGCCTCAACCTCGGCCGCCCGACGCTGCAGCACCATGCGCTGGTTGATGTAGCCTTTGTCGGTGATCTCGCCCGCAGCCATGCTGGGCGGATCGGGCAACACGAGCAAGCGCCGGGGCACCTGCGATGAACCACCGCCCTGAGCCGCCAGCGCAGCGAGTTTGTCATGGAGCTGCGCGATCAGCTCGGCTTCGGGCAACCCCCGGGCCGCTTCGCTCAAGAAAAGCAGTGCACCCACCTCGGCACGATCGTGTCCGGTGATGACGACATCCTGGACGAGCGGCGCAAGCGCCGTGACGAGTGAGAGCCTCAGCGTGCCCACCGACACCCAGGTGCCCGTGGTGAGCTTGAAGTCTTCCGCCACGCGGCCATTGAACACCACCCCTGAGGCGGGATCGCTTTCGTCGAGCAGATAACCCGCATCGCCGATCCGGTAGTAGCCCTCATCATCGAACGCCTCTTGGGTGGCCTTATCGTTGCCGCGATAGCCGGGGAAAATATGCGGTCCGCGAAGACGCATCTCGAGCTTGCCCGCGCTGGGCACAAATTTGAGATCGACACCCGGCATGGGCAGCCCGATGACGCCAGGCTGATCGAGCCGCCAGTGCGCTGCCGTGTTGGCAGGCGAGGTTTCGGTTGAACCCCATGAGGTGGTCAGCCAGACCGGTTCGCTCCGCACGCCCGCGGCGACCGATTCCAGCCGCTTCCAGGTGGCCACCGGCATGCCGGCGCCGGCGTAGAACACCATCCGCATTCTTTCGAAAAACCG
>CAIPNM010000103.1 GCA_903866395.1 uncultured bacterium
CACTTCAATTGAAAATTGCGAGCGCTGCTCGCCGTCGGGACCGGGCTCGATCAACTGCAGGCCATTTCGCCGCACCGCCTCAAGCGTTTTACCGCGCGCGAGCGCACACACCTCGAGTCCCGCACGCGCCATCATCGCAGCGGTCAGCCCGCCAACGGCACCCAGTCCAACGATCGCAATCCGCACAACCCGTCCCCTTGATTTCACCAGGACACGCCCCTCGGGTGGCCCGGCACGTGGCGCTGAAGTATGCCCGATTCAGCGCGGCCGGCGCGCATGCAGAATCAGGCCGTGCTAGCCGCGCGGGTGGTGCTGGGCGTGCAGCGTCTTTAAGCGCTCGCGCGCAACGTGCGTGTAGATCTGGGTGGTGGAAATGTCGGCATGCCCCAGCAGCATCTGAACCACGCGCAGATCGGCGCCATGCTGCAGCAAGTGGGTGGCAAAGGCGTGCCGCAGCGTATGGGGCGAGAGCGGCGCAGTGATGCCGGCTACGATCGAATAACGGCGAATCAGCGTCCAGAACATCTGCCGGGTCATCGCCCGGCCGCGCTGCGTCACGAACATGGCATCTGAGGCACGCTCACCCAGAAGATCCCGCCGGGCCTCGCGCATCCAGCGGGCGAGCCAGTGACAGGCGTGTTCGCCAAGTGGCACCAGCCGCTCCTTGTTGCCCTTGCCAATCACGCGCACCACGCCCTGCTCGAGCGATACGCCCAAGGAGGGCAGATCGACCAGTTCGGAGACCCGCAGGCCGGTAGCGTAGAGCGTCTCGAGCATGGCCCGGTCGCGCAGCCCCAGCGGCGTGCTGACGTCGGGGGCCTCGAGAAGCGCCTCCACCTGGGTAAACGACAGCGTGGAGGGAAACCGCTGCGGCTGGCGCGCGGTGCGAAGTCGAAGCGACGGGTCGTCAGACCGCCGGCCCTCCCTCACCAGATGACGAAAAAACCGCCGGAATACCGATAACCGCCGATTGGCACTGGAGGGACGTGAATCGGGGTGACGCGCAGCGATGTAGGCGCGCAGGTCGGCCTCAGTCGCGGCCTCGAGTTCGGCCTGCCGGCTGCTGCCCAGCCAGGCAGCAAACAGCGCCAGGTCACGCCGGTAAGCCGCCAGCGTGTTACGCGAGAGTCCGTCCTCCAGGCCCACCGCATCGCAGAACGCCTCGATGGTTCGCAGACCCCGCTCCGATACACTGTCGCCGCGCTCACTCATCATGAATACCGTCTGGCTCCTTTTGCCCGACCTGACGCTGATTGCGATCGGGTTCGTGCTCCACCGCAGCTATTTTCGCGATCAGGCCTTCTGGCCGGTCCTGGAAAAGCTTACCTATTTCGTGCTCTTTCCGGCACTGCTGTTTGCAACGGTCTCGCGCACACCCATCAATCCGGCGGAGGCTGGGCCGACGCTCGGCGCGGTACTGGGCGCGGTCGGTGCGGGCATCACGCTCGGCTATCTTGCCCGACCCCTGCTCAATCCCGACCCGCGTCAGTTCGCCTCGGGCGTACAGTGCGCCTTTCGCTTCAACTCCTACGTGTTTCTCGCACTCTCCCATCGGCTGGCGGGCGAAGCGGGGCTGTCCCTGGCTGCGGTGATCATCGGCATCGCAGTCCCGCCTATCAATGTCGCGGCCGTCTGGCCCCTCGCCCGAAATTCCGGCGGTGGCCTCATGCGTGAACTCGCGCGTAACCCGCTTCTTCTTGCCACGGTCGCCGGGTTGGCCGCCAATCTGTCGGGCCTGCGCATGCCAGAGCTCATTGAAAACACCCTGCTTCGCCTGGGCTCCGCCTCGCTGGTGCTGGGTCTGCTGAGCGCGGGCGCCGGACTGAAACTGGGAGTCTTCGCGCAGGGCGATTCCGCAGCACGCAAACGCACGCTGATGCTCGCGGGCTGGTTCATCGCGGTCAAACTCGCGGCCATGCCGTTGGTTGCGCTGGTACTGGTGCGCGTGCTCGAGCTTCCCCCGGTTCCCGCCCAGATCGCGGTCGCCTATGCGGCACTCCCCACCGCCCCGGCCGCCTACATCCTGGCGAGCCGCATGGGCGGCGATGGCGCGTTTGTCGCGATGCTGATCAGCATGACGCTCATCGCGTCGGCGCTTGCGCTCCCGTTTTGGATCGCCCTGGTCTGAGACCACGCTCAGGCGTTTACCGAGCGCTTCAATTGGTCGATTGCCCACGCCACATGCTCGCGTACCACCGCCGAGGGGTGAGTCTCGCGCGCGGAAAGCGCAGCAAGAAGAGCGGCTCGCTCGTCGGTTGACTGGGGATCGGCGTTACCGATTGCGACGGCGAGATTACGCAACCAGCGCTCATGACCGATCCGGCGGATCGCACTGCCCGCCGTACGCTCGGCAAAAGTCGCTTCATCCCAGGCAAGCAAGTCAACCAGAAGCGCCGAGTCCAGACCCTGCCGGGGCGCGAATTCGCTGACTCTGGACGGCTGGGCAAACTTGTTCCAGGGACACACCAGCTGACAATCGTCGCAACCAAAAATTCGGTTACCAATCAGCGGCCGAAGCGCCTCAGGAATGCTGCCCGCGTGCTCAATCGTCAGGTAGGCGATGCAGCGCCGGGCGTCCAGCCGATACGGCGCAATGATCGCGCGGGTTGGGCACACCTCAATGCAGCGGCTGCAACGACCACAGCGGTCGGACTCGGGCGCCTGCTCGGCAAGTGGCAGGTCCGTATAGAGGGTACCGATGAAACTCATTGAACCACGCCGACGGTCGATGAGAAGGGTGTGCTTGCCGCGCCAACCCAGGCCCGCGCGCGTGGCGAGCTCAACCTCCATCACCGGGGCCGAATCGCAAAAGGCGCGATAACCGAACGGGCCAATCGCCTCACCAATCCGGTCGGCCAGACGCTGCAGGCGTTGCCGCACCACCTTGTGGTAGTCACGACCCAGCGCGTACCGTGCAACGAATGCGCGTCCGTCATCGGCAAGCGTTGACCAGGCCTGGTCGCGCCAATGGGGCGCGTGGGGCGTGTACTCGAGCGTCACCATCAGCGCGCTCACTGCCCCCGGCATCAGTTCCTCGGGATGCCCGCGCAGCCGCTCGTGGCGCGCCATGTAGTCCATGTCACCGTGCATGCCGGCAGCAAGCCATGCTCGCAGCCCCGATCGAGCGTCTTGAGAGAGCGTGAGTCGCGCCACACCGAGCGAAGAAAAGCCGAGCTCAGCTGCCCAGCCCTGCAGCTGGGACAAATCGGGGAGCGGGGCAGCGGCGGGCACCGCCACGGCCTCTCGCCGAGGGGGATTCGTTGATCCGGTCATGCGGTCATTCTAGGAGGGTCGGGTACATTGCCGGCAAAGTCCTCGCCAGACGCACCCTGACCGAACCCCGCATGTCGTCCTCCGCCCCTGACCCCACCCGCCGTCTCGCTCCCCTGCACGCCCAGGGAATGCTCGCAGGCGTGGACGCCACGCACCGGCTTGCTGCCGAGATCGCAACCCGCCTCACGCCAGGGTTTCGTCTCTATCTGAGCGGTGATCTGGGCACAGGCAAAACCACCCTGGTTCGCGAACTGCTGCGGGCGCTGGGCCATCAGGGTCGCGTTGCAAGTCCCACCTACACCCTGATCGAACCTTATAATCTCTCGAGGTTTGATCTTCATCATTTTGATTTTTATAGGCTCACACACCCGGGTGCTTGGCGCGATGCAGGCTTTGAAGACGCTTTCGACAGCCAGACCGTGGTGGTGGTCGAGTGGCCCGAACACGCGGGCGATGGCTTGCCGGCGCCCGATTTGCATCTTTCGCTATCCGCCGACCCTGGCCAGGCCGAGGACGTGCGCGGACTTACAGCGACCGCCTTCAGCGATCGGGGGCAAGCTTGTCTGACCGCGCTCCGCGACGCCGGCTTCTGCGCCACGGTGCCGTCGCCGGACTGGGGCTACGCAGCGCGCTGATCGCAAGCGGTCAGCTCGCGCTTGATCTGGGATTTGCGCAAGCGGCAAGCGTGCTTGCGATGCGCGTATGGCCGGCCCCCGATTACACCCGCATTGCCTTCGAACTCGACACGCCGCTAAAGGCCACGCAACGGCTGCAGGCCTCGCCACCGCGCCTCATCATCGACATGGAGGGCGTCACCGCGCCACCAGAGCGACTCGCCTCGATGCTGCCAAGAGTGGACCCGGGCGACCCGGTATTGTCGGCAGCGCGCTTCAGTGCGGTCAAAGCGCGCACCATCCGACTTGAACTCGATCTGAAAACCGGCGTCACACCCGACGTCTTCACCCTGCCGCCAGTCGCCGCCTACCGGCATCGACTGGTGATCGATCTCTATCCGGCGGTTCGGCACGATCCGCTGCGGGAACTTCTGGATGACCGACGTCGGTCGCAGGCAGACCGGGCGCCAGGCGATCCTGTCAACGACCTGCTCGGATCGCGCGCCAATACAGGCACCGCGCCGCGCGACCCGGCGCCCCGTGCGCAGAGTCCACGCAATCCGCCGCGCAGCGCAGCCCCGCCCGGCGTCTTCACGATCGCAGTGGATGCCGGGCATGGCGGCGAGGACCCTGGCGCGATCGGTCCAGGGGGCACCCAGGAAAAAGACGTGGTGCTCGCGATCGCCCGCAGGCTTCATGCGCAGATCAACCAGCAGACCGACATGCGTAGCGTCATGATCCGCTCGGGCGATTATTTCGTGCCGCTGGGGCAGCGCGTAGCGCGCGCACGGCGGGCGCGCGCCGATTTGTTCGTCTCCATTCATGCCGACGCGTACATCGAGCCGCACGCGCGAGGAGCCTCGGTCTATGTGCTCTCCGAACGCGGCGCGAGCAGCACCTCGGCGCGCTGGCTCGCCGATCGGGAAAACGGCGCTGATCAGATTGGCGGCGTCAATCTGGCCGCACGTGACCGCGAGCTGCGACGGGTGCTGCTCGACTTGTCAACCAGCGCCCAGATCCGCGATTCGGCCAAGCTTGCCGCCGAAGTGCTACACCAGCTCGAGCAGGTGGGGCGGCTTCACAAGCGTGATGCAGAGCATGCGGCGTTTGCGGTGCTGAAGGCACCCGATATCCCGTCGATCCTGGTTGAAACCGCGTTTATCAGCAATCCGGATGAGGAGCGGCGGCTGTCCGATCCCCAGCATCAGAGCCGGCTGGCCGAGGCCATCTTCAGCGGGATCCGTTCGTATCTGGTCCGTCACGCGGCGGCGCCGCGGAACCCGGCTGCGTAAGGGCACGGCGCCTGCGGAGCCAGCCAAGCAGCTGGCGCAGCACTTCAAAGAGCGCCGGCAGCCCCGGAATGATGATCATGGCGAGCGTGACCCACTGGAAGTGTTCCTTCACCCAGGGGGTATTGCCGAACACATAACCCAGCCCAGACAGACTGATCACCCAAATGAGCGCACCGACCACGTTGTAGAGCGTGAATTTCGAACGTGTCATCTCGGCCACGCCCGCTACGAAGGGCGCAAACGTGCGGATAAAGGGCAAAAAGCGGCCGATGATGATCGTCATGGCACCGTAGCGTTCGTAGAACGCATGCGTACGATCGAATGCGTCGCGGTTGAACCACCGCGATCGCTGCCAGCCGAACACCTTGGGGCCAACCGCTCGCCCGATGGTGTAATTGAGCGCATCGCCAGCGATCGCCGCGGTCACCAATAGCGCCATCAGGATGCCGATATCCATCCCGCCCACCGCCGCGATAGCGCCGCACACGAAGAGCAGCGAATCCCCGGGCAGAAATGGCATCACGACCAATCCGGTTTCAACAAAGATGATGAGAAAGAGCGCCGCGTAAATCCACGGGCCCCACTGCTGCACCATCGCGGCGAGATGCTTGTCGAGGTGCAGGAAAATGTCGATGAGCTGGGCGAAGTCCATGGGCCGATGATACAGGTCAGGGCCCAGCCGACTGCGTGGCTGACCCGATAGAATCCAGGGGTGAACACCCCGCCCAGCCCACGACCGATCGCGCTTCTGCCCGATACGCTCATCAGCCAGATCGCCGCCGGCGAAGTGGTCGAGCGGCCCGCCTCGGTGGTGAAAGAGCTGGTCGAAAACGCGCTCGACGCCGGCGCGACCCGTATCGAGCTTCGAATCGAAGAGGGAGGCATCGACCGCATCGTCGTCACCGACAACGGCTGCGGCATTGCACCCGGGCAACTCGCCCTCGCGCTCACCCGGCACGCCACCAGTAAGATCGCTTCGCTTGCCGAGCTCGAGCAGGTGGTCTCGCTTGGCTTCCGGGGCGAAGCGTTGGCCTCGATTGCCTCGGTCGCGCGCACCCGAATCACCAGCCGCACCGCCGACGCCTCACAGGCAAGCATGATCGACTCGATCACCGGCGAGGTGGAGCCCGCGCGCGGTCTGCCCGGCACCAGCATCGAGGTAATCGACCTCTATTCCGAAACGCCAGCGCGGCGCAAGTTTCTGAAAAATGCGGCGACCGAGGCTGCGCACTGCATCGACACGATACGGCGCATCGCACTGGCCCACCCTGGCGTGACGTTTTCTGCCGTAAGCGCCCACCGGCGGCTGCTTGAGTTCGCCGCCGGCGACTGGACCGCGCGCGCGCTCGATGGGCTCGGCGAGGACTATCAACAGGCGCATCGCCTCCTCGATGTGTCAGCGGGACCGGTACGGCTCTTCGGCATGCTGGGGCTCCCCACTGCGAGCCGGGCGCGCGCCGACCGCCAGTTTCTTTACGTCAACGGGCGGTTTGTACGCGACCGAACCCTGGGCTTTGCGCTCCGCCAAGCCTACGCCGACATGCTGCACGGCGACCGGCATCCGGCCTATGTGCTGTTCCTGTCGGTCGAACCCGCGCAGGTCGATGTCAACGTTCACCCGGCCAAGACCGAGGTCAGGTTTCGAGAAAGCGCTGCACTTCGGTCATTTGTCTATCACGCAGTTGAACAGGCGCTCCGAGGCGGCCTCGCGCAAGCCGGCGCTACGCCGGGAAGAGCCGAGGCGGCACGCCCGGCACCTGAGCCAGCCGCCGAAGCTGTCTTCTACCCCCGCCCGCTCGATCTTGACTGGCACGGCGACGATCCTCGCACGCTGAGGGCCGCCGCCCCGGTTGGCGGTGGCTGGGGCGGGCGCCCCCCGGCCGCACCCCGAGCAAACGGCAGCGCCGAACAGATTCTGGGATTTTTCGCGCCGCCCTCGGGCTCGCCCCAGACGCTGTCTGGCTGGCCCTCACACATCCCCCTATCGGTCCCTGCAAGCAGCCCGGATTCGTCCGGTATTGGGGCAGCGGAATCCGCGAGCCTGTCCGCCTCCGCCTATGCGGCTGATTCTGGCGCTGCCACCGTTCCTCGCCTGGGCTTCGCACTCGCGCAGCTCAAAGGGCTCTACATCCTCGCGCAAAACACACACGGTCTGGTCATCGTCGACATGCATGCGGCCCACGAGCGGATCATCTACGAGCGCCTCAAGCGCGCGCTCGACGAGCGGGGCATCGCACATCAGCCGCTGCTGATTCCGGCCACCTTCCGCGCCGACCCACTTGAGGTGGCGCTGGTCGAAAGCGAACAGGCGGCGTTTGAATCGCTGGGCCTCGATCTGAGCGTGCTCTCGCCCACCTCGATCGCCGTGCGCGGGGTGCCAGCCCTGCTTGCCCAGGGCGATGTCGCCGCGCTGGCACGCGAGGTTATCGCCGAGTTGCAGGAGCACGGCGCAAGCCGCGCACTCACCGAGCGGCGCGATGCGCTGCTCGCAGGTATGGCATGCCGTGCATCGGTGCGCGCCAACCGTGTGCTGAGCGTCGCCGAAATGAATGCGCTTCTGCGCGAAATGGAGCTCACGCCGGGCGCTGATCAGTGCAATCACGGGCGACCCACCTGGGTACAGATCGGCATTAGTGAGCTCGACAGCTGGTTCCAGCGTGGTCGCTGACCAGCCAACATCCGCCACCATCGATCCTCAGCAGCCCATTCATCCGTGAACGCCCCCAGCGCCCGCAGGGCCCACACCCCGGCCGCACCGGAACCCAGCGACCCGACAGCATCGGTCATCCTGTTCGTGATCGGCTTCATGGCGATGCAGCCCATCGCCACCGATGTCTACCTTGCCTCGCTACCCGCCATCGGCGAGGCCTTCGCGGTTGGCGCCTCAGGCGCTCAGCTCACGCTCTCCATGTTCTTTGCGGGGTTTGCACTGTCGCAGCTGATCGTGGGGCCCCTTGCCGACCGATTTGGCCGTCGACCCATTGCGATCGCCGGCTGCACGCTCTACGTGGGCGCGTCGCTTGCGGGCGCATTCGCGCCCTCGCTTGCGGTGTTGCTTGCCGCGCGACTGGTTCAGGCCATGGGCACCTGCTGTGTGGTGATCTGTGCGCGCGCCATCGTGCGCGACTGTCACGGCCCCGAACAGGCTGCACAGGTGATGTCGCGTGCACTGGCCTGGATGGCGCTCGCGCCGATCACGGGACCCTTGTTGGGCGGATTCCTGGAAGAGGCGTTCGGCTGGCGCGCCAACCTGATCGCGATCGCGGCAGCCGGCGCCGTGATGCTGTGGTTCGCGCTGCGAAACCTTGCCGAAACCAACCGCCATCGCAACCCGCAGGCCACCGCGCCCCGCGAGCTCGCCAGCACTTATGCGCTCATCATCCGGTCGCGCACATTTCTCACCCACACCTTCTTTGCCACCGGTACTTTTTGCGCGCTTTACAGTTTCATTTCCGGCTCACCGTTTGTGGCAATCCGCGTCCTCGGCATTGCGCCTCGCGAATTCGGACTCCTATTTGGCGGCGTGGTGATCGGCTTCATCGTGGGCGCTGCACTGGGCCGACGCGGCCTGCCGCGCTGGGGCATCGCGGGCACCATTCGGCGCGGGGCCATTCTGCAGGCATCAGGGGGCGTGACGCTCCTGATCCTCGCGCTCTTTGATGTCCAGACGGTCTGGTCGCTGATGGGGCCGATGTTCGTCATCCTGCTCGGTCACGGGCTCGTCCAGCCCAGTTCGCAAATGGGCGCGATCGGTCCCTTTCCCCGTCAGGCGGGGGCCGCGGCGGCACTCGCTGGTTTTCTGATGTACACGATAGCGGTCCCCCTGGGGCTCGCGCTAGGCGCAAGTTTCAACGACACCATGCTGCCGCTTGCCATTGCCGTGGCAGCGTGCACCTGCGCCACGCTGGCGGGCGCTCTGTTGCTGCCAGCCATGCAACGCGAGGCTCCCTCACCATGAAGCCGGTGATGTTGCTGGGGCCAACCGCTTCGGGAAAGAGCGCGGTGGCGATGGCGCTTGCCGAACGGTTCCCCGTTGAAATCGTGAGCGTTGATTCAGCGCAGGTTTACCGTCTGCTTGAGATCGGCACCGCCAAGCCGAGTCGAGCCGAACGCGCGCGGGTGCCGCACCATCTGATCGATATCGTCGATCCTGAAGACAGTTACTCGGCCGCCCGCTTCGCAGCCGACGCGCACCGGCTGGTCACCGAGATCAGCGCACGCGGGCGACTGCCGCTTCTCGTGGGCGGGACGATGCTCTACGCCAAGGCACTTCGCGAGGGGCTCCACGAGCTCCCGCCCGCCAGCGCCGAGCTCCGCGCCGAGCTCGATCGCGAGGCCGAGCAGATCGGCTGGCCCGCGCTCCATACCCGGCTTGCCGGCGTTGATCCGCCTACCGCCGCGCGGCTCGCGCCGGGCGATTCCCAGCGAATCCAAAGAGCGCTCGAGGTCTACCTGCTCACCGGGCAGCCGCTGTCACACTGGATCGCTCAGCAGCGCTCGGACGCGGCACCGCCCCTGGAGGCGCTACGCATTGCGCTTGAACCCTCCGACCGATCGGTACTGCACGCGCGGATCGAAACCCGATTCCGGGCCATGCTCGCGGCCGGCCTGATCGACGAGGTCCGACAACTGCGCGAACGCCCCACCCTTCATTCGGAGCTGCCCGCCCTGCGTAGCGTCGGTTATCGCCAGGTCTGGGCCTGGCTCGACCAGCCCGGCCCAATGGAGGCGCTCGCTAACGCCGGGATTGCCGCCACGCGTCAGCTCGCCAAGCGACAGCTCACCTGGCTGCGCTCCGACCCCGGCCGCCTGGTGATCGACTGCCTGGCCCCCGACTGCGCCGATCAGGTTGCGCGACATCTGATATCGAGTTCCTGAGCCATGCAGGCCGCATCCGCGCGGTATGCTCTCGGCCCTCAGCGCCCGTCGGAGACAGAATGAGCCAACGCCCCGCCCCCGCCACGTCCCTCGCCATGATCGGCCTCGGCCGCATGGGGGCCAACATGAGTCGCCGCCTGGCTCGCGCCGGGCTCACCGTTCACGGCTTTGACGGCGACCCGAAAGCCCGGGCGCAACTGGCAGATGAATCGGGCGTTCATACCTATGCAAGTCTGGACGAGGCCATTGCCCGCCTTGCGGCGCCGCGCGTAGCCTGGGTCATGCTGCCTGCGGGTGAGGTCACCGACACCACGATCAACCACCTTGCCGCCAGGCTCGCTCCCGGCGACCTGGTGGTGGACGGTGGCAATGCCAACTACCTCGATTCACAGCGCCGCGGTGCGATGCTCGCCGCCCGCGGTCTTGGCTTTGTCGATTGCGGCGTCTCGGGTGGCGTACACGGACTCGCGAAAGGTTACTGCCTGATGCTGGGCGGCGATGCGCAGGCCATCGGCCTCCTTGATACCGTGATCCGGGCACTGGCTCCGCCCTCCGGGCGTGGCTGGGCCCACTGCGGTGGCATCGGCGCTGGCCACTTTTCGAAAATGGTTCACAACGGCATCGAATACGGAATGATGCAGGCGCTTGCCGAAGGCTTTGCACTCCTCACCCGACGAGACGACCTGGTGAGCGAACCAGCTGACGTCGCGCAAGCCTGGCGCGAAGGTAGCGTCATCCGCTCATGGCTACTGGATCTCGCCGCCGACGCGCTGACCGACCCGCAGTCGCTTGCCGATGCCGCGCCCTTCGTTGCCGATTCAGGCGAGGGAAGATGGACCGTCGACGAAGCCATCCGGCAAGGTACGCCCATCCCGGCGATCGCCGCAGCGCTTTTTGCGCGCTTTGACTCGCAGGGGCATGCCGACCCCGCCAACCGTCTGCTTGCCATGATGCGGCGCGGCTTTGGCGGCCATGCCGTACGCCAGGCCGGATCATGAACACGGACTCCTCCAACGGCCCCGCGCCGGGGCTAAGCCCGGATCGCGGGTCCCGGATGATCCTGGTCATGGGCGTCTCAGGCTGCGGCAAGACCCATGTTGGCAGCGAATTGGCCACGGCACTGGACTATCGCTTCGTCGATGCCGATGACTACCATCCACGCGCCAATGTCGACAAAATGCGCGCAGGCCAACCGCTTGATGATCACGATCGAGCGCCGTGGCTTGCGCGACTGAATGCGCTGCTGCGTCACAGCGCCGCGCGCAATCAGCCGGTGGTGCTTGCGTGTTCTGCGCTTCGCGAGCGTTACCGAGAGCGTCTTGCGCACCGACTGCCCACGCTCACTGTGGTTCACCTGCGCGGATCGCCCGAGACCATCGCTGAACGGCTGGCCGCGCGCAATCACCGCTACATGCCGGCGTCGCTCCTTCAATCGCAATTTGAAGCGCTCGAACCTCCAACCGGCGCGGTGATCGAAGTCGACATCACACCGGATGTAAGCAGCATCGTGCAGACCCTGCTCGCAGCCCTCCGGGTGCCCTGATCCCAGGCTAGTCAAACCACCAGAAATAGAGCAGATCGAGCGCGTTTTCGCTGCCGCTTTGAGCGCGAAGCGACAGGCGCTTGCTGATGTCGTACTGCAACCGCACCAGGTTCCACAGACCCGACAGGCCCCGCTCGTAACTGAGCGTGAGTCGCGAACTGAGGCGCTTGCTCACGGTCACCACCTCCTGCCGCATGGCTCCGGCAGCGGCCCCCGACGAACCTGCCGCACCGGCCATCGGCGGTCCCAGCCGGGCCGTTCCCAGGCGATCAGCCGGATTCGACCCCGTGGCACCGAGCGAGACCGCATCGATGCCCAGCCGCTGCGTAAGGCTTGCCATCAGCCCCTCGTCGCTACGACCAAGCAGCGCAAGCGCCGCTTCGCTGAGCGCACGCGCCTGCCCAGCGTTCGACACATCATCGAGACCGGTTCCCAACACCAGCCAGGAGAGCTTCTGCGCGTCGGGCAGGTCAGGCTCGGAAACCAGTCGAAGGCGCGGTGCGAGGGCTGAGCCCGTGACCGACACCCCCGCCTCCACCTGCTGGTCGCGCCGCATCGCCAGAATATCCAGCACCGGATTGTCGAGTTCGCCCGCGAAGCGAATCGCCCCGCGACTGATTTCCAGCCGCCTGCCGTATGCGCTGAAGGTTCCATCCCGTACGTCAACCTGCCCCCTCACCCGCGGGGCAGCGGGCAAAACGCCGGTGAGCGTGAGTTCGCCGCCAAGCCGCGCATCCACCCCGCCGCCGCGTACGCGCAGCGCCTGGCCAAGCGCAATCGTCAGTTCGGCACCCACACGCGGGGTCCAGCCGCCCGCCGCCTCGGCCGCCGGCGCGGGTTCCTTGCGGACCACGGCCTCGCCCACGATCCGGATATCGGCGGGAAGGTCAGGCACGCCGCCGCTTCGCAGCTCGATCAGGCCTTCGTCGGCGCGAAGCTGTCCGCGCCACTGCAACTCGCCACCGGCTGCGATCAGATCGGTGAGGCCAGACAGAAGTAAGCGCTGGCCCGGACCCAGCGGCACCGGCAATCGCCTAGCCTCAAGTTGGAGCCGGCCTTCCACCGGGAGATCCGATTTAGCGCCGCGCAATGCGCCCGGCTGTCGATCGATGAGCCGCAACGCGCCGGTGATCGTCATCGATCCATCGCCCCCCGCAAACCGGATCGTATCGATCGTAAGTTCCCGGCCATCAAAGCGTGCCTCGATCCGCCCCTCGCGAAGTCGCCAGCCCAGCGATCGGTTGAAGAGCGTGAGGTTCTCCCCCCGAAGCGCGCCCACCAGTTCCGGAGTTCTAAGGGTGCCGCGTACGCGGCCGCTGAACAGCAGTTCGCCATCGAGCGTCCAGTCCGGCGCGGTGTATCGCCTTGAGAACCGAAGCGAGGGGATCGCAACCCGGGCCTCGCCGTCAAGGCGCCCGCCAACCAGCCGAATATCGATACGGTTATTGCCAATCACCGGGTCGTCTGGCGAGGGCGCCCGCACTGCAGCCGAGAGCTCGCCATCCAGCGTATCCCAGGAAGGCCCGGCGAGCACCCAGCGCGCGTCCAGCCGAAGCGACCGTAGCCGCTCCGCTGCCTCACCTCGCGCATCGGCCACCGCCGACGACGGCGCCGAGGTGGGGCGCGCTGTCGCCCCCCCCTCCAGCCAATCCACCAGCGGCCGGAGCGAAAGCCCGCGTGCCTCGCCACGCGTCGTGAGACCCGCGGCCGACCAGCTCGCCTCGCCAATCGACAAGACACCACCGTCAGCGCCAAGGGAAAACCGCTCGATGCGGGCGACTCCGCCGCCCACCCCCACCTCGGCAGGCTCGAGCAGGCGGGCCGACACCCATCCGTCAACCGACAGCGCGTCGAGTCGTGCGGACCAACCCGGCGCAGCCCCCCGCGCGAGCCGCCCCTCACCGCTCAGTGAAACCACCTGATTGGCCACGCGTGCGGCCATCTGAAACGCGTGCGCATCCGGCCCCCCGGTGATTGCCGCACGCAAGGTCTGGACGCGCTCGCCTGCGATCTGAACCTCGCGCGCTGCGAGACGCGCAACCAAGGGTGCGGGCTCGGTATCGGGGGGCCGCGCGGAGTCCTCGCTGGCAGGCTGATCAGCACGCCGGCCGCTTCCTGCCCCCAGCGAGCCTGCGAGGGCGCGGAGATCGCCAGCCTCGACGGTGAATTCGCTATCGGCGAGCGCAACCGCCCCAGCGACGGCGAGCCGGGGCGAGGTAGCCTTGAGAGCGAGTCGCACGCGTTCGAGCGTGCCGGACAACTCCGCGTCGAGACGCAGGCTTCCCGACAGACGCTGATCGAGTAACCCGGGTCGATCAAGCCGCGCATTGAGGCTCAGACGATCATCAGGCGCGCCGACCGAACCGCGTAGCGTGAGACCGTTGCCCCCCCAGTCGAGCCGAGCATCGACACCCACCCGGCGCGTGTCATGGCGATAGGAGGCCGTCGCCGAGGTGGCGAGCCGCTGACCTGCGATTCTGCTCTCGCGCAGCGCAAGACGCGCATCCACCCGAGGCGCCCCACCCAGTGCCCCGCGCAGCTGCAATTCGCCATTGAGCTCGCCCGCCGCCTGAGCCGGCGCATCGAGCCCCAGGTGCTCGAGAACCCGTTTGGGGTCGACCCCTGCGAGGGAGCCGTCAATTGAAAATGCCTGCGCCCCGGAAAGCTGCACGCTGCCGGCAAGCTGCATGCGGGCATAGGGCAGGAACGCCTCCAGCTTTTCGACCCTAGCCTGCTCGCCCTCCAGTCTCACGTCAGCACTGACCGCGAGCTTACGGTCCCCGAACACATCGGGAAGCACGACCCGCAGCCGGTCGCGCTCCAGGCGAACACTCGCATCGACCCGGGACGCAGGCCAGCCCGCACGCAGTTCAGCGAGATCAAGCCGCTCAACCTGCAACTCGGCATCGATCGCAGGCAGTTCATGGGACAGTAACCTGAGCGGCTCAGCGCCCCCCCAGCGCATCGAACCCGTGATCTGCGCGGCCGCGCCCAAGCTGATCTCGAGACCGGTCACGCCCATCCGCTGATCACGCCAGGTGAGCTCGCCCCGCGCGCGGCTGACCGGCAGACGTTCTTCATCAAGCCGGCCGGGCGTACTGTTTGTGAGGTCAATCTCGAGTGCTGCGTCGGCAGGTCGGAGCCGCAGCGTGCCAGCAATCAACGCACGCGGCGCGTCTTGCAGAAAACGGGTGGGATCGACCTCATCCACGCGCACTTCAAGTGGACGCTCGACCCGTGCCGCGATCGGGTCCAGCGACCACTGCGCCCGCGCCCGCGCCCCGACGTAACGCACCTCGGCGGCGAGTTGCAGATCGGTAAGCGAGCCACCCACCTGAAGATCGAGGGTGAGCAATTCATCGGGCAGGCGTGCGCGCAGTGCCGGATCCAGTAACGGCGATTGCGCGGGCTCAACCGCCAGCCGGGCCTGCGCAGCGATCGCAAACGGCGCCTGGTCGCGCAACGCGATCTGCGCCGCGTTCAGCCGAACACCCGCTGCCCGCGCCTGCAGCGCCTCGACCCGGTACTGCCCAGCGTCGTACGAGGCTGATGCCGAGATCGGCCCCGCCGCGATGACTGGCCCGGGCCCTTCGCGCCAGGTGAGCGCGGTAATTTGAAGCGACCGGATCTCGATGGGGCGAGGCAAGCCGAGCGAGGCGGGTAACGCAGCCTGCGACGACGAGGCCTGGCGGGCCACGCGGAGGCTCCCCGCGCGGACCTGTTCAACCACCAGTACCCCGCGAAGAAATCCCGACCAATCGAGCCGGATCTGTGGGTCGTCGATGTCGATTGACAGCGCGGGATCGGTCCATCGCACCCGTTCAGCCGACAACCCTGACCAGGCGCTCCCCTGAAGATTCTCGATCGCAAGCGCACCCTGCAGCCGCGCGCTGGCCCACTCGATGGCAAGGCGACTGCCAGCAGGGGTAGCGATCACCAGGACTGAAGCCGCAACAACACCCAGCAGCGCGACAAGCGGCAGGAGCAGCCCCACGAGCAGCAGACGCGATCGCCCGGAGCGCGGTGCAGGCCCTGGGGGCGAAGCATGCGCAGCCGTTTCCCGATCCGTCATGCTCAGAAACCGTACCCGACCGCCAGATGCAGTCGGGGACGACGGCTGTCCTCGCCCCAGGCGAGGTCAACCATCAGAGGCCCGATCGGCGTCTTCCAGCGGGCACCGGCACCATAGCCTGCATACGTGGAAAAACCGGCGAGCGAGTCGGTGGCGTTGCCGCGGTCGTAGAACACCGCAGCCTTGACCACCGAGGTGACTGGGTGCTGATACTCGAGACTGCCCAACACCAGGTAGCGTCCGCCGGTGATGGCCCCCGCCTCCGGCACACCCAGCGACTGATAGCGATAACCACGCAGCGACTGCGCGCCCCCGGTGCGGAACAGGTTTTCCGAGGGAATATCCTCGCGCGAGCCCGCAGCGACCACCCCCAGTTCGGCCAGCCCCACCAGGGTGCCGCCCGCAAACAGCCCATCACTGGCTACTGGCCAAAAACGCCGCGCGCGCGCATAGGCGCGGATAAAGCTTCGATCCGAGCCCAGGCTCTGTGATGCGCCGGACAATTGCCCGCTCAGCGTGTAGCCACGCTGTGGTTCGGTCGGTGAGTCCACCCGGTTCAGGGTGTGCGTGTAACCCAGCACCAGTGCCATGCGGCTATCGCGCTCAACCTGGCTCCCCGCAGCCGCTTCGAGCCGCCGGTTCTCCGACTGATGGGTGAGGGCGAGAAACCCGTCGCCATCGACCCGACGCTGGCCGATTCCGCCATAGGTCGAGGTCCTTAAAACGCGTTCCCCGGTGATGTCCTGACGATCCAGGCTGCTTCCAAGTCCCAGATAGCGGGCCTCAGCCGAAAGCGGTGAGCGGGCATTCGCAAAGAGGCGCTGCCTGGAGCCTTCCACGATCAGTACCGATTCAGCCTGCCAGCCCGTGCCGAACAGATTGCGGTGATCAAGTCCGATCTGCGCCCGTGGACCGTGATCGGTGCTAAAGCCCGCGCCCAGCGCCACGCGTCGGCTCTGCATCTCGCGCAACTCCACCAGTACCGGCACCGCGGAAAGCTCAGTGTCGCGCGCGACCGCGTCGAGGTCGGGTGCCACGGTGGCGCTGCTGAAGTATCCCACTGCGGTGAGCCGAGACTGCATCCGCACCAAAGCCTCGAAGCTATAAGGATCGCCCTCGCGAAAGGTGCGCAGGTTTTCAACCAGTTGTCGGTCGTAGCGCTCGAGGCCGCCGATCCGGAGGCCCCCGAAGGTCATCCGCACACCGCTTTCGATGACGACATGCAGATCGGCGGTCGCGCTCTGTGGATCAATCAGCGCCTCGCTATCGGCCACCCGCGCACGCAGAAACCCGCCCGACTGGATCGTCTCCAGAAGACTCCGCTTCGCCTGTTCCCAGCGCTCCGGAAAGAATGGCGCGCCGGCTGGCAGCATCCAGCGCGACTGCCAGGCCGCCGCGAGCGAGGGATCGGTCGACAGCCCGCCCCGTAACTCTATGCGAACCGCGCGGACCGTCGCCCGCTCACCGGCGTCCACTTCAATGCGGACGGCCGAGGCATCGCCCGTTACCCGCACCCGCGCCGCGAAGTAGCCCTGCTGGCGCGCGAGGCCCTGTACTTCATCGGGCAGGCGGGCGAAGAGGCTATCGAACTGGTCGGGATCGTAGTCGGCGCGCAGCCGCCAGCGGCCGAGCAGGGTCCGCTCGCGAATCGGTCCCTGCAGGTCCTCGGGTGCAACGATCTCCATGCGGTAACGCTGCGCATCAGGCTCGGCGTCGCCCGAAGGCATCGCTTGCGGGTTCGGTGAGACGGGCGGCGCAACCGAACCGGGGGGGCTCGTCGCATCCGGCCCCGCCGCGGCCTCCGAAGCCAATGCGGGCGCGATCCAAGCCCCAGCCACCGCCCAGCCAAGAGCCAGACAGGCGAACAGAGCCCAGAGCGGCTGAGTACCCGGCGACCGGCCAGGCTGCCCCCTCCTGGTTTCCGACATGCCCCTGGAGAAGGCCAGCACGTGACGTCAGGCGGCCAATCAGACCACGATCGCAGCGGGGGCCTGCGCAGGCCGCTCCACCACTTCGCCAATTTTCCAGACCTGTTCGCCAGCCGCTGCGAGCATCGCCCGGGCGCGTTCAGCCTCGGCGGCTTCAACCACCACCACCAGGCCGATGCCACAGTTGAACACCCGGTGCATCTCGCTGTCGGCAATCGCCCCCTCGTGCTGCAGCCAGCCAAAGAGCGGCGGCATCGGCCACGCATCTCGGTGCATGACCGCCTGCAGACCTGGCGGAATCACGCGGGGGACGTTTTCGACCAAGCCGCCACCGGTGATGTGAGCAATCGCCTTGACCGGCAGGGCGCCGATCAGTTGCAGCATCGGCTTGACATAGATCCGGGTGGGCTCGAGCAGAACATCAGCAAACCGGCGCCCGTGAAAATCGTTCTCCGCCTGAGGCGCATCCACCCGCCCCCAGGCCCGCTCAAGCACCCTGCGGATGAGCGAATATCCGTTCGAATGCGCACCACTCGAGGCAAGCCCGAGCAACACATCACCCGCCGCCACCCGGTCGCCGCCAATGATTCGTGCTTTTTCGACGACCCCCACGGCGAAGCCCGCCAGGTCGTATTCGCCATCGGGATACATGCCCGGCATCTCGGCTGTTTCACCGCCGATCAGCGCGCAGCCCGACTGTTCACAGCCGCGGGCAATACCGCCCACCACACGCGCGGCGGTATCCACATCCAGCCGGCCACAAGCGAAGTAGTCCAGAAAAAACAGCGGCTCGGCGCCCTGCACCAGAATGTCATTGACGCTCATGGCGACCAGATCAATGCCCACGGTGTCATGACCATTGAGGGCGAACGCGAGTTTGAGCTTGGTGCCCACGCCGTCGGTGCCCGACACCAGAACGGGTTCGCGATAGCGCTTGGGCACTTCGAAGAGCGCGCCGAATCCCCCAATGCCCGCGAGCACGCCGTCGCGCAGGGTCCGCCTGGCAAGCGGCTTGATTCGGTCGACCAGCGCATCGCCGGCATCAATATCCACTCCGGCGTCTTTGTACGATAGCGATTCGGCTGTCATGGCGCGGCATTCCTGGCGGTCAGACCGGGGCAGGGACCGGTCGAGGAGAGTACAGCTGCCCGCCGCGCGGTCAACGGCGATGCGCAGGCGGCAGTCGATACAATGGCGGATTCTATCCCGCTCGTTCCATGCGACCGTTTCCGCCGTCGGGCGGCAACTGGAGTCCGATGTCCGAGATTGACCACCGCCGGCAAACCTGGTTCTGGCTCGCAGTCGCGCTGCTGCTGGCCGGCGTCGTCTATTTCCTTCGCGGAACCCTCACTCCGTTCATCGCGGCAACCATCCTCGCCTACGCGCTCGCCCCTGCTGTGGCACGAATGCAGCGTTGGCGCGTGCCCCGGGCAATCGCCGCCGCCGTCGTGATGGTGATCGCCATGGCGGTCATCGTGTCGGTGGTGCTCACCCTCATTCCGGTGCTGCAGTCGGAATACCGGATGATCCGGGCGCAGCTGCCTGCGCTGGCCGCCACGGTCACCACCCGACTCGCGCCCTGGGTGGAACAGACCTTTGGCATCACGCTCGCGCTCGATGCGGCATCGATTCGCGACTGGATCGCAGCGCAGCTCGCCGGCAGCAGCCAAGATCTGTTCAGCGCACTCATGCAGTACGTGCGCTCAGGCTGGAGCGCTGCGGTCGAGGTGATCGGGCTGGTGGTGCTGGTGCCGGTGGTGCTCTTTTATCTGCTCGCCGACTGGCCGCTCATGACCGCCCGTCTGCACGAGCTGATCCCACGGCGCTGGATCGCCGCGGCCGACGGCGCGCTTAGCGAAATCGACGATCTCCTCGGCCACTATCTGCGCGGCCAGCTGCTGGTCATGTTGTCGCTTGCCATCTGGTATTCCACCGCGCTCGGAGTGGTCGGCATCAAGCACTGGCTCTCGCTCGGCGTACTCACCGGCGTTCTAGCCTTTGTTCCCTACCTTGGCTTCGGGCTGGGCCTGGTGGTGTCGCTGATCTCGGCCATGCTGCAGCTCGGGCCCTCACAGGGCGCCCTGGCGATCGCGATCGTGTTCGGAATCGGCCAGCTGCTCGAGAGCTACATCCTCACCCCGCGCCTGGTGGGCGAGCGCATTGGCTTGCATCCGGTAGCGGTCTTGTTCGCCCTGCTGGCGTTCGGTGCCGTGTTCGGATTCGCCGGGCTGCTGCTTGCGCTACCGCTCTCAGCGGTCACGCTGGTGGTCCTGCGCCGGCTACGCCACGGCTGGCTTGCAAGCAATTTTTACCGCCGCCCGTAACCAAGCGCCATGCGCCAACTCGCACTCGACCTGATCGCCGAGGCGCCGGCCTCGTTCGACAACTTTGTTGTGGGCCCCAACACCGAGGCGCTCGCTGCGCTTCGCATGGTGGCGGCGGGCCGCTCGCCGGTGTCGCGCGTACATCTCTGGGGCGAGCCGGCAAGCGGCAAGACGCACCTGCTCCGCGCGCTCACGGGCACCCCGGTCGGCCCGGAGAGCCCCCTCAAAGCATTCAGCCCTTCCGCCGAGGCAGCCGCCCAGGTCATTGCGGTGGATGACTGTGAGCGACTCGACGACACCCGCCAGCTCGCCCTCTTTCGCCTGTTCAACCAGCGCGCGGGCCCAGGTGGGGCGCCGATCGTCACCGCGAGCCGCCATGCGCCAATCGCGCTCGCCGAGCTCCGCCCCGAGCTTCGTACCCGCCTCGGCTCGGGGCTGGTGCTCGCGCTTCGGCCGCTCACCGATCAGGAGCGCGAACAAGCCCTGAGGAAAGCAGCCCGCGCCACTGGCGTTCATGCCCACGACGACGTCTTTCACTACCTGCTCACCCGAAAGGCACGCGACCTGCGAACCTTGCTCGCTTTTTTCAGCGCACTCGACCGCTACGCGCTTGAGCGTCAGCGCCCGCTGTCAGCCGCGCTCGCGCGTGAGTTCGACGCACTGATCGACACCCCGGTCGAGCCCCGCCCGATCGCCGGCCCCGGCGAACCCGGCTGATACACTTGCCGCCCTCACCATCATGAATTTCACGCCGACCCCGCCCGGCGAGCGCAGGCTCGCCCTCTTTGACCTCGACCACACGCTGCTGCCGATTGACAGCGATTACGAGTGGGCGCGTTTTCTCGCGCGGGTTGG
>CAIPNM010000104.1 GCA_903866395.1 uncultured bacterium
ATGATCTGGCGGATGAGAAGCACATCGGTTTGATCGAGGCGAACAGCCTGAAGGTTGAGCTCCGCGCTGCGGGTGCGGTGCATTCTTTTATCACCGCGCTCCCACACCCAATCCACCCCGACCCCTTTGTCCAGACGTTTACCGCCCGCCCAAGACCCGGGACCCATACCGTTCTGGAGATCGATGGATGCGACCGAGGCGGAGACGGTGGGTAGCGGGGCCCGATCGGCAGCGACAACACCGCCCGATGCCGCGTCGACATCGGCCCCTGCGATCAGGACTTCCGGATGACGCTCGGCCCGCAGCAGGACTAAATCGAGCGGCAGCCGTTCAGGCGCTGATTGAGCGCCGATCCCGGTTGCAACCCATGCAAGGAGCAGCCCCGCCACAATCCGAAAGCGGCTGGGACGGATCACTGGTTTTCTTGGTTGTCGTATGCTCACCGCGTCTTTATCTCACGCAGCAACTGACTCGAACCTGACTTGCGCGACGGTTTCCTGAGCACGCAACCCTTATGCGAATTCTGCTGATCGAAGATGACACGGTGCTGCGTCAGGTGCTTGCCCGGAGCCTTTCCGCGGCTGGGTACCACATTGACCCGTGCGACAACCTTGCCGACGCGGCAACGTTGTGGTCGCTGCAGCCCTTCGATGCAGTGCTGCTCGATCTGAATCTGCCTGCGTCGCGCCAGCCCGGGGCGCCGTCCGCAAACGGGCTCGAGTTGCTGCGCGCTGCCCGTGCTCGCGGTGACCACACGCCGGTGCTCATCCTCACTGCGCGTAATCGCACCGATGAGCGGATTGATGGTCTCAACAGCGGCGCAGACGACTACCTGGGAAAGCCGTTCGAGCTCGATGAGGTCGAGGCCCGGCTGAGAGCGCTGGTGCGCCGCGCCCGGAGCTGGCTCGACGACGTTCAAACCATCGGTGCGCTCACCCTGGAGCGGCAGAAGCGGCGGTTCCTGGTCGGAGGTGAGGAATTGTTCCTGCCGTCCCGAGAGTTCCAGGTGCTCTGGGAACTGATGAGTCCTGTCGGCCGGGTGGTGAGCAAGACCGATCTCGCCGACAAGCTTTCCGATCTCGATGATCTGCTCGCGCCGAACGCGCTGGAAGCCTTCATTTCCCGATTGCGAAAGAAACTGGCGGGTAGCGGCGTTGAGATCCGTACACTACGAGGTCTGGGCTACTCGCTGGTTCTGGAGGCCGAATGAGTGCTGCTCGCAGGCTGCCCACCCTGGGCCGACGGCTGGTTCTTCATATGGTCACCGCGCTGGTCATGGGTTGGTTGATCGCAAGCTTTGGAATCGTCTGGGTGGCTGCCCATTTCATGCAGCGGGCGTATGACCGGGGGCTCGTGGAAGACGCGCTTCTCGTGGCTGAGCGCGTGCTGGCAGATCCATCATCCTCGAGCGGTCTGTCGCTCAAACTCACGCCGGCCGAACTGAGCTCGGTGTTGTTCGACACCACCGAGTCGATCTATTTTCTGGTGCGTTCGGCGGGCGGGCAATTCGTTGCAGGGCACCCGGGTCTGGCGGCCCCGCCAGACGCCGAGGAACCCTTGCCGTATTTCGTGGAGCGGAGCTTCGACGGGGCTCCGGTGCGCCTTGCAACCATCCTCAAACAGGGGCCGGTACCGTTCTATGTGACGGTTGGGCAGACCACGGTTGGCCGTGACGCCATGTTGCTGCAGCTGGTGGCCGCAACGCTCTTGCCGCTTGGGGTGGTTCTGGTGGTGCTGGCGTTTGGGATTCAGAGGTTGGTGGGCGCAGACCTCGCACCGCTCGTTCGTCTGGAGCGCGACCTCTTGCAGCGCGATGCGCGCGACCTGGCGCCAGTTCATGTCGATTCCAAGGTGCGGGATTTTGTGCGGCTGGGCGAGAGCTTCAATTCGCTGCTGGCAACCATCCGCCGCGCCGTGGTGGCGCAACGCG
>CAIPNM010000105.1 GCA_903866395.1 uncultured bacterium
ATCGCCCACCGCCCGCATGTCAGCAGGTCTGCTTCGGGGCAGTCTCGAAGACGGCGTGAGTGTGTTCCGTGCTGTTCCCTACGCGGCGCCGCCGGTTGGCGCCCTGCGCTTTGCGATGCCCGCCCCGGTGGAGCCCTGGAGAGGCGAGCGCGACGCGACCCGTAACGGCCCGATCCCGCCGCAACCGCCGTCGCGCCTGCGTGCTGCAATGGGCGATTTTGCCGGCGAGCAAGGCGAAGATTGCCTCACGCTCACCATTGCGACACCAGCCGCTGATAAGCGCCGGCGTCCCGTACTGATCTGGCTTCACGGGGGTGCCTTCTGGACTGGCGCGGGCTCGATTGACTGGTACTCGGGTGTCTCCATGGCGCGCCATGGAGACATGGTGGTGGTAGGCGTCAACTACCGCCTCGGTGCGCTCGGCTTCATGCACATACCGGGTGTCAGCGAACCCAATCTTGGTCTTCACGATCAGATGGCTGCGCTCAGCTGGGTGGCGCGCGAAATCGAGGCCTTCGGCGGCGACCCTGACAACATCACGGTGGCCGGCCAGTCGGCGGGTGGTCTGTCGGTGCTTGCGATGCTGGCGCAACCGCAGAGCCGGGCGCTCATGCGTCGCGCCATCATTCAGAGCGCGCCCTTCGGCCGCATCCTGCGCTCCATGCCCAAAGCGCTTCAGATTTCCGAGGCCATGGCCCGGGCACTCAACATCACCGACCCCGCGCAATGGAAAACGGTCGATGCGCAAAAAATCAATGAGGCCCAGCTCGGCGTGGCGCGCAGCCTGGGTTCGTTTGCCGCCACGACGCCGGTATTCATTCCCGTGATCGACGAGAAACTGCTGGGCGAGGACCTGATGTCAGCAGCCCTTGCCGGCGCCGCCGAGCGCGACGTGATGGTGGGCTACACCCGAGATGAAATGGCTGCCTTCTTTGGCGCCGATGACAAGATTCGCGACGCCGCCCCTGAGCAGATTCGCGAAGTGTTCGCCCGCACCTTTGGTGCAGCGGCGGACGAGGCCATGGCCGAGTATCGACTGCGCGCGCGCGGGCACGACAACGCGTCCCTCCTCGGCGCGATGCTGGGCGATGCCTCGTTTGGCGCAGGCGTTCATGGCTTTGCCGAGCGGCTCGCAGCCCTGGGCCGGCCCGCCTGGGTCTACCGGTTTGACTGGGCGGCTCCCGACAACCGCTTTGCCGCTTGCCACTGCTGCGAGATCCCCTTCATGTTCGATACCCTGCCCGCCTGGGAGGCCCCCATGCTGGCGGGCGGCGAACCGCAGGCCATGGCGCGACTGGCTGCCCAGATGCGCGACGCGTGGGCAGCGTTTGCCCATCGCGGCGACCCGTCTCATCCGGACCTGCCGCACTGGCCGCGACATGAAGCCGGCATGCAGACCATGTTGTTCGATGTTCACAGCCGCGCGGCCAACGACCCGGCGGGCCGCACCCGTTGGAAATACTGGCCGTGACCGAACCTTCCATCGTCTTCGATCGGGTGGGGCTTGCCTTCGGCGGCGAGGCCATCTATGACGACATCAGTTTTTCCGTGGGGCGCGGCGAATTCGTCTGCCTCCTCGGCCCATCGGGGTGCGGCAAGTCCACTTCGCTGCGGCTGATCGGCGATCTGCTTGCCGCCCAATCGGGCTCAGTCACGGTGGATGGAAAGCCACCTTCCGAGGCCTGGCAGGAAGTGGCCTTCGTCTTTCAGTCACCGCGACTCGCGCCCTGGCGCAATGCACTGGCCAACGTCTTGATGGGGGTTGAACTGCGCATGGGTCGTGACGAGGCCCGTCGGCGTGAGCCCCGAGCGCGTGAGTTGCTTAGCATGGTGGGGCTTGCCGATGCGGCCCACAAATATCCGTCCATGCTGTCGGGTGGCGAGCGCCAGCGCGTCGCCATCGCCCGCGCGCTCGCCGTTGATCCAGCCATCGTGCTGATGGACGAGCCCTTCTCGGCGTTGGACCCCAACACCCGCAGACGCCTGCGAGCCGAGATCGAGAGCATCTGGCAACGCACCGGCCGCACGGTGCTCTTCGTGACCCACGACATCGAGGAAGCGATTGTGCTGGCGGACCGGATCGTGCTCCTCTCTAATAAGCCCACGCGGGTGCTCGAAAGCATCCCCGTCACCGCCCCCCGGCCGCGACGGGTGTCGGGCAACCCCGAACTCGACGCGCTGCGCGACCGACTGCAGCGCCTGTTTCAATCACTCGAACACACAGCACCGGAGGACTCTGCATCATGACTAATCGTCGTCATTTCCTCGCGGCTACCGCCGCGCCCGCCGTTCTCGCCGCCAGCCCGCTGCGCGCGCAGGCCAAGCCCAAGGTCACCTATGCCTACCTGCTTGACCCCGCCTATGACGCGGTGGTCTGGGCGATCAAGAATGGCAAGGTGCGCTCCGACCTGATTGATGTCGAAGCCACGGGCATGCTTATTCCGCAGCTTCTGCAGGCCACCTCCACCAAGCAGTTCGATGTGGTGATGACCGCAGTGATTGGCGTGCCCGCTGCGGCGGCGCGCGGGCTCGAACTGCGCATTCTGTCGGCCGCGCTCCATGCTTCGCCAGTCGGCGAAGGCGGCGGCGTCTGGGTCAAGAAAGGGAGCCCCCTCTCTGACCCGGCCGCCCTCAAGGGCCGCACGCTCGCCTCCTACGGCCTGCGCTCTACCGGCTACATGTTTGTGCGCGAAGCGCTCCGTCTCAAATTCGGCCTCAACATGGCACTCGAAGGCGGTGACGTGCGGCAAGTCGAAGTCCAGGCGCCCAACCTGCCGGCCGCGCTTGCCACGGGACAGGCCGATGCGGCCTCGCTCATTCACAGCCAGGCCTGGCGCGCCATGCAGACCGGCGAATTCACCAACATCTGCGAAACCAACGTGATCCTGAACGAGCGCTACGGCCCGCTGGTGTCAGCGGTCAATGTGTCCTACCCCGACAAGCTCGCCGCGCGGGCCGATCACTTTAACGAATTCAACCGGATGCTGAAGGCCTCGATCACCTACGCGCTCGCCAACCGCGATGAAGTCTTTGGCGCGATCGCCAAGCAGGCCAACATCGACCGCAAATTCTTTGACTGGTGGTTCGACCGCACGACTCGCGTGCCGGCCGTGTTTGGCGATGAGCATTCGACTGCTGTGCAGACCGCCTGGAACATCGGACGCGACATGGGAATGGTTACCAAGGTGCCCGACGTACGCGCCTACACCTGGGACAAGACGCTTCGCTCATGACCCACGCGCCGGCCGCGGCAGGCCGGCTGGCGCGCCATCAGCGCGCGCTTGCGCTTGGCTTCGTGCTGGCGCTCGCGCTCGCCTGGTTTGCGTCGGTGGGCCATGTTCCAGCCTACGTGCTGCCGCCCCCCGGCGAGGTGGCGGCAGCTGTGCTGGCGTTCGCCTCGTCGGCGCAGCGCCTGCCCCATCTGTTTGCCACGCTCGCACACATCGCGTCGGCAATCGTGATCTCTTTCGTGTTGGGCGCGCTACTTGCCTTCGCCGCGCATTACGCGCGGTGGAGCGCGCCTGCGATTCATCAGCGAATGAGTCCCTTTTTGAGCGCGTTTTCGGGAATCGGCTGGACACTCCTCGCAGTCATCTGGTTCGGCGTCTCGAGCTTCACCGTGGTGTTTACCATCGTGGCGGTGCTGCTGCCGTTTGCGCTCGTCAATCTACGCGAGGGGTTGCTTGCGCTTGACGCCGAGCTCCTCGAAATGGGCGCGAGTTTCGGTCGCGCGCGCTGGCGCAGCTGGCGCCTGCTGGTCGCGCCCGCGCTCCTGCCTTTTGCCGCGGCCACGCTTCGCATCATGTTTGGTGTTGCGTGGAAAGTAACGCTCACCGCTGAGTTGTTTGGTGGCGGACGCGGTCTGGGTTATGTCATCAACATTGCGAGACAGGACTACGACACGCCAACGCTGTTCGCGGTGATTCTGTTCATCATCATCGCGGTCACCCTCGCCGACCGGCTGCTATTTGGCCCGCTCGAGCGCCTCACCACGCGACAGTTCGGGGGCGCACGATGAGCCAGCCCCGCCCATCATCAAGCCCGCGCGAGCCGGCGCACGCGGCCGTATCCGTCCCGGTTTTTCTGGGGCGCTCGCCCGCGCTCTGGTTTGCCGACACGCTCGTGATCCTCGCGCTCGCCGCCTGGGCGGCGGGCGCGGCCAATCTTCCTGAATTCGTTCTGCCCGGCCCCGTTGCCGTAGGTAAACGTCTGCTGGCACTTTTTACCGACGGCGAGTTCCTGGTGCACACCATTGCTTCGACGGTGCGGGTGATCGGCTCGGTCCTGATCGCGCTCCTGATCGGCGGCGGGTTTGCCCTGCTGGCCCGGGCAGTGCCCGTGCTAGACGGCATCGTGAGCGGTGTCATTCAACCGTTCCTCAATGCCTTTCCCTCAATTGGCTGGGCGATTCTTGCGGCGATCTGGTTCACCCCCGGGCATTTTTCGATCGTGTTCGTCCAGGTCGCCATCCTCGCGCCGTTCTGTCTCATCAACGTAGCGGAGGGCCTGCGTCAAATCGACCGCGAGCTCATGGAGATGGCCACCAGCTTCACTCGCCAGCGAACCCGTATCGTTCTTCAGGTAGGACTTCCCTTGCTACTGCCCTATCTGATGGGTGCGCTGCGAATTGCCTACGGCGTGGCCTGGAAGATTGCACTGGTCGCGGAACTGCTGGGCTCCACGTCTGGACTGGGGTTTCTCATGTTGCGCGCCCAGGGGTCGGCCGATCTCACCACTGTCTTGGCAGCGTGCCTGGCGATTGTCGCGCTCTTTTACGCTGGTGAGCGGCTGCTGCTTGAGCCCCTCGCGCGGCGTTTTAGCGCGCGCTAGGCTTGGAACCCCGCGGCTGAATCCTAGTAACCTACTTATCCACCAAACATCCCATTTAACCCAACCACGGTCGATCACCATGCTCCCTCTCGACGCTGCACCACAAACCGCGATAAAGCGCCTTGCCCAGGCTATCGCCGCGGGCATCATTGTCGTGGCGGGTCTGTCTGGCTGCGCCACGCCCGGGCCCTCTGGCAGTCACGCACCAGCCGCTACGCCGGCCCAACCGAACTACGACTCGGCGTTGTCCCAGGCACAGTCACGCGTCATGGCGCTCAACAATGAAATCCGGTCGGCAGAGTTCAATCGCCCCAGCCCTCCGATCCGCACCAATGGCGTGGCCGATCCGGCCAAACAACGCGCCTACGAACAGTCTGTGGTTCAGCACCAGCGTCACCTGCGCGCGCTGCGCGAGGAAAAGACGATGTGGGAGTTGCGGGTCAATCAGCTGATGGCGCGTTGATCGCCCCCTATGACTGATTCGCTTGCCTACCCGCTGATTGCGCTCGTGTGTGCAGTCATCGGCCTTGCCGCGGGCGCCTGGTTCGCCAACGCCTTGCGCCGCAGCCGGAATGAGGCAGAGCGGGCGGCAGCGCTCGCCGATCAGGCACAGCGCTTCAGCCAGGAGCAGGCCCGCCTACAGTCACAGCTGAGCGCAGCCCAGGCCTCGCTCGCGCGCGCTGACGCCGACACGCATCAGCTGCGCGATCAGGCAGACCGCGAGCGCACAGAGTCCCGCGGCCGCGAGCTTGAAATTCGCACGCAACTGGCCGAGCTTCAGGTCGAGGCCGAAGCACTACGCCAGCAGCTCAAGACCACGCAAACCGCAGTCGCAGAACGGCAGGTCTTTATCGAGCGCGCTCACGAAACGCTGGGCCATCAGTTCAAAACGCTCGCAGGCGACATCCTCGAGTCACACTCCAAGCGCTTTGCCGAGCAGAATCAGCAGAAACTGGGCGGCATGCTCGAACCGCTCCGGGAACGCATCGGGCAATTTCAGCAGAAGGTTGAAACGCTCTACGTTGACGAAAGCAAGGAGCGCTCGGCACTCAAGGCTCAGGTGCAGGAGCTCATGCAGCTCAACCGCACGCTCAGCGACGACGCGCAGGAACTCTCGCAGGCGCTCCGCGGCTCGGCCAAACGTCTGGGCAACTGGGGCGAACTGGTGCTCGAGCGGGTGCTTGAAACCGCGGGGCTTCGCCGGGGGCATGAGTATCTGGTGCAAGACTCCCGGGTGGATGAACAGGGCCAGCGGCGCCAGCCCGATGTCGTCATTCAGCTGCCCGAAGGGCGGTGTCTGGTGGTTGATTCCAAACTGTCGCTTATCGCCTACGATCGTTATGTGTCAGCCGACGATGACGCGACACGCGACGCGGCGCTTCGCGACCATCTCGCCTCCATGCGCTCGCATCTCAAAGACCTGTCCGACAAACGCTATCAGGCGCTCTACGGCAACACGCTCGACTTCGTTCTGATGTTCGTTCCGGTTGAACCCGCCTTCATGACCGCAGTGAGCCACGACGAGCGGCTGTTTGCCGAGGCATGGGAAAGCAATGTGCTGCTGGTGAGCCCGTCGACGCTGCTGTTCGTCGTGCGTACGGTCGCGCATTTGTGGCGGCAGGAAGCGCGTAGCCGCAATGCGCAGGAGATCGCACGCCGGGGCGCCGAGCTCTATGACCGGTTGTCAGGCTTCGTTGAAAAACTGGATGAGGTCGGTAACCGCCTCCACTCGGCTCAGACCGCCTGGAGCGACGCTCGAAAAAAGCTCGCCGAAGGTCGCGGCAATGTCATCCGCCAAGCCGAGATGCTGCGCGAACTGGGCGTACAGCCAGCGCGGCAGCTGCCCGCCGATCTTGTCGAACGGGCGCAATCGGATCTGATGTCCGCCCCGACCGGCCAGGGTGAGGCGCCCGCCCTGCGATAGGCGCTACCCAGGCTGGTTATGGGCCGGTACCGCTAGTCGGCGCGAGCGCCAGAGGCTTTCACCACCTCGGCCCACTTGCGGCTCTCGGCTGCCATGAACGCAGTGGTCTCGCGTGTGTCCATGTACATGAGGTCGGTGCCCAACCCTTCCAGCCCCTCTTTCACCTTGGCCGTTGCCACCACCGTTCCCACGTCCTTCGAAAGCCGGCTCACCACCGCATCGGGCAGCCGGGCCGGCCCCATGAGGGCATACCAGATCGTGACCTCATAGCCTGGCACACCCGCTTCAGCGATGGTCGGGAGCTCGGGCATCTGCTTCGAGCGCGTGCGCCCCGACACACCCAACGCGCGCAACTTGCCCGACTGCGCGAGGGGGATGTTGGTCGTGGGATTGTCGATCATCATGTCGATCCGTCCCGCTACGAAATCGGTCATGGCGGGCGCTGACCCCTTGTACGGCACATGCGTGAATTTCACCCCTGTCATCGACTCGAGCAGCACCACCGCCAGATGGCTGGAGCTGCCCGAACCCGACGATCCATAGGTGAGCGTGCCCTGCCGCTCGCGGGCGAGCGAAATCAGTTCGGCTACCGACCTGACCGGCAGCGATGGATGCACCACGAGCACATTTGGAAACGATGCAATGGTGGCGATGGGTGTGAGGTCGGTGAGCGGGTTATGACGCAGCTTCGAATAAAGATGCTGGTTGATGGCCACGGTCCCCGTGGTGGCAAAGAACAGGGTGTAGCCATCGGCCGGGGCGTCGACCACCGATTGGGCAGCGATCGAGCCACCCGCCCCACCGCGGTTCTCAACAACCACCTGCTGGCGAAGTTCCACCGAGAGCGCCGCCGCCATCAGGCGCGCCGCCGCATCGGTGCCACCACCCGGCGGAAAGGGTACGACCAGCTTCAGTGGCCGGTCAGGAAAGCCTGACTGGGCCCAGGCCAGCCCTGCGGGCAGCACCGCCAGCATTGAAAGCGCGGCAACCGCCGCGGCGCGTCTTGGGGTTTTCATCGGCAGACTCCGTAAGCAGGGTCGGAATCGCTCACTCTAGCCGGGATTCAAACGCTCGGCACCGCAATCCGGCCTCAGTGAAACGCGGCCGGCCCCTGACACCTCACGCTAATTCGCCTTCATTGCATCGTGAAGGCTCAGATAGACGCGCCCGGCCATGGTGCGGCCGAACCCGGTTGCAGCCAGCCGGTCCATCACCGGCCCCTTCACTTCGGCAAGCGAAAGCGAAATGCCCTGCCGTTGAAGATCAGATTCCAGTGCCACCAGCATCTCCAGCCCCGTGGTGTCGATCTGATTGACGCCTGCGCAGGAAATCAGCACCCGGCGAATGCCCGGGTCCGAAGCGAGTAGCGAATCCACCCGATCACGTACCTGCATGGCGTTGGCAAAGAGCAGGCTCTCATCCACGCGCAGGATGAGGGATCCCGGCACGGTTTCCACTGCATGCCGCTCCACATTTCGAAAGTGCTCGGTGCCCGGCATGCGACCCACGACGGCGATGTGAGGCCGGCTGCCGCGCCAGACGATCACAGCCAGCGAGAGCATGACCCCCAACACAATGCCGTGCTCAACCCCCAGCACAATCACTCCGAGCGCGGTGGCCGCGAGCGCAAGCGCATCGCCCCGGTCGTAGGCCCAAGCCTCGCGCAGCGTCTTCAGATCGATCAGGCTGGTGACCGCCACCAGGATGGTCGCTGCCAGCACCGCATGCGGCATGGCGCGAAACCAGCCGGTAAAGAGCATCAGCACCACCGCCATGAGACACGCGCTCACCACACCGGCAAACGGCGTGTTCGCGCCCGCAGAAAAATTGACTACCGACCGGGCAAGCCCGCCGGTGACAGGAAAACCGCCGGAGAGCGCGCTCGCAGCGTTGGCAGCGCCCAGCCCCAGCAGCTCGCGGTCGGCGTTGATCCGTTGCCGACGCTTGAGCGCGAACGACTGCGCAACCGACACGCTCTCCACGAATCCGACCAGCGAGATGAGTAGCGCCGGAATCAGGAGTTCGCGCAGCGACTCCCATCCTGGAAACAGTTGCGATGCAGAAGGAAGCTGCGGCAACCCAGCCGGCACCGCACCCACCACGGCAACCTTCGCGACCTGGTCGAGATTAAAAGCGCCAACCACCACGGTGGCGAGTACCACCACCGCCATGGGCGCGAGCCGCGCGATCAGCTCAGCACGCGGCCGCGCAAGACCCGTCGCCACCAACCAGCCAGGTAGCCGGCTGCGCGCGACCACCAGCAGCACAACGCTGCCCAGCCCGACGGCAAGTGTGACCGGATTGGTGCGCGGCAGTGCAGTGATCAGTGCCACCACGGTTTGCACCACGCCATCAGCCTCGATTCGCACGCCCAGCACATGACGAAGCTGCCCGATTGCGATCAGAACCGCGGCACCGCTGATGAAGCCACTGATGACCGGGTGACTCAGGAAATGGGCAAGAAAGCCCAGCCGCATCAGCCCGAAGACCACCAGCATCACGCCCGAGAGCAATGCCAGCACCATGGCCAACGCCGCGTACTCGGGCGAGCCCGGCAGCGCGAGCGGCGTGAGCGCACTCGCAGTCATGAGCGAGGCCACCGCCACCGGACCCACCGCAAGCGTCATGCTGGTGCCAAACGCCGCATACGCGATGATGGGCAGCACGCTCGCGTACAGCCCCATTTGCGGCGGCAGCCCTGCGAGCATGGCGTAGGCCAGGCTCTGTGGCACCAGCATCACGGTGACAATCAGGCCCGCCGACAAGTCGCCGGCGAGCTGATCGCGGCGATAGCCGGTCAGCCAGGCGGGAAGGAAGCGGCCCATCAGTGCGCCGCGGCAAGCGCCAGACGACGACGCTCGAGCATCTCGAAGACGACCATGCCAAGCAGCATCGCAATGGTGAAAACAATCGCCTTTGACTGCCCCGCACCCACCGACACCAGCGCCGGCCCCGGGCAGAAGCCGGCCAGCCCCCAGCCTGCACCAAACATCACGCTGCCGCCGATCAGCCGGCGATCGATGTCACGCGAGGTGGGCAGCTGCATGGCGCCGCCAAACATGCTGGTGGTGCGCTTCTTTGCCACGCCAAACGCGAAAACCCCCACCAGAATGGCGCCCCCCATCACGAAGGCGAGCGATGGATCCCAGGCGCCTGCCAGATCAAGAAAGCCGATCACTTTGGCAGGATCGGTCATGCCCGCGAGGATGAGGCCAATGCCAAACAGCAGGCCCACCACAAATTCAGAGACTCGTTCCATGGAAGGATTCCTTTGTAAAGACGCTGCTCAACGAGCAAGCAGATGACGAACAACGAAGACCGTGGCGAAACCCGCGGCCATGAACGCGATGGTTGCCGCAAGCGAGCGCGGCGAGAGGCGTGACAGCCCGCACACGCCGTGACCGCTGGTGCAGCCCGCGCCATAGCGGGTGCCGATGCCCACCAGCAAACCAGCCGCCACCACTGCGAGCCACCCCGCATCGATGCGTGCGGCCGCCGGCGGCGCGAACAGCGACCAGGCGGTGGGCGCAGCCAGGAGGCCCAGCACAAACGCGATTCGCCAGCCACTGTCACCGGGGCGGCGCTTCACCAAGCCGCCGATGATTCCGCTGATGCCCAGAATACGGCCGTTCATGAGCACAAAAAGCGCCGAGGCAACGCCCAGCACAATGCCGCCCGTAAGCGAGCTCCAGGGCGTGAAGTTAGACCAGTCGATTGTCATGGGGTGGGTTCCTTTGAAGGTGGGCAGAACTGCGATTGCAGGGTTGAGATGACCGCGAGCGCTGAAGCGCTCTCGAGTCGGTAATGAATCCGTTTGCCGTCTCGACGGGTACCGACCAGCGACTCCTCGCGCAACACGCCAAGCTGCTGGGAGAGCGTGGGCTGGGTGATACCGAGTTCGTCCTCCAACTCACTCACGCAGGCTTCACCCTGCGCCAACCTGCAGAGCAGCAGCAGTCGGTCTGGATTGGAGAGCGTTTTCAGCAGACGACAGGCGGAATCGGCAGCGTTACGAAGCTCGGCAAGGTCAATCGTGGCGGATGCGGGCATATCGGACAGCCAATGTTGGAAAAGGTGCAGACGACGACCGACACTTTATTGATTAATATTTTATTTGTCAATATAATGTTTAAAGATTAACTAATCGATCTGGAGAAACCGCTATGAACCCGACCGTGCACGGCATCTTCGACCCCGCCACCTGGACCGTCACCTACGTGGTGTATGACCAGCCGGGCGGTCAGGCCGCTGTCATCGACTCGGTGCTCGATTACGACCCGAAGTCGGGCCGCACCAAAACCGCCAGCGCGCAGAAGGTGGTCGATTTCGTGCGCGAGCAGCGCCTGAAGGTCGGCTGGATTCTCGAAACCCATGCCCATGCCGACCATCTGTCAGCCGCACCATGGCTACGCGAGCAGCTGGGCGGCAAGATCGCCATCGGCGGCAACATCCGCACGGTTCAAGGCGTGTTCAAGCGCATCTTCAATCTCGAAGAGTCTTTCGATACCAACGGATCACAGTTCGACCATCTGTTTGCCGATGGCGAACGCTTTGCAATCG
>CAIPNM010000106.1 GCA_903866395.1 uncultured bacterium
GCGAGCACCAGCAAGGCAAACGCGAACGCCGGCGACAGGAAGCGATGCAGCCACGCTGCCACCAGGATGATGAGCGCTGCGAACCCGAGCGAGCGAAACCAGATCAAGGTGACTGCCAGACCTTCATTGAGGCAGGAAGCGGTAACCGCCTCCACGCACGGTTTCGATCAGTCGATCGTGACCGCCAGGCGTGAGCGCAAGACGCAGGCGCCGGATGTGAACGTCGACCGTCCGTTCTTCAATATACACGTTGTCTCCCCAGACCCGATCGAGAAGCAGCGCGCGTGACAGGACACGGTCGGGGTGGCGCATCAGAAACTGGAGCAGCCTGAACTCGGTGGGGCTGAGGTCGACCGGCGCGCCGTGGGAGAACACGCGCAGCGTCTCGGGCTCCAGCCGTAGACCCGCGAATTCCAGCGGGTCCTGTGTGGTTTCTGGGGCGGCTCGCCGAAGGAGCGCGCGGACCCGGGCGATCAGTTCGCGCGGCGAGAACGGCTTGGTCATGTAATCGTCGACGCCGGTCTCAAAGCCCTGCAGTTTGTCCCCCTCCTGTGCCCGAGCGGTGAGAAGCAGAACCGGGATGTCGGCGGCTCGGCTGTGCGATCGGATTTCACGCGCAAACTCGATGCCTGAGCGTCCGGGCAGCATCCAGTCGAGCACGATGAGGTCGGGCAGGCGAAGCTGAAGCTCGGCGCTGGCGGCCTCCGCGCTATCGCAGCACACTGGCGTAAATCCCGCGTGCTGCAGGTTCACACGCAGCAGCTCGCGGATTTGCGGGTCGTCTTCGACGATCAGGATTCTTGCAGTCATGCGGGGCGGGGAGCGGTCATCCAACCCCTTAGTATCCAGCTGACAGATGACAATCGTGTGACGGTTGGCGCGGGGACGGCGCTATTGACCGACGCTAAAGAAACTGCGGCGCCCTCGCAACTCGGCAAGGTGGCGGACCAGCGTCTGGAAGTCGTCTTCGCTATCGACCGGATTCAGGCGCTCGGTGTTGACGATCAGCAGTGGGGCTGCGTCGTAGTCGTGAAAATATCGGCTGTACTGCTCGATGAGCGCCCGCAGGTACGTCTCGGAGATGGAGGCCTCCATGTCGATTCCGCGTCGCCGAATGCGTTCAATCAGGGTGTCGGGCTGGGCCTGCAGACAGATCACCAGGTCGGGGATCGGGGCCTGGGGCTGCACGCTCGCGAGAATGTTCTGATAGAGGCGCAATTCATCGTCATCGAGTGTGAGCCGGGCAAACAGCGGGTCTTTATCGAGCAGGAAATCGCCCACCACGGCTTGCGCGAACAGGTCGCGCTGCGCGAGTTCGCGCAACTGCCCAACCCGCTGGAACAGGAAAAAGAGCTGCGTGGGCAGCGCGTAGCGGCGACTGTCGCGATAAAAGCGTTCGAGGAACGGGTTGTCGGCGGGTTCTTCAAGAACCGTTTCCGCGCCAAAACGCTCGGCCAGACGACGCGCGAGCGATGTCTTTCCGGCGCCGATTGGTCCTTCGATCACGATGTGTCGGTAGCGCTCAAAGGGAGAAGGCAGGGGCGTGGCAGGGGCGGTGACCATGGTGTTAAGACCGGAAAATGAAGTAGACCGCGCCCATCATGCAAAGCGCAGCCCAAAGGTAATCGAGCTTGACCGGCTGGTTCATGTAGAGGACCGCGAAGGGAACGAAAACCGCGAGTGTGATGACTTCCTGCAGGATCTTCAGCTGAGGCAGAGAAAACACGGTGTAACCGATCCGATTGGCCGGCACCTGAAGCAGATATTCAAAGAGGGCGATGGCCCAGCTCGCGAGCGCGGCGATCCACCAGGGGCGGGTTGCCATGTCGCGCAGATGCGCATACCAGGCAAACGTCATGAAGACGTTGGACGCCACGAGAAGCAGAACCGTCTGAAGTGGAACCGGTAGCGTGTTCATTGAACGGACCCGGAGTGACCCGCCCAAGGCGCTTCGCCCGCGATGTCGGTGAGGGGGCCGAGCTTTTCGATGCGCTGCCCCGCGCAGGCGCTTGCCCAGTCGGCGGCTCCGCCTAGGCGCGGAATTTGTGCGAGCGGGTCGATTTCTAGCAGCGGCGCGAGCACGAATGCGCGCTGATGCATGCGGGGGTGCGGCAGCGTGAGAAGGGGTGTGTCGAGGACCAATGACCCGGCGAGTAGCAAATCGACATCGAGGGTACGCGGCGCGTTCCGGTGCGGGCGCACGCGCCCCTCCTCCGACTCAAGCGACTGCGCCAGCATCAGCATGGCCTGGGGCGCGAGGGCGGTGTCAATCGCGAGTACTGCATTCAGAAAATCGGGTCCCTCGGCGTCGACCGGTGCACTGCGCCAAAGCGAGGAGACGGCAATGACCTGGAGGTCGGAATGCTGTCGCAGGCGGGTTAGCGTGCGCTCGAGCGCACCTCGGGCATCGCCAAGATTTGCACCCAGCCCCAGCATCCAGCGGCGTTGCATGCTGCGATCAGCCAGCGTGGTCAGCCGGACCGGGCACGGTGGCCGGCGAATCAGAGGCGTTGGACCGACCATGCCCGCGGCTGCGGCGCCTGCGCTTGCGCGGTCCCGTGCCTGAGCCGCTTTCGCTTGCGCGGGCGATGAGGGCTGCACGTTCGTCGGGGGCCGCATCGAGAAACTCGGTCCACCAGTCTCCCAGCTCCGCCGGCAGCTCGCCGGCATCGCAGCGCAGGACCAGGAAGTCGTAACCTGCGCGCAGCCGAATATGCTCGAGCAGCGCATAGGGTGTGCGGCCGGTGCGGCGCTCAAAGCGCGGCTGCAGCATCCAGATCTCACGCATGTCGGCAATGTGTCGGCGCTGGACAGCGAGCTTCTCGGCCTGCTCATCGAGCACCGCATCAATAGCATCAGATAACGCCGGAATGGCGGGGGCGCCTGCAGCGACTGCCTGCTGCCAGCGGATGCGAACCGGCTGCCATAGCAGGCTTGCGAACAGGAATCCGGGCGAGATGGGCTTACCCGCGAGCACACGCTGGTCGGTCCGTTCGAGCGCGGTGGTGACGAAACGTTCGCCGTCGGGTTGCTCGAGAATCATGTCGAGCATGGGCATCAGACCGTGATGCAGGCCCTCACGGCGAAGTTCGTGCAGACACGCCATGGCGTGACCCGAGACGAGAAGCTTCAGCATCTCGTCAAACAGGCGTGCGCTGGGGATGTTCGAGATCAGCGGGGCCAGCGCTCGAATCGGGGTGCGGGTTCGGGGCTCGATGGAAAAGCCCAGCTTCGCCACGAACCGCGCTACGCGCAGCATCCGAACCGGGTCTTCGCGGAACCGCTGCTCGGCATCGCCAATGATGCGCAGCGACCGTTTTTTCAGGTCGCGCACGCCGTCGTGGTAGTCGAGGATGCGGTCGGCAAGCGGATCGTAGTAGAGCGCATTGATGGTGAAGTCACGCCGCGCAGCGTCTTCGGGTTGCGTGCCCCAGACGTTGTCGCGCAGCACCCGACCGTGCTCATCGGTCTCCGCCTCGTCCTGAATCGCGCGGAAAGTGGAGACCTCGATGGTTTCGCGCCCGAACATGACATGCACGATCTGAAAGCGCCGGCCGATCACGCGGGAGCGACGAAAGAGGCTGCGCACCTGCTCGGGTGTGGCGTCGGTCGCCACGTCAAAGTCCTTGGGGCGCAGGCCAAGCAGCAGGTCGCGCACGCCGCCGCCGACCACGAACGCCTGGTGGCCCGCTTTCTGAAGGGTTTCGCAGGTGCGAAACGCAGCGTCAGAAATGGCGCCGTGGATGACACCGAGTTCGGACCCCTTGTATTCGCGGGCCTTCTCGCGGATGGCGGCGCGTGGCCCCCGGGTCTTTCGGTTGAGCAGGCGATCGATCAGGCGTCGGATCATTCGAATAGCCTCAGCACTGCCCAGCCGCGCTCGGCTGCCAGGCGTGCCAGCCGGTCATCGGGGTTGGTGGCGACCGGGTGGGTCACCAGGGACAGGAGCGGCAGGTCATTGATGGAGTCGCTGTAGAACCACGACGTCGTAAAGCCCTCGAAAGCAGCGCCAAGGGATGCGAGCCAGGCGTGCGTTCGCGTGACCTTGCCCTCGCGAAAGGAGGGCGTGCCGGCCGGGCGGCCGGTGTAGGCACCATTGACGGTTTCGACGGTGGTGGCCACCAGATGGGCCAGACCGAACTCGGCTGCGATGGGTGCCGTGACGAATTCGTTGGTGGCGGTGACGAGTGCGCACAGGTCACCGCCCTCGAGGTGTCGGCTCACCAGATCGCGGGCCGCGGGCTGGATGGCCGGGCGGATCACCTCGTCCATGTACTGCAGATGCCAGCGATCGAGTTGCGCGCGTGGGTGTGCGGCGAGCGGGGCGAGCTGGAATTCGAGGAATTCGAAAATATTGAGCGTGCCGGCCTGGTATTGCCGCAGATAGTCGTCGTTACGGCGCGTGTGTTCGTCGCCGTCGATGGCGCCAACCCGCGCGAGAAAACGCGCCCACTCGTAATCGCTGTCAATCGGCAGCAGCGTGTGGTCGAGGTCAAAGAGGGCGAGCCTGCGCTCGCCGGGCGGGGTCGGCGTGAAATTCATGATGGTGAGGGCGGCAAGTGTATCA
>CAIPNM010000107.1 GCA_903866395.1 uncultured bacterium
CTGGAGTATCTGGCGGGCGCTGCGAGCTGCGGCGTGGTGCTGGGCGCGCAGGTTCCGATCGTGCTCACCAGCCGCGCGGACCCCCCGATTTCGCGGGTGGCCTCGGCCGCGCTGGCTGGCGTGATACAGCGGGCGCTTCGGCCAGGCGAGCCTTCGCGCTGATAAGCGCTCCGCCCGGGCCCGGCGAGCCCCCGCGCTGACGAGCGCTTCGCCCAAGACGGCTCAGCCTGCGCGCTGACCGTCGCCCCGCCCGCCCCTCAGGGGCTCACCAGGGTTCAATCCGCCTTGATTTTGGCCGCGCGAATCATGTCGCCCCACTCGCGAAGTTCGTCGGCCACCTGCCGCCCGAATGTTTCGGGCGAGCCGCTCACCGGCTCCATGCCGTCCGCCACGATACGCGCCTGAAAATCGGGCCGCGTGGCGATGGTCATCACATCAGAATGAATTTTGTTGACGAGTTCGCGCGGAAGACCCGCCGGACCCATGAAACCATACCAGGCTTCGATCCGAAATCCCGGCAGCGTCTCCGCCACCGCCGGCACATCGGGCAGCGCCCGCGAGCGCTTCGGTCCGGTCGTGGCAATCGCCTTCAACTTGCCGCTTTTGCTGAGCTGGATGGACGCTGTAATGCCACCAAAAATCAGCGGCACATGACCGGCCATCACATCCTGGATTCCCTGACCGAATCCTTTGTAGGGAATGTGCACGATATCGAGACTGGCCCGCTGTTTGATCACTTCCATTGAGAGGTGCTGCTGGCCACCGCTGCCCGATGACGCATAGGTGATCTTGCCGGGCTGACGGCGCGCTGCCTCGATCAGCCCCGGGATGTCATTCACCGGAAACGACGGGTGCGCAAGCATGACGAACGGGCCCGCTGCCACATTGACAATGGGTGTGAGGTCTCGGACCGGGTTGTAGGGCGTGCTCGCAATCAGATTTGGCGCAATGGTGATCGAGGCATCGGCCGCGAAGAGCAGCGTGTAGCCGTCGGGGGCGGCCTTGGCAACAGAATCGGTGCCGATGGTGCCGCTTGCGCCGGTCTTGTTCTCCACCACCACCGACTGCTTCCACAGGGTGGAGAGTTCCTGCGACAAGAGACGACCATAAATATCGGGCGTGCCGCCGGGCGGGAAGGTGACGATGACCTTGACTGGTTTGTTCGGATACGACTGGGCCACAGCCGATCCCGCCAAGGCGCCCACCGCAACCAGCGCGGCAACCGAATGAACCAGAACGCGACGAAGCGCGGGACGTGTCATGTTCAGACTCCTGGATCTTGAGATGGGAAAGAACCGGGCAACCCCGGCAACGCTGCAGCCAGGGCCGCGGGACGGTAAACGCTGCCGAACGCCTCAAAGACAGCCGACCAGTCATCTTCGGGGCGAGCGCCAAGATACGCAAGTACATGCCGGTCGGGACGGAGCAGCACCGCTTGCGCGCCAGCGCTATCGAGCACCCGCGCAAGTTCTCCGGTCGCATCGCGCGCCACGGGCTCGCGCCGATCGTCCGGCAGGAAATCCTCGTCGGCGCGTAGGAGAGATATCCGAGCCGGCGCCTCAGACGGCCACCACGCGGGTGTGTGCGGCAACGACCCCGCCCAGCCAATCAGCGCATATCCTGAGCCGCACAACGAATCGAGGAGCTGGGTGCGGCCCGCTCGGGTCTGCACCGCAGGCTGGATCATGAGTTGGCCGGGCGGAATCACCGGTTCGCCAACCGACCAGCCGGCCTTAAAGCCTTGCTTGAAGCGGGGCTTGGGCTTGAATTTCAAATGCAGGATGTAGTCGCGCGCGGCTGGCACCAGACAGACCAGCCGCAGAAGCCCCTGCGCGATCGCTGCACCCGCCACCGACTTTGGCTGCATGAACGATCCGATCCGCAGCGCCATGTTGATCAACGCCCAGGCGTGGGGCTTGCGTTCGGCCTCATAGGTATCAATCAGCGCGAGGGCGGCACGCCCCCGCACCACCTCGGCGAGTTTCCAGGCGAGGTTCAGCGCGTCACGCACACCGCTGTTCATGCCCTGCCCGGCAAAGGGTGGCGTGAGGTGCGCCGCATCTCCCGCCAGCAGCACCCGTCCCGCTCGCCACCGGGTCGCGACCCGCGCATGAAAGGTGTAGACCACCTTTCTAAGCAGGGTGATGTCGGCATCCGAAGGCTCGCGCGCGCGAATCCAGCTGCGAAGCTGCGCCTCATCGAGCACTGACTCGGCCTCTTCGCCCGGATGCAGCATGAACTCATAACGGACGGTGGCCTGCGGGCCCGGCAGTCGGATCGTAGGGCGCACCGGATCGCAGAACGTTCGCGTGTGCCGAAACGGATCGCGCCGACCGATGAGATCTGCGATCAGCCAGCGTTCGGCATAGCTGCTGCCTTCAAGCGCGAGGCCCAGTGCCTCTCGCACCGTGCTTCGGCCCCCGTCGCACCCCACCAGCCAGTCGGTCTCCAACGTCTGCAGTCCGTCGGGGGTGGCGATCGACAGCGACACCCGATCGTCGGTCTGAGAAAAGCTCAGCAGTTCATGGCGAAAGCGCAATTCAACAGGCGCTTCAAGCGTCTCGGCTAACGCGCCAACCAGCAGTTGCTGGCGGAACGCGTTTCGCTTCGGATAGCCATATTCGAGCGACCGGGGTTCGATCCGTGCAAAGAGCGTTTGCCGCCAGGAATAGTAGTGAACGCCGTAGCCCTGCACGATATCGGGCAGTACTTGCTCGAGCACCCCCGCCGCCTGCAGCGTGCGCAGGCTCTCGTCGTCAATGGTGACTGCGCGGGCTTCGCCCACCGGGCCTTCAGCACGGTCAATCAACAGCGCTGTCACGCCTTGCCGCGCGAGCAGGTGGGCAAGCACCAACCCGGTAGGGCCGGTACCGACGATCACCACGGGGTAATGGGCAGCAAGCGGCACGACAGACATCAGCTACGCATGATCGCCTTGCCCCAAAGATTGAGCGTGCGCTCTTCGTGTGGCCACACCCCCGCGGGACGTGCCTCGTCGCACACCTCAATTTCCGAGGAGATTTCGGCCAGATTGCCGTCGGGGTCCCGCACCATGAAAAACACGTCGTTGCCTGGACCATGGCGCCCCACTCCCCAGACGATCTCTATCCGCTCGCGCGACATATGATCGGCCCAGTCTTTGAGGTCAGACCAGGCGGGCGACTCGAACGACTGGTGATCGAAACAGGTGACCGGTGCGCCAAACAGCGCGAGCGAATGATGAAGCGAGTCAGTCCGCAGGAAACACGCGCGCAGCCTGCCTTCATTGTCGAGCACGCGGTCAGACAGATGAAACCCCAACTGGCCGCAGTAAAACGCGAGCATGTCCTCAATCCGGGTGGTGCGCAGTGCAAAGTGCTGATTGACAGCAGGCGGGAGCGCCGTCATGGCAGGCGTTGTCCCCGCCCCCACCGGCTTTCCTGGCGGCGCAAACACCATGCGATGACCGTCCGGGTCGACACACGACCGCGCCCCTGAAGGAATACCGGCGAGATCAGGCAACTCAAGCGACAGCGCCGACGCGCCGCGCGCCAGAAACGCCTGCCAGCAAGTCTCCTCCGTAAACCCGTACAACGCGTAGTGAAGCCGATTGGCGTCGCCCGCAGACACGTGAAGCGCGCGTCCCGCGCCATGGCAGGCGAGCACTGCATCTCGCTGCTCAACCTTCAAACCATAGGCGCGAGCGTAAAAAGCGGCCATAGCTTCGGGTTGCGGCGATTGAAGATGGAGCCAGCAAAGCTTTGCCTGAATCGGCATCAGCGTTCTCCCAGGAAATTTTCCACCCGTTTCACCCGCTCAAAGCCCTTTCACCAGGGCATTTTCTCCCCGCTGAAACTCATCGCTGATCCGCTGTCGGCCGCGGTGAGCGCCGCGATGACGCCGCGAAGCAAACCCACACGGGGCGCCGGATCGTTCAACTGGTCCCAGGCCGATTCATAGCGCGTCATGTCGGTGCGAAGCAGGCCTGGGCTGAGCGTGACCGCGATCAGTTCAGGATGATCCACAGCAAAGGAGCGCCACAGTGCGTTAAGTGCGGTCTTGGATGCGCGATACGAATAATGCCCACCCATGCCGTTTGAGCCGATTGACCCCAGGAGGCTGCTGATCGCGATCAGCTTTCGCTCCCGCCCGGCCGCCACATGTGGCGCGAAAGCGGCCGCCACCCGCAGCGCACCCATCGCATTGACCCGGAAGTCGGTGAGCCAGGCCTCATCGGCGATATCAAGCGGGTGGCTTTTGGGGTGGGCTGACATCACGCCGGCGTTGGCGATCAGGACATCGATCGACTGCCCGGCGAGTGCAGCAGCGAGCCCGCGAATCGACGCGGTGTCGGTGACGTCGAGCGGCACCACATCAGCGGCGGGCAGGCAATCAAGGAGCGACTGCGCGCGCGCCGGCTCGCGACATGCCGCAATCACCCGCCATCCATCAGCGACATACTGACGGGCAAACTCAAGGCCGATGCCGCGATTGGCGCCGGTGATCAGAACGGTTGGCATGCCAGACCTCGCTGAGTAAAAAATCGGATGGCGCTCATTCCCACACAAACGCTGAAGCCGGATCAAAGGGATGTGTCGCTTTCCAGTGCCGCGCAATGTCGATCCGGCGCGTCACCCATACCCGGTCATGCGACTGGACGTGATCAAGAAAACGCTGCAACGCGCGCATCCGACCCGGCCGTCCGAGCAACCGGCAGTGAATGCCGATGCTCATCATGCTGGGACGCTCATCGCCCTCAGCCCAGTGCACATCAAACGCATCCCGAAGGTATTCGAAGAACTCATCGCCGTGGCTGTACCCCTGGGGCAGCGCGAAGCGCATATCGTTGGCATCCAGCGTGTAGGGCACGACCAGGTGCGGGGCGAGCGCTCCATCGCTGCGGCGAACTTGCATCCAGAACGGCAGGTCGTCGCCGTAGTAGTCGCTGTCGTATTCGAAGCCACCGTAGTCGGCCACCAGTCGTCGCGTGTTGGGGCTGTCGCGACCGGTGTACCAGCCAAGTGACCGCGAGCCCGTCAGTCGGCGGATGATGTCCATGCCAATCCGCATGTGCTCGCGTTCGGTCGCCTCGTCAACACTCTGGTAATGGATCCAACGCCAGCCATGACAAGCGATCTCGTGGCCCAGTTCTACGAACGCTGCAGTCACCTCGGGACAACGCTCGAGCGCCATGCTGATGCCAAATACGGTGAGCGGCAGACCGCGTCGCTCGAACTCGCGCAAGATCCGCCATACGCCCACACGTGAGCCGTACTCGTAGATGCCCTCCATGCTGAGGTGGCGCGCCGGATAGGCTGCAGGGCTGAACATTTCGGAAAGAAACTGCTCGCTTCCGGCATCGCCGTGCAGTACGGAATTTTCGCCGCCCTCTTCATAGTTGAGCACGAACTGCACGGCTACACGGGCGTTGCCCGGCCAGCGGGCATGCGGGGGATTACGGCCATAGCCGCGAAGGTCGCGAGGGTACGGAGGTTGGCTGGGGATAGCGCTCATATTGAAATCCTGATGAAAAACATGATCATGCCGCGGCGAGCGGCGCCGGAAACCCGTTTCGGCCGGGGAACTCCGGCGCGAGCACGCGCGCATTCGGCATCTTGAGCCACAGGCGAAGCATTCGGCGCCGAAGTTCCGGTGCCTCGTGATCCTGGAATGCGGTACGCGAATGCAGCACCGCATAGTTATTCGCAAACTGCAGATCACCAGGCTCGAGCATCATGTCGAGTCGAACGGCGGGGTCGTGCATCACCTGATCAAACAGATCCAGCGCCTCGATATCCACGTTCGACAGCGGATAGCCACGAAGCTCGTGCCCGAGCTCGAGATATTGGCGCAAATAGCGACAGCTCAGCTTCCCCTCGTGAAAACTGAAGATGGGCGAGAGGCTGGGCTGGGGTTCGCAGAGATGCGCGAAATACCAGCAGCGGTAATAAAGCGCCAGGTACTGCGGGTGATGGAGCAGGATCTGGTTATAGATGCTTGCCACGCTCACCAAACTGCTAAGACCGCCCTCCCGGGCTTTCCGCACGCACATCAGGCCCACCACATCCGAGGGGTCGGAGTGATAGGGCAGATAGCGGTTGGTTTCGTAGACGCGAGTGTGCTTACTGTTGAGGTCACCCACATTCATGACCTCACCCAGCAGATCCCCTTTTGGGTTCTGACGAACCGGCAGGCCAAGGTGGAGCCCGATGCCATAGCACACCGACTTCAGTTGCTCGTCGCTGTAGCGCGCAACCGGCAGCCCGCGAAGGAGCAGAAATCCACGGCCATTCTCGAGCGCCTCGGCAAAGGCCGGCAGCGCGGCGCCGAGCGCGCCGATCGGGAAATGTTCGCGACCGAAATCGGGAAAGCGCCGGCCGCTCCGCGCAACCGCCGCCAGCGCCTCATCGAGCGCATCCATGTCGGCAGCACTCAGCCGATAAATCCACGACTCGTCACCAGCGAAATCCGGCCCGCGCCAGGCGGCCGGTCCGGTAATGGGTGTCATTCGGATCAGGCTCATGATGTTCACTCAATCCGAATTCCGGCATCACGAACCAGCTTCGCCCATTTCTGGGTTTCACTGCTCATGAATTCTCCAAACGCCGAAGCTGAACCGGGACGCGGCTCGGCACCCTGGGCAGTGAGGCGCTCAACCACCTCGGGCGCCGTGAGCGCGCGGGCGAATTCCGCATTCAGTCGGCTGATGACAGGCTCGGGTGTGCCCGCGGGGGCCAACAGTCCTTGCCAGGAACCGGTCATGAAACCGGGAAACCCCTGCTCAGCCACCGTCGGCAATTCGGGCATGGTGGGCCAGCGCTTGTCGCTCGAGAGACCGATAGCGCGGAGTTTCCCACCCTTCACGTAGGGAAGCGTGGCGAGCATGCCGTTGAACATCAAGTCGGACTGGCTCGCGGCAAGATCATTGAGCGCCTGCGCGCCCCCCTTGTACTGAACATAGCCCCAGTCAACGCCCGCGCGCAGGGCAAACAGCGCGCCTGCCAGGTGCGGCGCACTGCCGGCACCCACCGTCGCGCAGTTGAGCCGGCCGGGCTTTGACTTTGCCAGAGCGACCAGATCGGTTACCGAACCAGCGGTGACCGCCGGGCTCACCACCATGAGGTGAGGCGACCAGACCACCGGGGTGACCGGCGCGAAATCGCGCACCGGGTCAAAAGGGAGATTGCGAACCACCGCGGGCGCGCTGGTCAGCCCACCGACATCAGTGAGCAGCAGGGTATAGCCGTCGGGCGCCGATTTGGCGACCAGATCGCTGCCCAGCGCGCCATTAGCACCCGGCCGGTTCTCGACCACGATCTGCTGGCCGAGCGCTTCGCCCACCCGCACCCCGAGCGTGCGCGCAAGGATGTCGGAGGTGCCGCCGGCCGCATAGGGCACGATGATCCGGATGGGGCGTCCGGGGTAGGCCTGCGCGAAAGGCGCGCGGCTCACCGACGCGGTCACCCCCGCAGCGGCTGCCCCGGCGATGAGGCGGCGGCGGGCCGGGCGATACGATGGATGGTTCATGGTGTCTCCCCTGTTTAAGATCTGATGGTATATGGAGCAGCACGCTCTCACCAACCACCCGCAACGACCGCACCGGAGCGCCGTTATGTTCTCAAAAGCTCATTACCCTGGCCGACGCTGCCATCTGCTCAAACTCGCCACGCTCGCCACCTCGGCTTGGGGGGGGACCCCCTCCTGGGCCCAAGCCCCCTGGCCCACGAAGCCCGTCAAAATGATCATTCCCTTTCCACCGGGACAGGCGACCGACATTTTTGGTCGCAGCTTTGCCGAGCGCCTGGCGCAGATCTGGGGACAGAGTGTGCCCGTGGAAAACCGGCCTGGTGGCAGCAGCATCATCGGCATGGAAGCGCTCAGGCAATCACCGGCGGATGGGTACACGCTGGGTATGGTGTCGAGCGGCCCGCTCGCCATCAACCCATCGGTATTTTCAAAGCTCCCCTACCACCCAGTTCGCGACTTCACGGCAATCTCGCTTGCCTTCGTGGCGCCGCTGGTGCTCCTGGTGAACCGAGACCTGCCAGTTCGTTCGGTGGCCGAACTGGTGGCGCTCATGAAACAAAAGCCCGGCAGCCTCAGCTACGCCTCAGGCGGCCCGGGCACCTCGCAGCATCTGGCCTGCGAAATGTTCAAGCTCGCCACGCAGACCTTTGCCGTGCACATCCCCTACAAAGGGAGCGGCCCAGCCCTCACCGACCTTATCGGCGGCCAGGTGCAGTTCATGATCGACAGCGTGTCGGCCTCGCTCAGCCACATCCAGGCAGGGCGGGTTCGGGCGCTCGCCGTCACCAGCGCAGAGCGCAATACCGCGCTGCCCGATGTCCCCGCGCTCGCCGAGTTGCCGGTAGACGGGCTTGCGAACTTTGAAGCAGTCGGGTGGGCGGGTCTGGTGGGGCCTGCCGGGTTGCCAGCATCGGTTGTCGACAAGATCTCGCGCGACTTCGCCACGGTGCTCGCCGACCCCGCGCTCAATCAGCGGGTCGCCCAGGCAGGCTCGGTGGTCCGCGCGTTGCCTGGCGCACAGTTCACCCGCTTTATCGAATCTGAAGTGGCCAAATGGGGAGCGGCGGCCAAGGCATCCGGTACGCGGCTGGACGCTTGAGCCGCGGCCTTGACGGCCGAATCGGAGCACCGAATCTGAGCGCCTGAACCAGCCCCTCAACGGCCTGGACAAGCGCCCGCATCCTGGCCCGAATCAGCGCTCAGGCGCGCGCTTCGAACGGGGCGCTATCATTGCCGCATCCCTTCTGGAGATTTCGAATGGGCGAGCCCCTCACCACTTTCCCGGAGCAGATTCACTGGGAGGCCAACGGCACGCACCGGATTCCGTTTCTCGCCTACACCAGCGACGAGCTCTACCGCCGGGAACTCGAACGCTTCTTCTATAAGAACCACTGGTGCTATGTGGGTCTCGAGGCCGAGATCCCGAACCCTGGCGATTACAAGCGCACAGCGATCGGCGAACGCTCAGTGATCCTGTCGCGCGACCTGAAGGGCGAGATCCATGTGATCGAAAACGTCTGCGCCCATCGGGGCATGCGTTTCTGTCGCGAGCGTCACGGTAACCGCAAGGAGTTCGTCTGCCCTTATCACCAGTGGAGCTATTCGCTGGGCGGTGATTTGCAGGGCGTGCCCTTCCGGCGTGGTGTTCGCCAGGGCACCGAGGTGCACGGCGGCATGCCCGCCGACTTCAATCCCGCCGAGCACAGCCTCACCAAACTCAAGGTGGCGCGCCGGGGCGGTGTGGTGTTTGCCTCGTTCGATCATCAGGTGGAATCGCTGGAAGATTTCCTCGGCCCCACCATCCTTGTCTATTTCGACCGGCTGTTCAACGGCCGTACTTTGAAAATTCTCGGCTACAACCGTCAGCGCATTCCGGGTAACTGGAAACTGATGCAGGAGAACATCAAAGACCCCTATCACCCGGGTCTGCTTCACACCTGGTTTGTCACCTTCGGGCTCTGGCGTGCCGACAACAAGTCGCAGCTGCGGATGGACGACCGTCACCGGCATGCCGCCATGATCAGCACCCGGGGCGCAACGGGCAAGGCGGAACAGGTCACGCAGATATCGAGCTTCAAGGAGTCGATGAAGCTCAATGACCCGAGCTTTCTAGATATCGTGCACGAACCCTGGTGGGGCGAACCTACGGCGGTCATGACCACCCTCTTCCCCAGCGTCATCCTGCAACAGCAGGTGAACAGCGTCTCCACCCGCCATATCCAGCCCAACGGTCATGGCAGTTTCGATTTCGTCTGGACCCACTTTGGATTTGAGGACGACAGCGCCGAGATGACCGAGCGGCGCCTGCGCCAGGCCAATCTATTCGGGCCCGCCGGGTTCGTGTCGGCCGACGACGGCGAAGTCATCGAATTCTCTCAACAGGGCTTTGAGAGCAAGCCTTTTCACCGGGCGGTGGCCGAACTCGGCGGCCGCGAGGTAGGCGACACCGAACACATGGTGACCGAAACCCTGATCCGCGGCATGTATCGCTACTGGCGCGACATTATCGAAGCCTGAGACCGACCATGAACACGACCACGGTGTCCGCCCCCAACTTCGAGGACTGGTTCGCCATCACCCAGCTCTATGCCGACTATGCGAGCGCGGCCGACTCCGGCAACTGGGACCTGTGGCCAGAGTTCTTTACCGACGATTGCGTCTACCGCGTTCAGCCGCGCGAAAACCATGAGCGCGGCTTTCCGCTCGCCACGCTCTCCCTCACCAGCAAAGGCATGCTGCGAGACCGCGTCTACGGTATCAAGGAAACACTGTTTCACGACCCCTACTACCAGCGGCATGTGGTGGGAACACCCGTCATCCGGGAGGCAAGCGCTAACCGCTGGCGGTGCGAGGCCAACTATGCGGTCTTTCGCACCAAGCTCTCCGAGGCCACGACCGTGTTCAACGTGGGCCGCACGCTCGATGTGGTGGTTCGCACGCCGGCAGGGTTCAAGTTTGCGGTGCGCGAATGCATCTACGACTCGGAAATGATCCCGAACTCGATCATTTATCCGATCTGAGGCTAACCGGTCACCAGCACGCCGATGCCGAGAAGTGCGAACACCGCTGCGGCCACCCGATGCACGATCGACACCGGCAGGCGTTTGGCGATGGCGTCGCCAAAGAAGGCAACCGGAGCGTTGGCGAGCATCATGCCCAACGTGGTGCCCAGGACAACCGCCGCCAGTGAATCAAAGCGCGCCGCCAGCGCCACCGTGGCAATCTGGGTCTTGTCGCCCATTTCGACGAAAAAAAACAGGATGGCGGTACTGAGAAAAACGCCTCCGATCCGCTTTGATTCGCCGGTGTCGTCATCGAGCTTGTCAGGAATGAGCATCCACACTGCCATAGCGAGAAACGACAGGCCAAGCACCCAACGCATCGCCGACGGGCCGATGGCTGACGTGAGCCACGCGCCCACCGCACCCGCGATACCATGATTGATCAGGGTCGCCACGAAAATGCCCGCCACAATTGGCCAGGGCTTGCGGTATCGTGCGGCAAGCACAAGGGTGAGCAACTGGGTCTTGTCCCCGATTTCAGCCAGGGCAACGATGCCGGTGGAGACGAGAAAGGCGTCCATGGTGGGGGCGGAGCCTACCAGATCCGCGTTCTTCCAAATGGAGAGTGATGATGAGGAAAACATTGATCGCATTGGCTGGGGCGGTCCTCAGCCTGTCCGCTGTGGCGCCAGCAACGGCCCAGACCAAAGCCACCCGAATCATCGTGGCGTTTACCCCGGGCGGACCGGTCGATATCGTCGCCCGAACGATCTCCGAGCAACTCGGCCGCGAGTTGAACCGCCAGGTGGTGGTCGACAACAAACCGGGCGCCAATGGCGCGATCGGCGCGCAGGAGCTCATCCGTTCCGAGGCCGACGGTACCACCCTATGGCTGACCAGCGTAGGCGCGGTGGCAATCAACCCCGTGCTGTATGACAAGCTCGCCTACGACGTGCAACGCGACTTCGCACCCGTATCGCTGGTGGTGAACAACGAGGAACTGCTCGCATCCGCGCCCACCTACCCCGCACGCGACGCGGCCGAATTCGTCGCGCTTGCCATGAAGCGCACCGAGCCCACCCCAATGGCCTCATCCGGCATCGGCAGCATTCCCCACCTTGCCATCGAGCAGTTCGGCGATGCAGCGGGCCTGCGCCTGCTCCATGTTCCCTATAAGGGCGCAGCACAGGCCATCGCCGACGTGATGGGCGGCCAGGTGGCCGCCTGGTTTGGTGATGTGCCAGGCATGATCACCCTGGTGCGCGCGGGCAAGCTCAAGCCGCTGGGCATGGCCGCCAAGCGCCGGCACCCCGCGCTACCTGATGTGCCCACACTCGAGGAACAGGGCATCCGAGGCGTAGACACCAACAACTGGTACGCCCTTTTCGTGTCCTCCAAAACGCCGCCGGCCGTGATCGACTCGCTCAACCAGGCCGTTCGCCGCACGCTCGCTACCGCGGCGGTACGTGAGCGGCTGATCGGGCTGGGGGCCGACCCTGCCCCATCTTCGCCTGCAGAACTCGCGAGCCTCGTGGCCGCCGATACAGAGAAATGGGGAAAGCTGATCCGAGCGAAAAACATTCGGCCCGACTGAGCCCAACCCGGCGCGTCGAATCCGTACCAGAAGGACTCTTCACAATGCACCAGCCCGAGCTCACACCGCAACGATCCAGTTATTTCAACTACCAGATTCATCCGTTTGTTCAGCCCCCGGAAATGCAGGGTGCGGCGCCACGGCAACCCGTGGTTGTCGTGGGCGCAGGGCCCAACGGACTGCTGGTGGCACTCGATCTTGCGCGAAACGGCGCGCAACCCCTCGTGATCGAAGCCGAGGCACAAGTATGTGGCGGCAGCCGCGCAGTGGCATTCACGCGGCGTACCCTGGAAATCTTCGAGCAGGTGGGTGCCGCCGACGCATTGCTCGACGGCGCGTTGCTTTGGGACAAAGGACGAAGCTTCTATCGCGGCCACATGGTGCATGCCCTGCAAGTGCCGGGCTCGATCGACGACCGGTTTGCGCCCATGACCAACCAGCCGCAGAACGTGATGGAGAAAGTGTTGCTCGAGCGCGCTGCCGCCATGGGAATCGAGGTGCGCTGGCAAACCAAGGTGGTCGGACTGGAGAGCGATGCCTCAGGCGTTCACCTGCGACTCGACACCCCTGCGGGCGAATACACCCTGGACTGCGACTGGCTGGTGGCCTGCGACGGTGCCCGCTCGGCCATCCGGAGGCTACAGAACCTGCGCTTTGAAGGCCGTGCCTACACCGGCCGATTTGCGATCATCGATTTCCGAGTGCCGTTGGGTGCGCCCACCGGACGCCGGTGCTACTTCGATCCGCCCTGGCTGCCCGGCTATGCGGTGCTGCTCCACAAGGCGCCCTACGGTATCTGGCGACTTGATTATCAGGTGCCCGATGACGTGAGTGATGAAGAAGCACTCGATCCGGCGCGGCTCCAGGCGCATGTTCAGGCTCATCTCGATTACATCGGCGCAGACCTACCCTGGGAGATTGAGTGGGTCACACTCTATAAGCCCAACACGCTGAGCCTCGCCCGCTATAACCACGGTCGCGTGCTTTATTGCGGCGACGCGGCGCATCTGCTGCCGGTGTTCGGCGTGCGTGGTGTCAATACCGGTGTGCAGGACGGCAACAACCTGTCCTGGAAGCTTGCCAGCGTCATTCGCGGCGTCGCCTCGCCAGCCATTCTCGATACCTACACCGACGAGCGTCTGGCCGATGCTCAGCAGATCTGCTTCGAGGCTGCCCGGAGCACCCGCATGATGGCGCCGCCCTCTCGCGGGTTTCGCATTCTTCGTGATGCGGTGCTGCAGTTATCGGTGCGCAATGAGTTCACCCGGCCGCTTCTGCACTGGCGCACCTCGCGACCCATCGACTATGCAGACAGTGCACTCACTACGGTCGACGCCACCGAGAGCCGCTTCGCGTCAGGCCCGCGACCGGGGGCGCCCGCCCGCAACGTCTGCGTTGATCCCGACGCCAGCCCACGCAACTGGTTGTTTGATGCATTCGGGCCGGGCTTTCAGGTGCTGGTGTTTGGCGACGGCGAGGCGACACTCAAGAAGGTCAGCGCGGACGTCGCTGCGCTCCGCGCCGACGGGATACCGGTCCGCATTGTGCTGATCCGCCGCTCTGATGACACCGAGGCCTTCGTGTCAGCCGACGCGGTCGTGACTGATCCGCTAGGGCGCGTTTTTTCCGCGTGGGGCGTGAACGGCGGTGCGATCTATGTGCTTCGCCCCGACCAGCATGTGGCCGCACGCTGGACCGACGATGCCGACACCCGCGTGGCACCGGTGGTCAGAAAAGCGCTCTGCCGTGCCACGCCAACCGAGCACCCATCGCACCAGCCCTTGGAAGCCCTTGCGTAAACGGAGTCTGCTTTGACCGCCCTGCCCCAGTCAGACCTTGAAGACATCTACGACGAACTCGCCGAGGCCATTGACCGTGTTGGCCAAGACCAGGAAACCGTTTTTCTTGCGAAGCTTGCGTTGTCGCTCGCGCACCATCTGGGTGACCGTGCGCTCATCTCACGTCTTATTCAAGACTGCGAGACGCCGGTGAATGAGGCGCAAGCCCCCGACACCCTCACGCTGTAGCGAATCGACCGCGCACGGAACAAGCTCTCGCGGCGCTGCCAGGCTTGGCCAGGCCAAGCCCGCCCCGCGCCCAGGCGCACGTTTAACAGCGCCAGCCCGGATCGAGTTTATCCATGCGACGTACCATAGCCTCGAATACATCTTCGCCGGCACCGAGCGCGGGATTGAATTGCAGCGCATCATGGGTGCAGCGCGCGGCAATGGTCTCAGGCACCGGAATCGGCGCGCCCATGCTCTGCGTAGCGAGCTGAATCTCGCAGGCCCGCTGGAGTGTCCAGAGAATGACGAACGCCTGCGGCAGCGTGTGCCCCCAGGTGAGAAGCCCGTGATTACGAAGGATCACGGCGGGCTTTTGACCGATGCTCGCGAGCATGCGGGGCCCCTCCTCCGAATGAATGGTGATGCCCTCAAAGTCGTGGTAGGCCACCATGTCATGGAGCTGCGCCGAATAGAAATTGCTCTGCGAGAGCCCCTCCTGAAGCGAAGCTACCGCGACGCCGGCAGTGGTGTGGGTGTGCATCACGCAATGCGCATCGGGGAGTCCGGTGTGAACCGTGGCGTGCACCACAAACCCAGCCGGGTTCACCTTGTAGGGTGAACCATCAAGCACCCTTCCCTCGAGATCGATCTTCACGAGATTGCTGGCAGTCACTTCTGAATAGTGCAGACCGAACGGATTGATCAAAAAGTGTCGCTCGGCACCTGAGGCGGTTTCCGGCACGCGCACCGTGATGTGGTTGTAGATCATCTCGGTCCAGCCCAGCATGGCAAAGACCCGGTAGCAGGCTGCGAGCTGAAGTCTTGCCTGCCATTCGTCGGGATGGACGCGCGATTCGAGTGACGCAACCGCCGGCTGGGGACGGGGAAACATGGGCGACTCCTCAGGCAGGACGAAACAACGGGTGAAGGTTGCTGTGCTTGGCATCAAACACCTCGGCGCCCTCGTCAATCTGTAGCGTAATGCCAATGTGTCGTCGCGCCATCGCCGGCGCAAAGAACGCCTGCGCCACTTGAAGCAGCATCTGCCCGGCTCGCTGCTGGGTCGCCTCCGAGCGACCTCGCGCCATCCGGAGGTTCAGGTAGACAAACGCATAGTCGCCGGTTCCGCCTGCCGCGCGCCCGGCAGCGCCGCCGTCGGCCACTGCATAGTGGGGCGCCGGATACGCGAGCACCCGCGTGCCCCCAGGCGGAAAGACCGGCTTGTCCGCTTCATCCCGCACCGCAATCATGGCGTCGGCCAATTGCCGACAGAGCACGCCCACCTCAACCTCCTGGTCGAGCTGGCCGGTGTAGAGCATGACGAGATGGGGCATATCAGAGCCTTTCGCTCACGGCGGTGTAGCCCTCGGCGCGACTCGCCCGAGGGTTTGGAATATGTTCGCCCGTCTGCGGGGTGACCTCAAACAGCGCGTTGATCTGTCCGGTGCCGCTCGCGGCGAAATAAGGGGTGATCACCTCGACCGCGCCATCGTAGCCCCGCCATCCCAGCGAGCCGAGCAGCATGGCGGTGTCATGCATGAATCCCTCACCATGCCCCTTGGCCGCATACTCGGGGAGCATGTCGCAAAAATCCGGCCACTCGCGAGCCGACCACATGCGGAGCACCTGCCGGTCGAGCTGCTCGAGAAACGGGCTCCAGATTCGAAAGGCATATTCGGGCGCGAGACCATTCTGCGCGAACCGATGCGACAGCGACCCACTCGCGAGAAACGCGACGGTGCCGTCGTAGTGCTCCTCGATCGCGCGGCGCATTGCCCAGCCGAGGCGCGCGCTGTCGTCCAGATAATGGGCCATGCAGAGTGCCGACACCGACACCACCCGAAAATGCTGGTCGGCATTCATGTACCGAATCGGGACCAGCGTGCCGTACTCGGGGTTGAGCGAGGTGCGATCGTGAGCAAGCGTCTCCACCCCCCACTCGTTACAGACCCGTGCGAGCAGGTGTCCCAGAGCCGGGTTGCCGGGCGCATCAAACGGCATCCAGTTGATGAAGTGCGGGAGCTCGTTACTGGTGTAGTCGCCCTTGAAGTGGCCCGCACAGTTGATGTGGTAGTTGGCGTTGACCAGCCAGTGCGTATCGAACACGACCAGTGTGTCAACGCCCGCCTCCCGGCAGCGTCGGCCGATTTCTCGGTGGCCCTCGATCGCGTCCTGACGTGACCCCTGACGCGGGCCGGGCTGTTCGCTGAGAACCATGCTCGGGACGTGCGTGATCTTGGCGGCAATTGCCAGTTTTCCCATGGTGTAGGCGCTCTCCTCGCTGCAAAGGATAGCGTCAAACCCGCGCGCGACGCAGCGCGTGCGCAATTGCCTGGAAGACGGCGGGCCGCGAGCGTAAAAAGCGCTGGGCTAGTCCACGCGCAGCAGCGCGCCATAGGTCCGGACCGCATCGTTCCGGAGGGTGTCGAGGTGGCCGCGCATTTCGCTCAGGGCACGCGATTCGTCCATCGCAAAGATGGCCTCCGCGATCCGCTGGTGCTCCTGCACCGACAGCGCCATCAGGCCCTCGTGAAAGGTGGTGGCCCGGCGATAGGGCTCCAGGCGATTGCGCAGCAAAAGCGTTTCCTGCTCGAGGTAGCGGTTCTGGCTCGCTGCGTAAAGCGCCTCATGCCAGCGTGCATTGGCGCGGTAAAAAGCTTCTGGGTCCAGCGACTGCTGCGCACCTACGCAGGCGTCGTGTGCCGCCTGGATGGCGTCGCGATCGGCTTGGGTGTGCCGGCGTGCCGCGAGGCTCGCGCACGCGGCCTCCAGCCAGGCCATGGTTTCGAACATCTCGATGAGCGAGGCGAGGCTCAACTGCATGACCTGGGCGCCCTGACGGGGACGGTTTTCGACCATGCCACGCGATTCAAGCTGGCGAAGCGCCTCGCGAACGGGAGTGCGCGAGGCCTTGAAGCGCCGCGCCAGCGCCTGCTCGTCCAGGCGGGTACCCGGTCGAAGCTTGCCCGACACGATGTCGGCCTCGAGCGCAACCGCCAGCCGGCTGGCAAGGCTGGCGGGTCGTTTGGCGGCCCCCGCTGCTCGTTTCGAGAGACCTGGCGCCCGCTTGGCGGTGCCTGCGGCGCGTTGAACGACGCCACCTGGTCGCTTGGCCACCTTGCGCGCTGGCGTTTCGGAGGTTTTGGCTGCGATCGTTGACATCGTCGTTGTGCGCCTGTAAAAAGCTAACGTGTATGCAGAAAGTATAACTTTGTATACCAAATATCGCTGGCGCAGTTCAAACCATTCCGAACCGGCGCCCAGCGCCCCGCCCGGTCACCCCACCCGCCCCTCTGAAGGCGCATTCACTGAAGGGACTCATCATGAAAGCGACTCCGCGTATCAGCCGCCGCACGGTCATCCAGTCTGCACTCGCCGGCGCATCGACCATTGCGTTTCCGGCCATCGGGCAGGGACCGACCAAGGTCACTTTCACAACGTCCTGGACACCGGAAGGTCCGAATCTGTTTGCCTACGTCGCACGCGATCGCGGATTCTGGAAAAAGTACGGCCTCGATGTATCGGTTGCGCGCGGATCCGGGTCAGGCGCAGCCGCCCAGGCCGTCGGCACCGGCACCTTCATGTTCGGTATGACTGCCACCCCAGTCGTGGTTCAGCAGGCGGCGCGTGGGCTGCCGCTGGTGTCCATCGGTCAAATCAACTATGACGCGGTGATGGGCGTGGGCGTGCTCGCCGACTCCCCCATCAAGACCCCCAAAGACCTCGAAGGCCGGAAAATCGGCGCGAGCGTCACCTCGGGCGAATACCCGTTCCTCAGCCTCTACGCCCAGAAGGCCGGCTTTGACCTCTCCAAGGTCAATCTGGTTCAGCTCGACGGCAAGGTGCGCGACCGGTCCCTGATCGAAAAGCTGGTTGATGGCGTCTCGGCATTCGGCTCCAGCACCATTCCTGCACTGTCCTCCAACGGCGCCAACCTGCGCTTTCTCACCTTCAAGCAGGCCGGCATCGAGTTCTACGGCCAGTCGCTCATCACCCAGGCGTCACGTCTGCAGAATGAGGCGTCAGTCGTCGAGGCGCTGGTCGCGGGCGCGATGGATGCCATCAAGTTCGCCATGACCAATCCCGATGAGGCGCTCGCCATCTTCCTGAAGGCCAATGAAGAGGTGGCCATGACCGCCACTTCCAAGGAGTTCGTACGCATCGGTCTCGGCCTGTCCAACCTGCACAACTTCTGCCCCGAAGTGATCAACAACGGGTTTGGCTATGTAGACATGGGCAAGATCCGCACCCAGGCCGACCTGATCCTCAAGTACGCGGTCAGCGGCAACGTCACGCCCCCCGATATCGACAAGCTCTTCACCAACCGGTTTGTGGGCAAGCTGAAGCTCTCGGATGCCGAACAGGCGACGGTGAAGAACAACATCGAGCCGTTCCGCAAATACGTCAGCTGACATGACCGAAGCGGCATTCATCCAGCTCGACCAGGTCGGTAAAACCTACCGCACACGCACGGGCCCGGTTCACGCCGTAGCTCAGGCCAGTTTCGGTGTTCGGCAAGGCGAGTTCGTATCGCTACTGGGCCCCAGCGGGTGTGGCAAGAGCACGCTCCTGATGATGGTCGCCGGCCTGGAGCAACCCAGCGCCGGCAGCCTCCGCTTCAAGGATCAGCCCATTGAGGGGCCACGCAGCGACAACGGCATCATTTTTCAGGATGCCACGCTCCTGCCCTGGAAGTCGGTCATCGACAATGTCCTGTTTCCCATCGACATCCTGAAGCGCCGCCGCGCCGACTACGAAGCGCGCGCCCTCGAGTTGATTGCCCGGGTGGGCTTGCGCGGCTTTGAGCGCAAGAAGCCGCATGAGTTGTCCGGCGGCATGCGACAGCGCGTGGCGATCTGCCGCGCACTGATCCACGACCCGCCAGTGCTGCTCATGGACGAGCCCTTCAGCGCGCTCGATGCGATCACACGCGATCAGATGAATATCGTGCTCGCCGAGATGCTGGAAACCTACAACAAGACCGTGCTGTTTGTGACCCACAGCATTCGTGAGGCGGTCTACTTGTCGGATCGCGTGCTGGTGATGAGCGGTCGCCCGTCAACCATCACACTCGACCTTGCCATCGACTTTCCCCGTCCGCGAAGCCCAGATATCGAAGACGCCCCGCGTTTTCGCGAACTGGTCCGCGAGCTTCGCGAAAGCATTGAGCACGCCCATGAAGCCACGGCTGCCCAGCACTGACCCGGCCCACCTCTGATGTCCCAAACCGTCAACAGCAACCAACTCGCCCGCCAGACGGGCGAGGTCACCGCGCCCGCATTTCGCAGCACCAGCGGGCGTGCCCTCTACCTGCCGCTTCTGGTCGCCGGTGGCGTACTGCTCTTGTGGGAAATCGGGGTGCGGATCGCGGGCATTCCTTCAGTCATTCTGCCCACGCCCACGGCCATCCTCGAACTGGTGCTGGACAAGCACGAGATTTTGCTTCGCCACGCCATTCCCACCACCCTTGAATCGGCGGGCGGCTTCCTCCTGGCATCGGCCGCCGGCATCCTGATTGCCATTCTGCTCACCTACTCGGAAATCGCCCGTCAGGCGCTGTTTCCGAACCTGGTGTTTTTTCAGCTGATCCCCAAGATCGCGCTCGCGCCGCTCTTCATCATGTGGCTGGGCATCGGTTCGCAATCAAGGTTGGCTTTTTCGGTGTTCATCAGCATTTTCCCGATCATCATCGCGACCACCGCTGGCTTATCAGCGGCCGATCCCAACGCGGTTCGGCTCTGCCGTTCACTCACCGCGAGCGAGTGGCAGATCTTCACCAACGTACGCTTCCCAAGCGCCCTGCCCTACATCTTCAGCGGCATGAAAATCGGCATCACGCTGTCGATCATCGGCGTGATCATCGGCGAGTTCATCACCTCGCAGCGCGGCCTTGGCTACCTCATCATATTCGCCACCTCTCGGGCTGACACAGTGGTGGCGATGGCTGCCATCGTCGTCCTCTGCGCAAGCGGCCTCCTGCTCTACGGCGCCGTCGCGCTTGCTGAAAAATTCACCGACCGTCGCTACGGCGTGCCGCGCGGCTGATTTCTCGAACGGAGACTCCACCTTGGATCTGCAACTGACCGGCAAGACCGTGCTGATCACCGGCGCCTCAAAAGGTATTGGCCTTGCGGCCGCCCGCGCTTTCGCAGCTGAAGGCTGCCACCTGCACCTCACCGCGCGAAGCGGCGATGCGCTGGCTCAAACCCGGGACGAGCTTCAGTCCCAGCATGGTGTACGGGTGGGCGTGCATGTGCTCGACATGGCTGACCACGCCCGCCTGGGTCAGTTGGCCGCCGACTGCGCCGACACGGACATCCTGATCAATAACGCGGGCGAAATTCCTTCAGGGCCGATCGAGTCGCTCGATGAAGCCATTTGGAAGCGCAGCTACGACGTCAAGCTCTTTGGCTACATGTTCCTCACCCGTCATCTTTACACGCGCATGAAAGCGCGCGGCAGCGGTGTGATCCTGAACGATATCGGCAACTCCGGCGAAAATTGGGACGCCAACTACGTGGCGGGCAGCACCGCCAACGCAGCCCTCATGGCCTTCACCAAAGCGCTGGGTGGCGTCAGTCTCGACTATGGCGTGCGCGTGCTCGGTGTAAACCCCGGCCCCGTGGATACCGAGCGAATGATCAAGATCAACAAGCGGCGCGCCATCGACGTCTATGGCGACGAGTCAAAGTGGGACAGCCTGCATCAGCACTATCCAGGCCAACGCGCAGCGAGCGCCGAGGAAATCGCTGATCTGATGCTGTTTCTGTGTTCACCACGCGCAGGCTATATAAGCGGCGCCATCGTCACGATCGACGGCGGCATTGCTGCCAAAGGCTCGATCATCAAGCCCAGGTTTGAACTCAAATGAATGCGCCCAAGGCTCCCCGCGGATTTGATATCCGCAATCGTCACTTTGATACGCTGTTCAACACGCCGGGCCTGATGTGGCTGGGCCAGAACACCAATCACTTCCCGACAGCGCCTGAAGTCCGGCAAGCCATGCTGGATTCAATCGCCGCCGAGGAGTATCACGCCTACGCCCCGCCTGCTGGCATGCAGGCACTTCGCGAGGGCATCCTGGACGATGTCGGGCTGCCCGATCACAGCGTGATGGTGACCGATGGCGGTGTGGAGGCCCTCTATACGGTGTGCCGCAATCTGTGCCGGCCGGGCGATGAGTTCGTCACCACCGACCCAGGCTGGAAGTGGCCGATTCATTTCTCGGAGGCCGCTGGCGCCAAGGTGATCGAGATTCCCATCTACGATCCGGCGCGCAACTATCGCCTTCACGCCGAGCAGCTCGCCGCTGCCGTCACCGAACGTACGCGCGCCATTTACCTCGTCGATCCGAACAACCCGCTCGGCATCTGCTACACCGATGCCGAACTGAAGGCGTTCACCGATATCGCTCGTAAGGTGGGCGCATATTTCATTCACGACACCACTTACCGGCATTTCGCGGATGCGCCTGGCCTGGCTGCCCGTCACTACCCCGAGCGCACGCTCACCATTTACAGCTTCTCAAAGTGGCTAGGACTGGCGGGGCTGCGGGTGGGAGCCATCATTTCCAATCCCGACCTGATCGAAGTCATGGCTGCCGCGCCGCCCAACAATCTGGGCTGCAATGTCATTTCACAACGAGCGGCTATCGCTGGTCTCACCATCAAGTCACGCTGGATGAACGACATTGGGCCGCGTCAACGCCGGAATCAGGCAGTCATCAAGGCCGCGGCCGACAAGATTCCTGGCCTTCACATTCCTGTTTACCCCTCGCAGGCAAACTTCATCGTGCTCGAAGTGATTGAAGCCGGCATCACGCCCGAAGCGTTGTGCATGGCCTATCGCGAGAAAAACATCATGATCCGCCAGGGTTCCTATCACACCCCTGCCTTTGGTCATCGGTTCGTCAAGATCAGCACCACGGTGCCAGAGGAGTGGGCCGACGCGCTCGCTGAGGCGCTTCCCGAAATGGTCGCCAAGGCCCGAACGATCAAATCGGTCGAGGCGCTCTTTTAATCGTCGCCCGGCCTCGTCTGACAGGAGATCCGCATGCCACGCATCACTACCACCGACGGCGTCCAGCTTCATGTCGAAGAAGCGGGACAGGGAACGCCGATTGTTTTTGTCCATGAGTTCGGCGGCGACCACCGCAGCTGGGAACCGCAGCTGCGGTATTTTTCGCGTACGCATCGCTGCATCACCTATGCCGCGCGCGGTTATCCACCATCCGACGTACCGGCTGATGTGAAGGCCTATTCACAGATACGTGCGGTCGAGGACATTCTGGATGTGATGAACGCCATGAGCGTGGATCGTGCGCATGTGATCGGTCTGTCGATGGGAGGCTTTGCAACGCTGCACTTCGGGCTCCACCATCCAGACCGCGCTCGTTCGCTGGTTGTGGCGGGCGCGGGCTATGGCGCGGAAAAGCAATACGAAGATTATTTCCGGGGGGTCTCGCTCGAGGTGGCGCGTCAGTTCGAGGTGCAGGGGGCCGAGCAGTTCGCCCGAACCTACTCGATCGGCGCCTCGCGGGTGCAGTTTCAAAACAAGGACCCGCGTGGTTGGGCCGAGTTCGCCCGCTGGCTGGGCGAGCATTCGTCCCTTGGTTCGGCCAACACCATGCGAGGCGTACAGGCGCAGCGTCCCTCCATCTACGATCTCAAAGATCGACTCGCAGCGATGCCGGTTCCGACGCTCGTCGTGGTGGGCGATGAAGACGACCACTGCATTCAGCCGGGGGTGTTCATGAAAAAAACCATTCCGGCCTGCGGCCTCCTGATTCTTCCCAAGACCGGACACACGCTCAATCTCGAAGAACCCGATCATTTCAACCGCTTTACGCTCGAGTTTCTGCATGCGGTCGAGGCGGGTCGGTGGACACCGCGAGACCCTCGCGCGCTCCCCTCACAAATCATGAAGACCAACTGACCCACGCCACCATGGCAGTCAGCCACGCGCCCAGCCACGCGGTCAGCGAAGAGCGACTGTGGAATCGGCATATGTCCCTTGCCAGCCACGGCGCCACCCCGCGCGGCGGCGTGAACCGGCAGGCACTCTCGGCTGAAGATATCGAGGCACGGCGAACCATGATCGGCTGGGCCCGAGACATCGGCTGCTCGGTGTTCGGAGACGAACTCGGCAATTTCTTCATCCGCTTAGAAGGGAGTCGCCCCGACCTGCCCCCGGTACTGACCGGCTCGCACCTGGACAGTCAACCCACCGGCGGAAAATTTGATGGTGTGTACGGCGTCCTCGCCGGGTTTGAGGTGCTGCAGGCGATTCACGATACCGGGCAGGTGCCACGCCGATCAATCGAGGTGGTGGCATGGATGAACGAAGAAGGCTCGCGGTTCGCGCCCGGCATGATGGGATCCGCGGGCTTTGCCGGCGCCCGTAGCGTGGCGGAGATTGTCGCGGTGCATGACGCCCGACAGCAATCGGTGGCCGAGTCGCTCGCCGAACTCGCTCGGGCGCTTCCCGATGTGCCCTTGCGGCCCCTGCGTACCCCGGTTCACAGCTATATCGAGGCCCACATCGAGCAGGCGCCCGTGCTTGAAGCGCATGGGGTTCCGATTGGCGTCGTCACCGGTATTCAGGGCAAGCGAACCTTCCGCGTCACTGTAACGGGCGAAGAATCTCATGCGGGAACCACGCCGCATCGCAGACGCCGCGATGCCCTGCTGTCAGCCACCGGCATGGTGCAGGCGCTTGAGCGATTGTGCTTCGACCCGCTCGACATCACCCGGTTTACCGTGGGTATGTTTCGTGTTGAGCCGAATGCGCCATCAGTGATTCCAGCGAAGGTCACTTTCTCGATTGATATTCGCCACGAGGCCTCCCCAAGACTGGTTGAACTGGGTGATGCGGTGACGCCGCTCTGCCTCGCACATGCCGGTCCTTGCGAAGTCAGGGTCGAAGAGCTCTCGACCGCCATGTCGCTTGAGTTCCCGGAGTCGATTCGCAGCGAAATCGAGGCGGCCGCGACTCGTCTTGGGCTCGGCCACATGCGGCTCCTGTCGGCCGCGGGGCACGACGCCCGCTACCTAAACGACCACTGCGAAACCGGCATGATTTTCATCCCGTGTCTAAAAGGCGTGAGTCACCACGAATCGGAATCTGCTACGTCGGCCGATCTGGCCGCAGGCACGCGCGTGCTAGCCGAAGTAGTCTGGGCGCGCGCCAACGACACCGACTGATCGATGGGTCTCGCGCATCGGCTTGCCTACCGAGCGCTGCGCCCGTTTTTATTCTCGTTGGATGCTGAGCGCGCGCACGACCTGGTGATGTCGTGTCTGGCTAATGCCTCCCCCCTTACCCGCCGGCTGATCTCGCAAGCCCGGATCGATGATCCGGTGACCGTTGCTGGCCTGTCCTTTCCTAACCGCGTGGGCCTGGCGGCAGGTCTGGACAAAGAGGCGCGCTGCCTGCCTGCACTGGCTGCGATGGGGTTTGGTTTCATCGAAGTGGGTAGCGTCGCGCCACGAGGCGAGGCGTGGTCACCGCCCCCCAGGATCCATCGTCTGCCGCAGGCGCAGGCGCTCATCAACCGGATCGGTCTTCATCGCGGCGGGTTAGAACCCTTCTGCGCGGCGCTCGCGCAGTGTTCCTGGCCGCTTGATCCGAGAGCGCTCGTTCCGGTGCGCCTGGGTGTGAACCTGGCCTGCAATGTGGCCACCCTCGCCAGCGAGGCGATCGGCGATTATTCGTCGGGGCTGCGGGCAACGATTGCGTGGGCCGACTACTTCACGATCAATGTCTCGAACCCCAATGCGTCAAACCGGCATGTTCCCGACGCGCGCCCCGCTCTAGACCCATGGCTCCAGGCAATCGACGAGGTTCGAATCGCCCTCGCCAAGCAGACTGGTCGACGCCCCCCCGTATTTCTGAAGGTTTCGCCGGACTTGAGCGAGACAGGTGTGGATGCGCTCTGTGAGGCACTGCGCGCGCGCAGTGATAGAGTCGACACGAACGGACTTCAGTGGGGCGTGATCGTCGCCAACACCAGCGCCCGGCGCGATGCGGTCCGCGGTTTTCCCCATACGGAACGGGCGGGCGGACTATCGGGGGCGCCGCTGCGCGAACCGGTGAATCGGCTGGTGGCACAGATGCGACGACAACTTGGGAACGACATCGCGATCATCGGTACAGGAGGCATTCTGAGCGGCAGCGATGCACGCGAGCGAATCGAGGCAGGCGCCGATCTGGTGCAGGTCTACACCGGCCTCATCTATCGTGGCCCCGATCTGGTGCGTGAGGCAGCAACTGCTCTCCGAGCGATCCGATGACCGCCGCCGCACTTCGCCTTCTGGGACGCCATGCGCGCTGGACGCTACCGGTGGGCGTTTGCACCGGGATCGTGTTGCCTGCGCTCGCCGAGGCGTTGCAGTCGCTGGTGCTGCCCGCCATGATAGGCATGATCACCGTGTCGCTCCTCAGGCTCGAATGGAGCGCGTTGATGACCGCGTTGCGTCAGCCGGCTCAGCTCAGACGCGTCACGGTCTGCACCATGCTGATCTCACCAGTAGCGGTGTGGCTGCTTGCGCGCACAGGCCTGATTCCCGAGTCATTCACCGTGCTGTCGGTCCTGCAGGCGGCCTCCGCCCCAATCGGGTCGGCTGCCGCATTCGCCCTGTTTCTGGGTATCCCCGGGCACCTCTGCATGGCGGGCACGGTGGTGATGACGCTGATGCTACCCCTCACGCTCACCGCGACTGCGTCGATTTTGCTGCCGAGCTTTGGCATTGAGGTGGACCTTAGTCAGTTCTTTATTCGCGTCACCTTGTCGGCGCTTGCCCCTTTCGTCATCACATGGCTCATCAGAAGGCTTGCGGGCGACGCGAGGCTTCGCGCAGTCGATGCCGAATTAGCTGGACTCAATGTGGTGCTGCTCGTGTTGTTTGCAATCGCAATCATGAATGGGGTCACCGAGACTTTCCTCGAGCGGCCTGCCTTCATTTTGGGACTGTTTGCGTGGTCATGGTTTGCAGCGGTGTTCTGGCATGGCGTGGGTTATCTGCTGCTCCGTGCGCGGGGATTTGAGCAGGCGCTCTCGTCCTCGCTGTTGATGGGCAATCGCAATCTGGGGCTCACGCTCGCAGTGACAGCCGGCACTGCAGGCGAGGCGTTTCAGATGTATGCCGGGCTCGCCCAGATTCCGCTGTTTTGCGCACCGCTGCTGCTGTCCGGGGTGCTGCGC
>CAIPNM010000108.1 GCA_903866395.1 uncultured bacterium
CATCGGTGGAGCCGCCCGCGGGCCATGGGCAGATGTAGCGGATCGGTCGGCTGGGGAACGCCTGGGCGCGGGTGAGCGGGCTGGTACCTGCCAGCCCGGCTGCGCCCGCCGCGGCCAGCACCTGTCGTCGCGTGGTCATGGGTGATCTCCTCGTGAGGCCTGATCGATCAGGTCTTCGACGGGTGTTTAACACGACCGGGGGGTGTTGCGCCAGCGCCGCGATTGCCCGGCCGGCCGTCTGTTTTGCGCGGCGATGGTCGAACGGCCTGATCGGGATTGCGGCAGGTGCCAGGCTGGTTCGGATAGCCTTCCGGATGGACAGGCAAAAGCCTGCATGCTCAGGGTGTTGTTCGCAGTGTCATCACGCGATGGTTGGACGGGTGTCTCAGTCCGGTCGCGCAGGGGTTCCCATGTCAACCGTCAAGTCGTGTATTTCCCGTAAATCGGGTCAGATTTTGTCCCTGCCCTCCAGCGCCAGTGTGCTGGAAGCGCTCACGATGATGCGCGAGCACCGGATCCGCGCCGTGCTGATCATCGATAACGACCACCTGACCGGCATCGTGTCGCAGGGTGACTGTGCAATTCGCGTGCTGCTGCCTGGCAAAGACGCCGGCGCCACACTGGTGTCCGAGATCATGACGCGTGACCCGCTCACCGTCACGCCCGAGCACACCATTGATCACTGCATGAAGATCATGATGACCCGCAGCATTCGCCACCTCCCGGTGGCGGACGCGGGTCGCATCACCGGCATGGTGTCAATCGGCGACGTGGTGAAGGACATCATGCAGCAGCAGGGTGAGCTGATCAAATACCTCGAGACCTACATCAAGGGTCACGCGGTCGAGTACTGATCAGCCGAGCCCGATTGGTGCGGGCGCGGTCATGACAATCCGCTGGAACAGCGGCCTGTACTCATCAGGTGGCGGATACCCAGTGAGCGGGTCGCGTCCGCCTTCAAAGGCGCGATCGAGCGCGGTCCAATCCTCCTCCGAAAGGTGCGCGCTCGCAGCTGGCAGCACCTCGCTTTCCTCCAGCGCCATGTGGCGCAAGTACGCATCCACATACCGCCGGGCCGCCTGCTCGAACGCGGCGCGTCGCGAATTGCCCAGCACTTCCCACGCGAGCAGTTGATGGCCCAGCTCGCGCACACTGGCTTCGCCGCGTGCGTGGTCGGTCTCCAGGCGGTCCAGTGTGGGTGCCAATGACGGCACCTGCGTACGCAGAAGCGGAAACAGCAGTCTGCTCTCATGGGCGTGGTGCAGCCGCTCTGGGAACTCATCGATGTAGAACAGCATGGCGCGCAGCACGTCGAAAGGCGGTGGCTCGCGGTCCTTGCGGCTTTTGTCAAGCAGCATCAACATGGAACGCAGCATCGCCGCGAGGGCCTGGTGCTCGTCGCGAATGATGGACAGGGCGGCGCGTTTCATCGGGGATCCCCGGTTTGCATGACGTTGGTCAGCTTCGCACTGAACGGACCGCACGACCTTGCGGTGCATCAAGGTGCCGGAATAGACTCGTGCGTCCCTGTCCCCTGCAAGGAGTCCCTCCAGATGGCCCGACGCTTTGTCGACCTGTCGGTACCGATCGAAAACGACGTGCGCTCCGACCCACCCGGGCTCGAGCCCAGCATCGAATACCGCACGCACAAGGAAACCGCACCGCTGGTGGCCCGGCGCTACGCCGAACTCAAGCCCGAGGAGCTGATTGATGGCGAGGGATATGCGATTGAGTTCCTCAAGGTCAACACGCACAACGGCACGCATGTGGATGCGCCCTGGCATTTCGCCTCCACCATGGACCGGGGTCAGCCTGCGGCCACCATCGATGTCATTCCGCTTGAGTGGTTCTTCGGGCGCGGGGTCAAGCTCGACTTCCGGCACTTCCCCGACGGCTATGTGGTGCAGGCGGCCGATGTCGAGCGCGAGCTTGCGCGCATTGGCCATGAGCTGAAGCCCTTCGATATCGTGGTGGTTAACACCTCAGCCGGTAAGCGGTTCGGCGATCCAGATTATGTCGAGGCGGGCTGCGGCATGGGTCGCGAGGCAACGCTCTATCTCACGTCGCGTGGCGTGCGCGTCACCGGCACCGACTGCTGGTCCTGGGACGCTCACTTCAAGCACATGGCCAAGACCTATGACGAAACCCGAGATGTGCGGGTCATCTGGGAAGGTCACAAGGCGGGGCGTGAGATCGGCTACTGCCACATTGAAAAG
>CAIPNM010000109.1 GCA_903866395.1 uncultured bacterium
CGGCTCGGTTTTACGATGCCGCTCAATGGGGGCTGGACCGTGACGCCGCACGGCGTGGTGGCCGCGCGGGAGGTGCGCCCCGATCCGACCGCTGAGTCCTGGGGCGAGGCTGGCGTGGGGCTTGCGCTGCGACGGGCGTTTGGCGGCACCACGCACTCGGCTGACCGAGGTCGGATCGAGTGGCTCATGCAGTACCGCGCTCGGGTCTCGGGTGCGGGACGGCAGGGCTGGCTGTTCGCGGCTTCGGTGCTCTGGTAGATCGGGCGGGGGCTTTCTGGTCGACGCGGTGCGCGCTCGCCGCGATAATGGGCAGGTGTCGCGCGGACGCGGCACCGGACCCCGGACACGGGTCCGCCAGACCAGTTAGACGCCACCCGGGAGCGCGCCGCCATGAGGCCATTCATTCGTCGTTGGTTGAGTCGCCGACGGACAGGCGCAGTGTACGGGGCGTTCGCCGCTGCGCTTTCGGGCTTCGCCTGTCAGGGGGCGCTTGCGCAGGCGCCGGCCGCCGCCTTGCCGCCTTCGGGCTATCCGGCCAAGCCCGTTCGCTTCGTGAACAACTTTCCGCCAGGTGGGCCTTCGGACCTGTTGGCCCGTTCGGTGAGCGAATACCTCACCGCCCAGACGCGACAGCCCTTCGTGACCGAAAACCGGGCGGGTGCATCTGGCAACATCGGCGCCGCTGCGGTCGCGCAGAGCACGCCCGATGGCCATACAGTACTGTTTGGAATCGACACCACCTTTACCGTCAATCCGCACATCTATCCGCAGACTGGCTTCCGGCCCCAGGACCTGCGACCGCTCATGATCATTGCATCGTCGGGTTTGCTGGTGGGGGTTCACCCTGGCACCGGCATCAAATCGCTCCGCGATCTGATTGCTGCGGGCAAGTCGCGCACGCTCAATTTCAGTAGCGGCGGCAACGGCAGTCCTGGGCATCTTGCCACGCAGATTTTCATTGATGCGATGGGAGTGAAGATCCAGCACGTGCCCTATAAGGGCAATACGCCGGCGGTGACCGCAGTGGCTGCGGGTGAAGTCGACGGCGGTGTGCTTGCCACGCCCGGCATGCTGCCGCAGGTGCGGGCCGGGCGGATCGCAGCGCTCGCCGTCACCAGTCGCGAGCGCTCGCGTGCGGCGCCCGAGCTTCCTACGGTGGCCGAGGCGGGTCTTGCCGAGATGCAGATCGAGGTGCTTTATGGAGCCTGGATACCAGCCGCTACGCCCGAGCCGATCATGCAGTGGTTGCAGGTTGCTTTTGCCGAGGCCATGCGCCGCCCCGAGACCCAGGCCCAGCTCGAGCGGCTCGATCTCTTCTACGCGGGCATCACCGGCGCGGACGCGGCTCAGCGCCTGAGTGAGACCTCGGCGCGCTATGCGCGCATCATTCGCGCGACCAACATGAAGGTGGAGTGACACCGTGCGCCGACCGAACTTTATCTTCATCGTGGCCGATGATCTCGGCTATGCCGACCTGGGCTGCTACGGGGGCCGACCCGCGGCCTTCGGGCCCGTGTCGCCGGTTCTTGATGGACTCGCCGCGAAGGGACTGCGCTTTACCCAGGGCTACAGCAACTCACCGGTGTGCTCTCCCACGCGCTTTGCGCTCATGACCGCGCGCTACCAGTATCGCCTGCGGGGCGGTGCCGATGAGCCGATCAATAGCCGCAGCCGTGGCAGCAGCGTGCTGGGGCTCCCGCCCGAGGTGCCTACGCTACCCTCCATGCTGCGCGAGGCGGGCTATCGCACGGCGCTGATCGGCAAGTGGCACTTGGGTTATCCGCCCCATTTCGGGCCGCTGCGCTCGGGCTATGAGCAATTTTTTGGGCCCATGTCGGGCGGGGTGGACTACTTCACCCATTGCAGCAACGCCGGCACCCATGATCTTTTCGAAGGGGAGGCCGAGCAGCACGAGCCGGGCTATCTCACCGACCTCTTGTCCAAGCGTGCGGCGCGCTGGGTGCGCGAGCAAACCGCTGAGACCGGGGCCGGCCAGCCTTTCATGCTGAGCCTTCACTACACCGCGCCGCACTGGCCCTGGGAGACGCGAGAGGATGCTGCGCTATCGGAGACGGTGCGCTCGAATCTGTTCCATCTGGATGGCGGCAGCATTCACACCTATCACCGCATGATTCATCACATGGACGAGGGGATCGGCTGGGTGGTGCAGGCGTTGCGCGAGACGGGACAGCTCGACAACACGCTGATCGTCTTCACCAGTGACAACGGTGGCGAGCGCTTCAGCGACAACTGGCCCCTGGTGGGCGGCAAGATGGACCTCACCGAGGGCGGTATCCGCGTGCCATGGATTGCGCACTGGCCGGCGGGCATTGCGCCGGGCGGCGTGAGTGAGCAGCCGTGCATGACGATGGATTGGTCGGCCACGCTTCTCGATCTGGGTGGCGCGGTGCCCCCTGCCGGGCATGCGCTCGATGGCGTGTCGCTCGCACCGGTGCTGCGCGACTGCGCTCAGGTGATGCCGCGCGAACTTTTCTGGCGCATGAAGCATCGAGGTCAGCGCGCACTGCGCGAGGGCGCATGGAAATATCTGCGGGTCGATGGCCACGACTATCTGTTCGATCTGTCGCGCGATGAGCGCGAGCGGGCGAACCTTGGCGGGCGCGAGCCCGAGCGGATGAGCGCGATGCGCGAGCGCTGGGAGGCCTGGGAGCGCAGTGTGCCGCCGATTCCGGATGATGCAGTGGTGAGCTTGGGGTATTCGGCGGCGGACATGCCGCAGCGCTGAAAGCGAGGGTTTGATGCGCGACTCGAATCCGAGGTCAGGCGCGCGCAGCGCGTGTTATCGACCTCGCCCCACATGGGGTGCGCCCGTTTCGCGAATCACCTCACCCGCTTCAGTAAAGGCCAGTCCCCGTCCGTAGATGGTCTGTACCGGAAGCTCGGACGCAAGCGTGTCACGGCAACGTATTCGCAGGCGGCGCAACAGCGTCTCGACGCGGCGGTAATCAAAGGCATCGGGCTTTGCGCCCTGGCTCTGCACCACACGCTCCTTGGTCAGCACCTCGCCCGCTGGGCTCAGTAACGCTTCGAGCAACAGTCGCTCGGAATGCTTGAGCAGCATCGCGTTGCCATTGGGCGCAGTCAGGATCCAGGTCCGGGTGTTGAGCTGCCAGATCGGGGGCCTGGACTCGGGTAGCGTCGACCCACCGATGGCTGGGCCTGCGATGGCCGACCCTGGGACCGCTGACCCCGAGGCAGGGGTATCGATGCGCGCAAACAGATTTCGGATGGTGAGCGCGAGCTCCTCCAGCGCGACCGGTTTGACGAGGTAGGCGTCGGCGCCCGCGCGCAGACCGGTCACGCGCTGAGCGGGTGCGCCGCGGGCCGTGAGCATGATCACGCCGCGTAGACCCACCGCAGGCGCCGCTTCCAGCCAGCGCACCCCGTCGCCGTCGGGCAGGCCGAGATCAAGGACCACGATGTCGAAGTCGTTGGCCACGCGCCAGGCGTCCGCCTCGGCAAGCGTGCCCACACCCTTGGCATCGATCGCCTCAAGCGACAGATAAGACACGATCGCCTCACGCAGATCGGGCTCATCCTCGATGACCAGCACTTTGGCGCGCTTGGCCTGCGAGGGGTCGGCCTTGAGAGCGAGTCGTTGACTCATGCGTGCGCTTCCGGACGGCGATCTGGGAACCAGACGGTGAATGTGCTGCCGCGGCCTGGCTCGCTTGCAAGCTCGACCCGCCCGTGATGCTGCTCGGCGATGTGACGCACGAAACTCAAGCCCAGACCAATGCCGCTCACCACGCCCTCGGGCCGTACGCGGAAATAGCGATCGAAGACCCGATCATGCAACACCGGCTCGATGCCCTCGCCGCGATCGTGAACCGAAAGGCCGGTGAGCGTGGCGCCCGATTCAGCGCGCTTTGAACTGATTCGGACGACGACTGGCGATTGGGCCGGCGAATATTTGCAGGCATTGCTGAGCAGATTCATGAGCACGATCTCGAGCAGACCCCGATCGGCCCACAGGGTCGCCACATCGTCAGCGACTTCCCAGGTGATCGGATGCCCGTCATAGCCATCCGGCTGCGTCTGAATCGCCTGCGCAAGCCAGGCGCGGCAGTCGATCGCCTCGATGTAGGGGGCGCTGGAGGAATTGAGGATCTGGTCTGATTTCAGCCAGGTGTCGGTGAGCTTGGCAAGACGCGTCACCTGCTGGCCGATGACCTGGGTGCGCGCCTGCACCGTGGCGTCAGACGCTTGCCTACGCAGCAGCTCCGCCTGCGCGGAAATAACATTCATGCCGTTTCTGAATTCATGCGAGACCAGCGCGGCAAAGCGCAGATATTCCGACAGGGTCTGGCGTTCGCTCTGGGCGCTATCGGCAAGCGTACGGGTGCGCTCGATAACGGCCCGTTCGAGCCGGCTTTCCTGGGCCTGGAGGACATCAATCACGCGCGCCTGCGCCGCGAGGCTCTGCTGACGCTCCTCGCGCACAATGCTCGCGAGCATGAATGAGAGGAGCAGCATCTCGACCGAGGTGGAAATCTGTATCGCGTAGCTGGTGAGGGTATTCGTGGGGATCCATCCGAGTAAGCGCAGGGCACCCACCGCGATACCAAGCGACAGCACCCCCCAACTCAGGAGAAAGTATTTCTTCCCTGGGATGGCGGTTCGGCGCACACACCAGGCGAGGGCGCCGATTAGAACGATCACCAACGCTCCAAGCGCGATCAGACCCTGAAACAGCGACGTGGCGAGTTCGCTCCGCCCTGCACTGGCAAGCATGACCGCTGCGTGAATCGCGCCCAGCGCAGCACTTCCGTAAGCAAGGCGGTCAAGCCACGCCGGGGCGGCGCGTCGGGTATCGAGGACGCTGCGGGCAAGAAGAAGGAGGGCGACCGCCGTCAGCGACAGGAACACGCCCGACGACACCTCGTCAAAGGCGCGCCACTGGGGCCAGAGGAGGAGTCCGCCCCACCCGTTGCCCGCGAGGATCCCCAGGCTCAGCGCCGAACCGTAGGCCGCATAGAGGCCAAAGCGCGCATCGCGCGATGACAGCCAGATGAAGAACGCATAGACCACCATCGAAGCCAGCGCGCCGTGGTAGAGGGCCTGAAGCAGTCGCTCGTAAAGCGTATGGCGAGAATATTCCTGGATCTGCCAGCCGACCAGCGGGAAGCTCACCGCGTAATGGGATGACACCCGGAAGTAGAAGTCCTGTGCCTCGTCCGCGAGGCGCACTGGAAATGCAAAGTGCGGGCTGAGAAGCGGCCGGTTCTCGGGCGGACGTGCATGACCGGTGACCACCACAGGCAGCCCGGGCGCATGGAAGTCGATGAATTTGTTGTAGGCGTACGGGACATTCAGGATCCAGGCGGCGGGCGCGTCCGGATTGCGCTGCAGCCGCACCCGCAGCCACCAGGTCGACGCGCTGAACCCGAGGTTGACATCACCCCGCGCGGGGTCCCAGGGCGTAAATCGCGCCTGGAGAGCGGGGCTGCGCACCTCATCGATGGAGAGGGCGCCGGCGGGGTCCTCGAGCAGCCAGATGGCCCCAGCCAGGTCTTCGCTGGACTGGGTCAGCGCGCGAGGGGCGGGCGCGGCCGCAGCCATGCCGGCCGCGAGCGACCCTGCCGCGAGCAGCAGTCCCAGCCAGCCCTTTAGCCAATGAATGATCCGGTTTCGCACGGCGCCCGAGTCTAAGCGTAGTCGCCCGGGCCACCAACCCCGGTGCGAATTGGTCGGAATCTGTCGAAATTGGAGGGCTGACGAATCCTTCGAAAATCGACACAATTGAAAGCAGCAATATTTTCAGTGATTTAGCGAGGAGAGTTAGCGGAAGTTTGGAGTCTAAAGCGCAGGACGCGCATCTAGATTGGCGCAACACGCTCGCCCGGCATCGGCCTACAGGCCCATGCCGCTTTTGTGTTCGTCCGATACGCGCGAAAGCCTTTCGTTCCGGTTGACAGAGTCCGCTCACGATTCCTCGGTTGCGCAGGTGGTTTGAACGTCCCTAAGGGGAGAGTCCTTTGAGTTCAGGCAGAAGATTCAAGCGCTGGTCGCCCAAAGGGCGACGTCTGGCATGGGCGCGCAGTCGCGCGCACGTTGAGCGGCTCGAAGACCGCGTGCTGCTATCGGCCGAGCCGATGGTGCAGCAGTCGCGACTCGAGGCCGAGGAGCCGCTCGCCGCCGCCAACGTCATGGTCGAGGTCGGTGATCGCACCTCGGTGCTTCCCACCATCGCCGACATTTCGCAGGGCGCAATCCGCGTTGACCTCACCCGAGGCGCCACCCAGAGCAACCAGCTGCAAAGCGGCGGCGGGAAAATTCTTGAACTCAACAGCGCCCCCAATAATCTTCTGATCGATCTGGGGTCGGGCGATGACGAGGTGCTGCTCAGCCAGCAGCCCGATGGTCGCCTCAAGCTCTCTGGCAGCAGCGAACTTTACGAACTGATCTTTGCCAAGCCCACGGGCGCGCTCGGCATCCGCGGCCTGGACGGGGTCGACAAGGTCACCTTCGACAGCCTCTCGCTCGACACCGCAGCGCTGCTCGTCGAAAGCGAGTCGATCCTGCTGCCCGCGGGCAAGACGTTACAGGTCGGCGGCAATGTGCTGCTGAAGGCCCAGCAGCTCCTCGAGGCCGACGAGCTCGAAGATGACACGGTGGCGCTCAACACATCGGTCATCGTTGATGGCACGGTGCGCTCGGGCGGCGCGGTGATGCTCGAATCGGTGGTGGGTGCTCAGGTGGGGTTGGAGTCCACCGGCGTCATCGTCAATCTCGACATTGAGGCGAGCACCAGCGCGATCGCGCGCGTCGGCGCAAGTGCGCTCATCGAGGCCCGCTCGCTCGAGGTGGTGGCCATCACCGAAAACCTGTTCACCGTTGAGGGTGAGGGTGGCTTTGGTACCGTCGATATCACCTCGATCCAGACCACCTCGGCTGTGGTGGCGGGCGGCGCGCGGCTGATCGTCGATGCGCAGGACGACAGCGAGGGCATCGATGTCCTGATCGAGGCGGTTGATCGCAGCCGCTACGCTGCGATCCTCGATACCGCAGGCAGCCTGGTGAGTGCGTTCACCGGCGGTTTTGATCTGGGTATCAGCCGCATCGAACTGGTCCGCAACACCCAGGCCAGTCTGGGTGACGGTGGCTTCCAGGTGTCGCTTGCGCCGCCCAAAGATGGCAATGCACCCTCGGTGCAGGTCTCGGCGGCCTCGCTTGATGCGCAGGGCGATGACAGCGAAGACGAGCCCACTGCCGGCATCAATGGTTCGGTCGAGTCGAACCTGGTGGGTGTGCAGACGATCGACATCATCGACAACGTGCTTGCCATGGTGGCGGGTGCTGACATCGATGCGTCGGCGCTCGGCATCTATGCGCTCACCAGCAGCTCGGCGAGTTCGCGCGGCAAGGTGGCCAAGCTCAACGCCGAGGGGACGACCGAGGTCAGGCTCTCGGAGGTGACCATCACCGCGCCGGGCGCCGTGGCGATGGTTGCGCGTGACGAGTCGGTGTATTCGGCCGAGAGCGCGGGTTTCTCAGCCGAGCTGCCGCTGGTCAAAAACATTCAGATCGGTGTGGCGGTGGCGAGCGCCACCGTCGATCGCGGCGTGCTCGCGCAGGTCTCAGATGCCGAGGTGGAGGCGGGCGACTTCGCAGTGATCGCCTCGAGCGAAGGCGCGATGAGTGCGGTCACCGAGTCCCTGGCCGTGGTGGGCGACGCGGAAGAGGCCTCTGCAACATTTTCTTTGTCATTGGGCGGCACCATCGCCTGGACCCAGCTCACGGGCGCAGTCGAAGCGATTGTCGAATCGAGCACGATCAGTGCGGGCGACGAGGGCAATATCGTTGTCGAGGCACTGAACGCAACCGAAATCGAAAGCTCAACCTCAGCGGGCAGCACGGTCACCAATGCACCGGGCGCGGCGGGCGGAATTTCCCTTGCGTTCAATGCGGTCGGCTGGGACATGGGCAACATTGCGCTGGCCGGAATCAATGCGCTCCTCGGCACCGACCTCCTCACTGACGAGCTCCCGCTCGAGACCACCGCGCTGGTGATGGGCACCGACCTCTCAGCGGGTGGCGACATCAGCGTGCGGGCGGTCGACGCCATCGCACTCACCGCGGAAGTCAGCAACGAATCCGAAGCCAATGCAGGTGCCGCGGCCGCATCATCGGTCGGTGCCTCGGGCATTCTCGCAAGCAACCGGGTACGCGCTGAAACGCGGGCATTGATCCGCGGGCACGACGACGAAGATGCGGGCCTGGTCTCAATCGAGGCGGGTGGTTCAATTTCCGTCGAGGCTGAAGATGAATCGGCGATCGAAGCCGATGTGACCATGACCGCAGCCGCCTCATCTGGCGGCGGCACCGCCATGGCGGTGGGCGGGATCGTGGTGCGTAATGACATGCGCGCGGGTGTGCTTGCCTCGGTGACCGATGCGGCACTCGATGCGGGGGTTGATCTCACGATCAGCGGCACCTCCGATGCGTCGATCACCGCTTCGCTCAGCGGCGAAGTAAGCGCAGGAAGTGAGTCCGAATTCGAAGGCGAGGCGGCCGCGAGCGGCGGTGCGGCGGGTGGCGGCGCGCTGTCGGCCAATGCGTTGATCGCCACCAACCTGGTACTGAATACCGCGACCGCCGAACTTCTGGACAGCGAGGTCACGATCCTCGGCAGTCTGGGTGTTGAGGCCGAGAATGTCTCCACGATCGAGGCCAGCAATGCCGCCACCACCGAGAGCACCGGCGGCGTCGCGGTTGGTGTGACTCTCGCTTTCAACACCATCGGCTGGGAATCACAGAACATCCTGTTTGCCGCGATCGATGCATTGCTCGGCACCAGCATCGGCGACGAAGCGCCCGCCGAGGTCCGCGCCGAAATCGCCCGCACCTCGATCGAGGTCGGCGAAGACCTC
>CAIPNM010000110.1 GCA_903866395.1 uncultured bacterium
CAGCACATAGATGGCTGCAAAAAACATGACCAGTCCCTGGATCACGGGAAAGTCTCGGTTCAGCACCACATCGACCGTGAGTGATCCCAGGCCCGGAATGGCGAATACGGTTTCAGTCACCACCACGCCGCCAATCAGGAGTGCGACCCCGATGCCAATCACGGTGACGATTGGTACTGCAGCGTTCCGAAGCGCATGACGGATGAGCACCACGTGCTCCGAGACGCCCTTGGCTCGCGCAGTCCGGATGTAGTCTTCAGTGAGAGCCTCGGATACGGCTGCGCGCGTGATGCGGGCGATCAGCGCAACATAAATAATCGACAGCGCAGCCCAGGGCAGGATCAGATGGCGCGCCCATCCCGCCAGCCCGTCCTTGCCGCCCAGAGGCCGATAGCCCTGCACCGGCAGCCAGTCGAGCTGGATGGAGAAGAGATAGATCAGCACATAACCCGTGACAAAAACTGGAATTGAAAAACCCGCAACCGACACGACCGACAGCGCCCGATCGACCCAACCGCCCATTCTCGAGGCCGCGAGCGCGCCCAACGGCACGGCAATCAGTACCGCAAGTAGGATGGTGCCGATGGCGAGCGAGGCGGTGGGCTCCAGGCGCTGCGCGATCAGTTCAGCCACGGGCTTGTTCAGAAAGTAGGAGTAGCCCAGGTCGCCCTGCAATACCCGCCCCAGCCAGATTCCGAACTGCACCGGCAGAGATCGGTCAAGCCCGAGCCTGGCACGGATCTGCTCGACATCGGCGGTGGTGGCCGAGTTACCCGCGATGACGGCGGCCGGATCGCCCGGGGCGAGGCGCAGGATCAGAAAGACCACGCACGAGACCACGAACAACACCGGCACCACCGCCGCGAGGCGACTGAACACAAATCGCAACATCGGCGCGCGACCGCTTCAGCGCGGCGTCATTTTTTGGTGATGTTCCAGAGCACCGGTACGCCAGGGGTTTCGAGCACGCCGTCGATGATATCGCGCACCGCTGCGGGCTGTCGGTACTGACCCAGCGGCGCATGCGTGGCGGTCTCAAAGGCAATCGCCTGAATCTGACTCGCGATTTTCTTTTTCGCCTCAACGCTATCGGCACGCGCGAAATCGTCTTTCAGCTTTTCGATCCGCGGCTCGTCCTGCCAGCCAAACCAGCCCTTGTCACCCTTGGCGTTGAACATGGCCATGGTGAGCGGGTTCGAGATATCACCTGCTGTCCAGGCAGTGAGGAAAAGATTCCAGCCGCCAGCGTTGGGCAGATCTTTCTTGGCGCGGCGCGCGACGAGCGATGCCCAATCCATCTGCTGGAAATCCACTTTGAAGCCGGCTGCCTCCAGCTGCTGCCGGGCAACCAGCGGGATTTTCGCGATCGAAGCGAGATCGGTGGGCCGCATCAGTACGATCGGCTCACCCTTGTAGCCCGCCTCAGCCAGCAGCGCCTTGGCGCGTGCGATGTTGGGCGATCCGGTGAATTCGCCGGTGTTCTCATCGGCGTAGGTAGTGCCGCATGGGTACATGCTGCGGCATACCCGGCCGAGCTCCGGCACGCCCACCTGGGTGGCGATGTAGGCTTGCTGACCCATTGCCAGCATGGCTGCCTGTCGCACCTTGGGGTTGTTGAAGGGCGGATGCAGGTGGTTGAAGCGCATGATGAACTGCAAGCCTGCCGGTGAAAAATCAATCACCTTGAGCCCTGCGGTTTTGGTGAGCGTGTAGTACTGCTC
>CAIPNM010000111.1 GCA_903866395.1 uncultured bacterium
GCCCCCAGCATGAACACGCCGGTAAAAAGCCAGGCCTGGTTCACACCCAGCGCCCCCACCATTTCGCGGTCTTGTGTGGCGGCGCGGATCAGAACGCCCCACCGGGTGCGCATCAGCACCCACCAGAGCACGGCAAGCACCAACGGTCCGATGAAAATCAGCACCAGATCGTATTGAGGAAACTGTCGCCCCATGATCTCAATCGAGCCCTTGAGGCCGGGCGCGCGCGGCCCCAACAGGTCCTCTGGCCCCCAGATCACGAGCACTGCATCGCGGATCACCAGCACCAGCGCGAAGGTGGCCAGAAGCTGCAACAGCTCGGGCGCCCGGTAGATGCGACGAAGAAGCACCAGTTCGACGACCAGTCCGACGAGCGCGACCACCGCAGCTGCGATCAGCATGGAGGCCCAGAAGCCAAGCGGCGTGCTGCCGATTTTCCCGACGATCGAATAGGCGAGATACACGCCCAGCATGTAGAACGAGCCGTGCGCGAAATTCACGATTCGCGACACGCCAAAGATCAACGACAGGCCGGCTGCGATCAAGAACAGGCTGGACGCGCTCGCCAGACCGTTCAACATCTGCACCAGCAGTGCGGAAAGCGTCATGAGTGGTTAACCCGGAAAAACACGCGGAGCCGAGGCGACTGCGGGCCACCGATCTCCGTCATCAACTGCGATGACGGAGATCGGCGACGTGACTGCGGGATCAGACGCGAGCTCAGTCCTTCGGACGCAGGCCGGCAACTTCGGCATCCGAGGGCTGGAACTGCGCGCCATCGGCATAGCGGAAGTCGCGCATGGTGCCGCGGCCATTCCGAAGCGTGGTGCGACCCACATAGGCGCCCATCGTCGATTGATGATCCTGGGGACGGAACAACACCTTGCCAACCGGTGAGTCGAACTGCAGGCCCCGGAAGGCCGTGATCAGCTTCTCGGTGTCGGCGCCGCCCGCCTTGGCCAGGCCCGCGCCCACCGCCTTCAGCGTGACATAGCCCACGAGGGAGCCCAGGCGCGGATAGTCCTTGAACCGCTTCTGATAGGCATCGACAAACGCCTTGTGCTCGGGCGTGTTGACCTGGTCCCAGGGATAGCCCGTGACCAGCCAGCCTTCCGGCGCCTCATCTTTCAGCGGATCGATGTACTCGGGCTCGCCGGTGAGCAGGCTCACCACCTCACGGCCCTTGAAGAGTCCGCGGGTATTGCCCTCGCGCACAAACTTCGCCAGGTCGGCACCAAACAGCACGTTGAAGATGGCATCGGGCTTGGCATCGGCAAGCGCCTGCACCACCGCGCCCGCATCGACCTTGCCCAGCGCCGGCGCCTGCTCGACCACGAACTCAACATCGGGCTGCAGCTTTTTCAACAGCGCCTTGAAGCTAGCCGCCGCCGACTGACCGTATTCATAGTTGGGGTAAACGATCGCCCAGCGCTTCTTCTTCCAGGACGCGGCCTCGGGCACCAGCATCGCAGTTTGCATATAGGTGGAGGCGCGCAGCCGGAAGGTGTAGCGGTTACCGTTCTGCCAGACGATCTTGTCGGTGAGCGGCTCGGAGGCAAGGAAAAAGATTTTCTTTTGCTTGGCGAAGTCGGTGAGCGCGAGCCCGATGTGTGAGAGAAACCCTCCCACCAGCAGATCAATCCGCTCACGGCTCACCAGCTCTTCCGCCACCCGCACCGCATCGCCGGGGTTGCCGCCATCATCGCGCGCGATCACTTCCAGCTTGCGTCCGGCCACACCACCTGCGGCATTGATTTCCTCGAGCGCCATTTCCCAGCCCTTGCGATAGGGATCGAGAAACGCAGGCTGCGCCTTGTAACTGTTGATTTCGCCGATCCGAATTGGGCCAGACTGGGCCCAGGCGCCGATCGGCGACAGGGCGGCGACTGCGGCCGGGGCAACGCCTGCCGCAAGAAATTCACGTTTTTTCATGTTGAGAGCTCCTCCGTGGTTGATGAAATAGGCCGCGCGAAAGGCGTAGCCGGTGGATTTGAGAACACGCTAGTGTGCTGCCCCAGGTCGGTTGCGGGCAAGCTCCGGTGAACCCTGATCGCTGGATTCCGCTTCGATCAGTCGGTCAAGCGTGCGATGCAGGCGCACCGCCCCGGCATCGATTCCCAGCTGCACAGGCCGCGTCATCAGCGGTTCGGCGCTCGCCTGCTGCACCGCTTCGAGAATCGCCTTGTCCTCATCGAAGGCCATCACGAACTGTTCGGTGATCTCGCGTGAAACCGTCTCGTCATCGGGGGCGAAATTGCGCAACTGGCACCAGAAGTAATGCGTGGTGGTCTCGGTTTCAGGCGTGAGGAAATGATTGGAATACATGCGGATCCCCGCTTGCCGCGCCGCCTCGCTCTCGCCGCTACCCACGTCGTGCGCGCCAAAATCGACCACGTTGATCGCGGGCGCATGCCACCAGTAGTACTGCCACCGGTCCACATTGCCCGGCCAGCGGCCAAAACGCTGAAGAATGGGTGCGGCCGGTGAATTACGAGTCCAGCGCGTCACCAGAATGGTGTCGCCGTCCTGCGTGGTCTCAATCGGAATGTCGGCCATTGCTGCCGTGCCCAGGGTGGACTGATGCACATAGGTGACGTGCACCGGGTCGAGAAGATTTTCGACCAGCAGCCGGTAATTGGCCTTCACATGGGTGTAGGGGCCGAGGTTGAGCGTCCACCCCGGTTCTCCCCAGGGCAGGCCGCGAAACAGCCGGGCCGGATCAGCCAGCGCCGGATCGCCCATCCAGACCCAGACCATGCCCCAGTGTTCGATCACCGGAAACGACTGCACCCGCGCGTTGGAAGGGATGCGGCTTTGAGCGGGCACCCGCGTGCACTCGCCGGAGCCGTCGAAGCACATGCCGTGGTAGCCACACTGGAGAACATCCCCGACCACGGTTCCGCGTGACAGCGGTAACAGCCGGTGCGGACAACGGTCGACGAGCGCAGCAGGGCTGCCATCGGAGCGTCGAAAGAACACCACCGGAACATCAAGAATACGGCGGGCGAGCGGCTGGCTGCCGAGCTCATGGCACCAGGCGCCTACATACCAGCTGTTGCGAACGAAAGGCATCAGGCAGCCCTCATCAGGGTAGACCGGCCAGGCGAGGGCCGTTGATCGATCGGAGCAAAGCCGTCACCAGTCTGCGCCCAGCGGCCGGCAAGGTTTAACAGCGCATGACCGATCAGCCCGCGCGAGACCAACTCGCGCGCGCAGGCGAGTCCGTTTGCAAGCGCATTGTCGATGCTCGCGGGCGCCAGCGCGCCGACTGCCACCGTGACGGGCAGGTCGCCAAGATCGGATTGGTCACGAACCTCGCTGGCGGGGCGTCGCTCGATCGCAGCGTCGGCCACATCCACATGATTGGCGATGATGGTGGCGGCCGCGTCGGCGGTGGCCGCATCACGCGCTACCACCGTGACGCTGTCGGCAATGCCCAGGGAAAGGCTGCGACCGCGCCAGCCTGACGTAGCAATGCCACGCAGGCCGCTCTCGGCGGGCACAACGAGTCCGGCATCGAGCGCGGGCGCATTCACATTACCCACCACACCGGCACGCCAGGATTCACCCGGTTCCAGATGCAGTGCAATGTCGCCGCCATTGTTGATGTAGGCGCGCTGCACGCCAGGCCGGCGATAACAGCGGATCAGATGGTCAGCCACACTGCCGGCCACCGCCGCCATGGCGGTGATGAACAGGCCTTGCTGGGCATGAGGCAGGCAAGCCGCCACCATCCGCTGAGCGACCGGTCCGCTGACCTCAGGCGGACGGCCCGCCGAGGGCAGCGCGCGACGGAGCGCCGGCAGCTCGCTCACCAGGGTGATGAGCACCGATGCAAAGTGCGCCCAACAGGCCTCGTGCGCCGCCTCGCAGGCAGCTCGCTCACCCTCGGCACCGATCACCAGGTCGATCGGTCCCTGCTGAAAATGCCAGCGGCGTTCGGACAGCCGCGCGCGTACCGGCTGCCAGGCTGCGTTCAACGAAGCGGCTCCAGCGGCCAGGGGTTATCGCCCTGCCATTCAATGAGGTGATGCGGGTCACCCGCCCACACGTCTTCGAGCCGACGGATGCGATCGACATGTCCGCCCAGCCGTTCATAATCTTCGCGACGCAACGTGAACTCGATCGGCGCGACGATCGCCGGCGTGGGCACCGACCCGAACGAGCCTGCGGGCATCCGCAGGACATCGACCATCACCGTAATGCCGCCGCCCGGCCAGACATAGGCGGGCGCCCCGCCGCAGGTGACGCGCGTCAGCAAATCTTTCACCGAGCGGGTGAGCAGAATCGGGTTCTCGGTCACGCCCGCCCGCAGGCTCCCGCCCGCGCCGCCCAGGAACAGCACGGTGGCCAGCGCCGGCTCGCAGTTTTCGCCGATCCGCTCGACCACGGTTTCAATCGGCGCTGGCATGGGCGCAGGCTGTGGCACGAGGTCGTCGTCCAGCACATACCACTGCGCGTGCTCACCGGTGGTAGACACCATCAGGAGTCGCAAGCCCGGCCGCGCCACCTTCGGGTCCCAGCCCTCGATGATGGACAACGGATCCTGAATGTCGGTACCGCCCCAGCCCGTGCCCGGATTGGCCACCTGAAAATAACGGCCCGGCGTGGATTTCCGCCCACGCAACCGAATGCCCGAGGGCGGCATGTCCAAACACTTGCCAGCCTGATGCTCAGAGAGCACGCCGGTGATGTGATCATCGACCACCACCACCTCATCAGCGTGCCCGAACCATTGCTTGGCAAAGATGCCGATGGTGGCTGAGCCACACCCCACCCGCATGCGGCGCTCCTCCACCCCATTGACGATCGGCGCGCGACCCGCCTGCACGGTGAGCTTCGCGCCGCCCTCGATCTCGAGGTCGACCGCATGATGATTGCCCAACCGCTCCATCAGTTCACAGGTGATGCGACCCTCGCGTTTGGAGCCGCCGGTGAGGTGATGAACACCGCCCAGCGATAGGAACTGCGAACCATATTCGATGGTGGTGACATGGCCCACCGCCTCGCCTTGATGACGGACAGTCGCCTGCTCGGGCCCGAGATAGCGGTCGGTATCAATCTTCACCTTGAAACTGCAGTAGCTGAAGATGCCTTCGGTCACCACGGTGACCATGTCGACACCTTCCGCGCGACTGGCCACGATGAAGGGGGCTGGTTTGTAATCGGGATAGGTGGTGCCGCTGGCGACACCCGACACAAACACCGGCGCATCCTGATGCAGCAGTCGGCCTTCCCAGGACGCGGGATCTGCCGGTACCAGGTCAACGCCTGGCCGTTTCATGATCACCACCGGATCCATGCGGCGTAACTGCCCCTCGACATTACCCCAGCGATCACAGGCGCCCAGGCGACCCTCACTAATCTGGCAAAGCACCGGACAGGCATCGCACTGGATCTTGTTGGTCGCCATTTTTTCTGGCGGGCGCGCCTTCACGACTGCGGGCTCGGCGGCTTCATTCGTGGCGGAAGACGTATCGGAAGAGGCACTCATCGGAGACAGTCCTGACGGATCGGTTCAGCGCGGTTCAGCGCGGTTCAACGCAAAGCAGCGGCGGCGCTACGCAACGCCGCGAGCATGCGATCGGGGGTGACTGGCACCTCGGTCATGCGCACACCCGTTGCATCGCGAATCGCATTCAGAATGGCCGGGGCCGTGGCAACCAGCGCCGGCTCGCCGACCCCCTTCGCGCCGTTGGGCCCGAGGGGCTCGGGATCTTCGACCAGATGCACCACCACCGGTGGCATGTCGCCCACCGTGGGGATCAGGTAGTCATGCAGGTTGTCGGTCTTGAGGGCCACATAGTCTTCCATGAGGGCGAGTCCGAGTCCCTGCGCAATGCCGCCGTGGATCTGCCCCTCCACCTGCGTGGGGTTGATGGCGCGACCGATATCGTGCGCGGCGTGAATCGCCAGCACCCGCACGGTGCCAAGCGAGACATCAACCTCCACCTCGGCAAACTGGGCTGCAAATCCGTAGGTGGCGTAGGGCACGCCCTGACCATCGCCATCGAGCGGAACGGTGGGCGGGTTGAAACGCCCGCGGCCCACTGCGACGAGACCACGCTCATCGATATCAAGCTCGGCGAGGTTCAGTGAAGCACTGCCAGCGCGCATGACGCCGCCCACCACTTGAAGCTCGGCGGTCTCGGGGGCCCCCAGTCGTGCGAGGAGTTTCGCGCGCAGATCAAGGCCCGCAAGCCGCGCCGCATTCCCCGACACAAAGGTCTGGCGCGAGGCCGAACTCTTTCCGCCATCGAGCGTAAGCGCGGTGTCTGACACGGTCTGATCAATCAGTGCAAGCGGCACGCCCAGTGCATCAGCGGCAATCTGCGGCATGATCGTGTAGGTGCCCTGGCCGATATCGACCGCGCCATTGAACAGCACGAATCGCCCGTCGGGCTTGAGGCCGATTTCCATGTCAGACGGATTGGCAATCACGGTGTTACCAATGCCGTACCACATGCAGGCCACGCCCACGCCACGTCGTAGCGCCGAGGGGTCGCGGCCGTGCGGATCACTGGGCGCGGCCACCCTGGCCTCTCGCGCCGAGGGCGGGGCC
>CAIPNM010000112.1 GCA_903866395.1 uncultured bacterium
CGCGAAGTCGCTCACGGCCGAGTTGTTCAACGACTGGAAGCATTGGGCGGATGGGGCTGGCGAATTCGTGGGCTCCCAACGGCGCTTTGCCGATCTTCTAATCACCCGGGGTATCGAAAAATGGCGCAACACGATGGGACTTCGAGGCTTTCGAGGCATCGGTCTGAAAGAGCGCCCACCCGTCCCACAGCACTACACAGACCGCTAGTGCACTACGCGGCGACCCTTATGACATCCCGACTGACGCTTCGGACACCTGAAAACGTAATTTCTCTCACACGTGTACGTGACGAAACATTCATGTTTCGTGAGTCGAAAGCGTCAGTGCGTCAGTCCCACTGAGAAATTGACATGAAAACAACGACGATCTTGGCCCTCGATCTGGGCACCCAAACGGGCTGGGCATTGGTCAGCCGCGACGGCGCGATCGCAAGCGGCAGCCAATCCTTCAAGCCCCAGCGCTTTGAGGGCGGCGGCATGCGCTTCCTGCGGTTCAAGCGCTGGCTCACCGACATCAAGCAGTGCAACGATTGCATTGACCTGGTGGTGTTCGAAGAAGTCCGCCGACATGCCGGGGTCGATGCAGCGCACGCCTATGGCGGCTTTATGGCGCACCTGACGGCCTGGTGCGAACACCACCAGATTCCCTATCAGGGTATCCCGGTTGGCACCATCAAGAAGCAAGCCACCGGGAAAGGGAATGCCAGCAAGGACGACATGGTGGCAGCGGTTCGTGCACGCGGCCACAGCCCTGCTGACGATAACGAAGCGGATGCCATAGCGTTGCTCTATCTGGCCCGTGAGATGGCCGAAGGGGAGGTGTGAGATGAAAGTACCCCACCACCGCTATCGGTGCCCGCTTGGGAGGCTCCAGCCCGAGTCTCCGAACCTAGATGCCGTGAAACGCCAGGGCTGGCAAAACGATCAGGTTCTGGTGGTCTCTGAACATGACCAACGTCTGGATTGGGTGGAGAGGCAGTTCGTACGACAGTTGGGTGAACGCCTGTACGGCAACGGAGGTAAGCGCCATGGCTGAGGTGATCACCGAATGGACCATCGAGGAGGTGGCAGCCCGGTTTGCCGAGGCAGCAGAGGTCGCTCACCGTCTGCCATGCGTGAGGCCCGCTGGCCATTTCAATCCCTGGTTGACGCTCGCTCTGCAAGTCTCCGAGCGTTATCCCGACTCCGAGCGCCTGTACCGACCGCTACCGCCCAGCCCGGAGGCGATCGAGCGGATGCTTGAGACGATGCGCTGGATTCAGTGGCTGGAGGTCGAGCAGCGTCATCTGGTGTGGATGCGTGCCAACCGGCATGAGTGGCAGGTGATTGGCAGGCGCTTTGCCTGCGATCGAAATACAGCTTCGCGGCGCTGGAACAAGGCGATAGCGACCGTCGTGAAGAGACTGGCTGAGGTGGAGTAAGGTCAAGGGCCTCGCTGAAGCTGGGACCTCGATGCATCGCCTCAACGTAAACTTTTTCTGCGTGTTTTGAAGCGCATGCGCGGCATTCGGATGTTGAGTGCGGTCGTGCGCGGCGATTGAGTCGCAATTGGCGTGCAGCATCTAGCCCGGTTTGGGCGTACAGTTTCAGCTACCGTCAGGACAGAAGCGATCCCGGTCAACAACGCATGAAAGCGCTAGAAAACCGACAGATCTGACGCAGCTGACGGGTCCTTCCTGGCGACTGAGCAAAGCGGGGGGCGACAGCGCGCCACTCCCCTAGCGTCAGGGTGCGAACCAAGGTTCGCCGCGTGCGCGGTTCGCGCGCGCCAGGTACGCGCTGACCTTATTCAACGTCCTGACTCAACCCGCCTGCGCAGACGCAGGCAGGCCCGATAACGACCTCTCTCACACTGGACCCAAGCGGAGCCCCGCAGTGACGGCATCCTGGATTGCAGACAAGATCGAGCAGTGGCCGGCAGCCAGGCTCGTACCCTATGCGCGGAACTCACGCACGCATTCAGATGCCCAGGTTGCGCAGATCGCGGCATCAATCGCCGAGTTCGGTTTCACTAACCCGATCCTTGCTGGCAGTGACGGGGTGATTGTTGCGGGCCACGGCCGGCTCGCGGCTGCCCAGCGGCTGGGCCTCGAGCAGGTACCGGTCGTCGTGCTCGACCACCTGACTCCGATTCAGCGCCGGGCGCTAGTGATTGCGGATAACCGCATCGCCGAGAACGCAGCCTGGGACGATGAGATGCTGCGCGTGGAACTTCAGTCCCTGCAGGAGGACGGCTTCGATCTGGACATCACTGGCTTTGACGCTGATGCACTCGCCGAGATTCTGCTCGGTGAGGAGTCAAGTACTGAGGGTCAGACCGACGATGATGAGGTACCCGAACTCACGGAGACGCCAGTCTCGAAGCTTGGCGATATCTGGATCATGGGTAAGCACCGTTTGCTATGCGGTGATGCGACCGATCCCACGAGCTACAAGAGGCTGATGGGCGAATCTGTGGCGAATATGATCGTGACAGACCCGCCTTATAACGTCGACTATGCAAATAGCGCGAAGGACAAGATGCGCGGTAAGGATCGGCCGATCCTGAATGACAATCTGGGAGATGGCTTCTATGACTTCCTGCTCTCTGCATTAAAGCCGATGCTTGCGCACTGCTCGGGTGCGGCTTACATCGCCATGTCGTCGAGCGAGCTCGATACCCTTCAGAAAGCGTTTCGAGCGGCTGGTGGAAAGTGGTCGACCTTCATCATTTGGGCGAAGAACACGTTTACGCTGGGGCGTGCCGATTACCAACGCCAGTACGAGCCGATTCTCTACGGTTGGCCCGAAGGGCAGACCCGACACTGGTGCGGTGACCGTGATCAGGGGGACGTCTGGAATATCAAAAAGCCCCAGAAGAACGACCTTCACCCGACCATGAAGCCGGTGGAACTGATTGAACGCGCGATTCGCAACTCGAGCCGCCCAGGCGATGTTGTGCTCGATCCCTTCGGTGGATCGGGAACGACGCTGATCGCTGCCGAGAAAGCCGGTCGGACTGGCTGGCTGATCGAACTCGACCCTAAGTACGTCGATGTGATCGTTCGCCGATGGCAGGAATTCACCGGCGGCAAGGCGGTATCAGAGGACGGTCTACGGGTCTTCGACGAAATGGTCGTTTCCGAGGATCCCGCGTGACTGCGTGATCTATCAGAGTACTGCGCCTGAAGGGCAGGTTGCCCGCGCCGAACTCGTAAATCTGAATGTCAGCCAGATCGCCGATCTTGGTTGACCACCTTTGGTTGGCTGGCAGCCACGGTGCAGTTTTTGACGACGCGCTCGACGGGCGAGGGGGGAAGGATGCGCATCAGCCGAACCGGTATTCACCAACAGGCTCTTCCTGGTCGGCGACCAGGATGTCACGGATCACGCTAAAGGGCATGTCTGGGTTTTCGGTGGCGATCCTGCCGATTTGAGCCCAGTATTCGATTTGCTTAGGCACCGAACGGCGCTCAATGGCGCCGTAGCGCTTGGCGGTCTCGACCAGGGCTTCCGGCAGTTTGACGTTGATGGCCATATGAACCTCCTTTGGGTAGTTTGAATAGTTCCTCGTTCCTGCCTAAAGCGGGTGTTTGCGGCGAATTCCTGTCATTAAGTCCGCAAATAATGCGTAGATTGTCTTGACGGTGCGGTGAATGCCAACCACAATCACCGCATGAGTCGCGTAGATAAACGCTATATCTGGCAACAAAACGACTGGCCGCATTGGACATATGACCACCGGCGCTTGGCGCCGCTGCTCGCCCAGGTTCACCTGGCCCAGGGGCATCTGCTGGGCCGGATGCATGACCTGGGGTTCGACTTGCGTGACCAGGCGACCCTTCGCATCCTGACAGAGGATGTGCTGAAGACCAGCGAAATCGAGGGCGAAAAACTCAACCCCGACTCGGTGCGCTCGTCCATCGCCCGGCGGCTTGGCGTCGACATCGGCGCCCTGGCGCCGGTGGATCGGCACGTCGATGGCATGGTGGCCATGGTGTTGGACGCCACTCAGGGGTACCACGTTTCGCTGACTCCAGAGCGGCTGTTTGGCTGGCATGCGGCCATGTTTCCGACCGGGTACAGCGGTCTCTCCAAGATCCGGGTCGGCCAGTGGCGCGACGATGCGCAGGGGCCCATGCAAGTGGTCTCAGGACCGATGCATCGGCAAAAGGTTCACTACGAAGCGCCCCCAGCGCATCGGCTAGAAGCCGAGATGGGAGATTTCCTGAATTGGTTCAATGTGGATAACCAGGACGATCCAGTAGTCAAAGCGGGCCTCGCGCACTTGTGGTTCGTGACCGTCCACCCGTTTGAAGATGGCAACGGACGGATAGCGCGGGCCGTGGGCGACATGGCGCTGTCGCGCGCCGAAAAGTCACCGCAACGCTTCTACAGTCTCTCGGCCCAGATTCAGAGAGAGCGCAAAGACTATTACGAGCGACTGGAGGCCACGCAAAAAGGCGATCTGGATGTCACCGACTGGCTGGAATGGTTTCTGACCTGCCTGCTTCGCGCCATCCAGGGCGCAGAAGAAACGCTCGCGCAGGTGTTGGCCAAGGCTCGTTTTTGGCAGCATTGGGCTGGCACGCCGCTCAACGATCGGCAAATAAAGCTGCTGAACAAATTGCTCGATGGCTTTGAGGGGAAACTGACCAGCAGCAAATGGGCGGCGGTGGCCAAGTGCTCGCAGGACACGGCGCTACGCGACATCACCGAGCTGTTGGAGCGCGGTGTCCTGAAGAAATCCGAGGCCAGTGGCCGCAGTACCAGTTACGAGTTGATGCCGGTTGGCGAACGAGATTGACCGGTTCCATGTTCACGCTTCACTGCACCAAGAAGCTGCTCGATCGGATGGGACGACCGGTCGATAGGCCTGTGCCTGCCTCGACGCGCTTGGGAAACTGGTACGCCACGGCCTTGTTCTGGAAGCCTCAACTGGCGCTCGTGGTCAATGAACGCACGCTCTTACCTGTCATGTTGCCCTTAGCACCTGCCGCAACACTGGGGAAGCGATTTCCTGAGGCGTTGAGGTACGTGCTGAACGCATTGGAGTTGCCTGCCGAATTCATCGATTCTGAAATTCAGAGCATGGGAGATGTTGCGTACGCCAAGACGGTTAACCGCAGCGTGGTGGGTGTGATGAACGAGTTTGCATTTCTCGCCGAAGGGTATCGTGGTCGGTTCGGTTTGGTCGACCCGTTGGAGCTTTCGCTCAAGCTGGCCCAGACCCCTTGCAGCCCGCTCCATAAAGGCGCTGTTTTCCCAGACAAAGCCGTGCGCAGTTCTGCGTGTGTAACGGCGCAGCGCTGTGGCCTGTGAAGGTGCGCAGTTCGAACCTCCTTCGCTCTCTGTCCTCTCCCTGTACTTTCGAACCGCTCTATTTTGCACACGCAGAACGCTTGCAAAATCAGGGGCTTATGCGTGTGTAACTTGGAGAGGTTCGCCAGGGCGATTGGTGGGGCGGAGGATAAGCTTATGCAGGTGCTCGCCCATCACCTTAACCTGGTCGGTGACCGAAAGACAGTTATTGCCAAAATTTGCCAAACTAAATACACTGGCTCCATGACAACCATGAACATTTCCCTCCCAGAGACTTTGAAGTCTTTTGTCGACGAACAAGTCGCTGAACGTGGTTATGGCACGAGCAGTGAGTATGTGCGCGAGTTGATTCGCAAGGATCAGGACCGACAGAGCTTGCGCGGCCTGCTGCTCGCCGGCGCCTCGTCCCGACCTGGGAAAGCGGCGGATGGCGACTACTTCAACGCGCTACGCAAGCGAGTAAAGAAAAGCGGTTCGGTTTGAAGCCCAAGCGGATCGTCCCCCGAGAACTTGCGGGCAAGGATGTTGAGGGGGCGGTTGATTACTACCGCGAGGAGGCGGGTGATCAAGTGGCCTTGGGTTTCATCGAGTCGCTACAAAAGGCCTTCGACCACATTGGTCGTCACCCCCGGACAGGGTCACCACGCTACGCACATGAGCTGAATTTGCCGGGATTGCGCATGTGGCCGCTCAAGCGCTACCCCTATTGGGTTTTTTACGTCGAATTGGACAGCCACATCGACGTCTGGCGGGTACTCAATAGCCAAAGGGATATCCCGACGTGGCTGAGCGAAGAAGAACCTCAACCATGAGTGATCGCAAAAGCGTGGAGGATTTCGGGTGGACATGCCGGGATGCGACATGTCGCGCTGTTCAGCGCTAGCCCTTTGGCGGTGGCGTCGTTATGCTGCCGTTTAGAAATTCAATTGGGATGTTTGCGGTTCAACACGAGCATCAGTCATAGTTGTTCAGGGCGTACGCCGGTGCCACTCCGGAACCCCTTGGTCGATTCGTAGCCGCATCCGCTGTACAACGAGCGCGTCAAATGCTTCTTCAAGTTGGAAGTTACCGGTCGCGATAGCCGGTAGTCCTGCGGCCACCTCCGCCCTAAACCGCTCGCGAATTGAGGCATCCGACTGCTCGTATCCGATTTGCCACCAATCTAGAATCCTTTCTCGCGCCTGATGCAGCATGGCCTCGCCGGGTAGACGATCTCTCTTCTCCTGTTGATTGACGCGGCGGTTCGCCGGGAGCAGGTTCCACAAGTGGTCACACGGCCACACGCTCCACGGAAGGCAGTGGTCGATATCTAATTGCGGCTCGGTGAGCCGTTGACCGCTCCAAACGCAGTGAAGCGGCTGTTGGCTCATCGCCTGGATCGCTCGCCCCCGAACTTCAGAAACATTTCGGACAGGGTCGATCCAGGCCATCGCACGAGCAATATCAGGTTCGCTGAGGCTTCGTCCCTGGCTGTAGGCATATCGATGCATTAGTCGCGCCCACTCGGCCGTGATCGCTGGCTCTACCCAGGCATCGAATCGCTGCAGCGTGCGCCACAGGTGAAGCGGCACTAGAAGCTCACCGAACGACAGCAGGTACGTTTCATCCAATACGAACGAGTCTGGTGAAAATCTCATAACCGGTTGCGAGACACGAAATACCGGGCCCCCGCCCGGGTAGGTCAGATAGCGCATCGGCATTTTGACGATCGTTTCGCAAGCATCACGAAGCGCAGCATGAAGCGCGCGCGCCCGCTGATCGTTGAACCGTGCACCGATTCGGAGATCGAGCGGCGAGAGATCGATAATCTTTCGGTACCCGTCGCGAATAAAGCCGAGCCCGGCATCGCCGCGATTTTTGGGGGCCTGAGGCAGATTGGCAGCAATAAGAGGTTTGTAGAGCCGAAGCCAAAAGAGCCCGACTAATCCAAGCGGGACCGCCACTTCATCGTGCTCGGTCAATCGGCCATAGCCAGGCGCACCATCAGCGATTCGGCTGATCGAACGAAGTAACCCAAGCTTGTAGGTCGACGATTTGTCATCGTTAAGAATCACCTGCCGCAACAGCGGTAGTGCTCCCGTACCGTCATCAGGCAAACGTATCGCTATCTGTACCCAAGACACTTCTGAGCGATTCTGCTGGTCAGCGGAGCTCACTCGACGTGCGATGAATGCGCCGTGCTCACGTGCGAGTCGCTCGACTTCGGCTTCGGTTACCGAATGCATCCCGGGGCGATCTTCACCAGCCGGCCCTGTGCGCAAACTGATCGCGAGGAGTCCGCCAGGCTTTAGCAACGTGATCAGTTTTCTAAAGGCGCGCGGGCGGACTTGATCCGGTAGGTGCATCCAGACCGCAGACAAAAGAATGAAGTCGAATGACAGCCCCAATCGAAGCACTTGCCTGAGGTCCGGCATTGCATCGTCAATCCAGCGCACTGCCGACGCGGCGTGGGTTTGGATAGCGGATTCGCGCATCGCTCGAGCCGGTTCAACGGCGATCACCTCCAGTCCGCGTGAGGCGAGCCAGGCTGCATCCCTACCAGAGCCCGCGCCGACATCAAGTGCTGTTGCGCCTGCGCCGGGTAGCAAATCGATGAGCCAGCCATGAACGCCTTCCGCTTGCAATTGCTCGTAGGTCTTCACTAGCGCAGGCGCGTTGGTGTTGTACCAGGCAATGGTGTCGGTGGGGGTCATCTGGGCGGAGGCTGCCGGCAGGGTGTGTGGTGGCTTAAGGTGAGTGAAACCTTAATCGTTCCCACAGTGACCATCAAGCTGAGACTGGGCTACCCGCTACCTGTTCTGTTCTTGCCCGCCGTGGATATCGATTACGGAGGTTCTTGCTATCGCCATCGCGATCATGTGGTCTGGCACAGGGAACTGGGCGTAGCGTTCGCGCATGACATCGCGTACGTCCCCTCCCGCCTATTTGACTTCACAAGCGCCCGGTAGGCGAAGAGCGGTCCCTCGTACTCCGGGTCTCCCTTGTAGCGTGCTTTCACCTTGAAGAGATCGTTGGGCTTTCCGCTTGAAAGACCTGCGCGTCGCATTACGCGATCTCCATCTACGGGGACGCCTCGGAACGACCACAGCGCCTGGAAGATTGCAGCCTGACCCTCGGTACATCGAATGGGCCCATGTTCCCAGTCGGGAAGGGTGACCCAGTGAAAGTCTGCGGAGAACGGGCCGTAGACGGGTGCCGACGGATCCCTGGGCGAGGGCTCCTCCGCATTGAGTCCGGACGATCCCCCAATCAGCGATATCCGGCCACCATAGAACATGAACCGCTCCTCGAGCGGACACCACTCGATGCCTGACGGAAACGGCGCGCCCCGTGTTGCGGGCGAGTGCGGTGCGATGACGCGGATGCCTGCGCCAGCGACCCGGATGCGATCGAAGATCGCCGGCTCCGCCCATAAGCGCAAGAGACTTCGAGCGAGCAGCACCGGCTCCCGTCGCGCATCTCCCAGACGCCAGACACCATCGACGATCTCGGTGACACCGTCGCGGCTTTCGATGTCGAGCGCCATTCGCAACCGCGATCGCAGCCAGTGCTCATCCAGCATGACCGCGCCGCGATCATTTGCCGTGATCGGAATCCGACCGCACTCCGGACACAGACAGACCTGGCCCTCCTCGTCGGCGCTGAAGATCTGACCGTTTCGCAGCTGGCAATACGGACACAGCGCGTACGCCCGACTCACGACTGTCGGCTTGATCGCTGCACCCAGCGTCTCGCAGGCTCGAAGTTCAGCGGCCGAAAGCGCAGCCCGCATCACCGGTGTGCCGCCCGAGAACAGGCGGCAGACCAGCGACCACGACTCGTGGACTGACATCGTTTAATGCTCGAGCACGGGCTCGCCGATGTCGGCAGCAGGGGGTTCCTCCTCGACATTCAGCCTCTGCCCTCGGTCGAGAATTCCTAACGACACCAGATAGCGTTCGAGTTGCGCCTGAAGCGTAGCGTCGAACTTGTGCAGGTTGAGTCGGCCCTTCCGTGTGACCTCAACCGTGACCACCTTCGGCCGCACCTTACCCGGTACAGGGGGGTAGTACAGGTTGATCTGGGCTGCAGTGATGAGCCAGCGATCGGTCAGGGGTATGGGGAGTTTCTCAGCGAGCAGGTCGGTCACGCAGCGTTGCTCGCTGGACGCCATCGCGGTGCAGTCGAGCTTTAACTGCGTGTCGGGGCTCAGCAGCGTGATCGACTTGACCTGCAGTACGTTAAAGCCGTCGGCCTGGGCCTGCGGGACATCGAACCCCGTACGCAGCGCCGAAAGGTCCAGAGTCGGGGGCATC
>CAIPNM010000113.1 GCA_903866395.1 uncultured bacterium
GGATTTGACGCGAATTAAGGCGCGTTTTTGCGCTTCCGCGTAAACTCATCGGTTCGATTCGGCAACGGAGTGTCACATGCCCGGTCTTCTGCCCAACGTCGATCCCGACGGTTTGCTTGAATATTCGGTGGTTTACACCGATCGCGCGCTCAATCACATGTCCCGGCGCTTCCAGGGCGTCATGTGTGACATCTCGGCCATTCTCAAGGAGGCCTACGGTGCTCGTTCGGCCGTGGTGGTCCCGGGTAGCGGCAGTTTCGGTATGGAATCAGTCGCCCGGCAGTTCGCGACCGGTCAGCGTGTGATGGTGCTTCGTAACGGCTGGTTCAGCTACCGCTGGTCCCAGATCTTCGATGCGGGCGGCTTCTCAAGTCACTGCACGGTGTTGAAAGCGCGCCGGCTGAAGGCCGGCAGCCGCGAGCCCTTTGTGCCCGCGCCCATTGATGAGGTCGTGAGCGCCATTCGTGCCGAACGCCCCGCGGTGGTGTTCGCGCCCCATGTTGAAACGTCCTGCGGCCTGGTGCTGCCCGACGACTACCTCAAGGCGGTCGCGGCGGCGGTTCACGAGGTAGGCGGACTGTTTGTCCTCGACTGCATCGCCTCGGGTGCGCTCTGGGTTGATATGCGGGCCTGTGGGGTTGACGTACTCGTGAGCGCTCCCCAGAAAGGCTGGACCGGCTCGCCCTGCTGCGCCTTTGTCATGCTGTCGGAGCTTGCCCGCGAGCGTATTGACGGCACCACCAGTTCAAGTTTCGCGCTGGATCTCAAGAAGTGGCTGCAGGTGATGGAGACCTATGAGTCGGGCTCCCACGTTTATCACACCACCATGCCCACCGACGCGCTCGCCATCACCCGAGCCGCCATGATTGAAACCCGTGAGCGGGGGTTTGAGGCCTTGCGCGCGGCCCAGATCGAGCTTGGCAAGCGGGTGCGCGAGGTCATGGTGCGGCATGGTTACCCCAGCGTAGCGGCTGAGGGTTTTCAGGCCTCAGGCGTCGTCGTGAGCTACACCCACGACCTTGAGATGCAAAGCAGCAAGGCGTTCCTCAACCTGGGCCTTCAGACGGCGTCGGGTGTGCCGCTGCAGTGCGACGAGGGCGCAGATTTCCGCACCTTCAGGCTTGGGCTCTTTGGCCTCGAGAAGCTTGGTCGTACCGATGCCACGGTCAAACCACTCGAAGAAGCGCTCATTGAGATCGAGCGTGAACGCGCCGGGCGTATCCCCGCTGCAGCGTAATCTGCCTATCGTGCCTCGGGCTGGGCTGGCTAGATCTGCCTTCGCTCGGGGCTTTTTAGCTCCGAGCGGGTCGACCTGGCGCCGTTCAGGGCTGATCTGACACCCGGATCAGCATCCGCCCCGTGTGTCGACGTTCAACCAGCGCGTCGAACGCGTCCACGGTGTGTTCCAGCGAAAACGCTGTAGGCGGAGCCGGGCGCAACTGACCCTGCGCCACCAGGGCTGACAGCTGGTTGATCATGTCACGCATTTTGGGCGCGTGCGTCTGTCGCTCGTCGCCGGGTGTCCAGCCGGTATAAAGCCCCAGATTCACGCCGATGACGGCCACGTTTTTTACCAGCAGCAGGTTGGCGGGCACCTGAGGAATCGTACCCCCCGCAAACCCGATCACGAGGATACGGCCCTCCGGCGCGACAGCCTTCATTGCGTGTTCGAAACACTGACCGCCCACCGGATCGAAAATCACATTGATACCGCGGCCGCCATGCCGCTCCTTGAGCATTCGGCCCAGGTCTGGCGTGTCACTGCGCCAGCCCTCGTGTGCGCCGTGTTCAAGGGCCACCTGAATGCGCGCCTCGTCTCGGGCAACAGCAATCACATGAGCCCCTGCGAGTCTGGCTAGTTCGACAGCACACCGACCCACGCCTCCTGCTGCGCCAAATACCAGCACGGTTTCGCCGGCCTGCAGGTGAGCCCGCCAGTGGAGCGCTGCCCAGGGCGTGCCATATGCAGCCGGCAGTAGGCAGGCGAGGTCAAACGGGACCGCTTCTGGAATTTTCCAGACGGTGTCGGCGGTGCCAACCGCTTCTTCGGCATAACCACCCCAGTCGATGATGCCGGCGACCCGATCGCCTACCGCAAGATGCGAGACCTCAGGCGCCACTTCGGTGACCACCCCAGACACCTCCGTGCCCGGAACAAACGGTAGGGGCGGCTTTCGCTGGTATCGACCTGCAACGATCAGTGAAGTACCAAAGCCAACGCAGCAGTACTTCACGGCGATTCGAACGCAGCCGGGGCGTAGCGGCGGGGGCGCAACATCACGAAGCTTCAGGTCCTGGTAGCCGGTATAGGCTTCACAGACGATTGCACGCATCAGCGACTCCCAGCGTGGTGGTGCCGATCAGTAGCCCAACATCTTGGGCAACCAGGTAACAAGCGGCGGGAAAACAATGCATGCGATCAGCAGCAGGTATTGAGAAACAATGAACGGCATGCAGTGCTTGACCAGTTCCCCCATGCGGATGCCTGTCATGCTGCAGATGACAAACAACACCACGCCGACGGGGGGCGTCATCATCCCGATGATCAGATTGAGTACGAACAGGAAGGCGAAATGGGTGGGGTCGATGCCATATGACATCGCAATTGGGTGGAGCAAGGGCACCAGCATGATGTAGGCCGCATTCGACTCCAGAAACATGCCGACCACCAGGAGGAGCAGCGCCACTAGCAGGTTGAAGACCAGCGGACTCGAAGTGATGGAGCGAAGCCAGTCAGCGAGCGCCTGCGGCAGCAGATCCACCGTGAGCAGAAACGTGACAGTGGAGGCAAACGCGATCATGGCCGCCACCACCCCTGACATCACGGCCGAGCGATAGAGAATCTCAGGCAAATCAGCGAGCTTCAATTCGCGGGTGACGAAAAATCCAAGCAGCAGTGCGCCCACCACTGCGATGGCTGCGCCCTCGGTGGCGGTGAAGGCGCCCCCGATGATGCCCGCGATCACGCCGATGGGAAGCGCCAGCGTGAGCCAGGAAGCACCGGTTGCCTGCGCGAGTCGTTTAACGGTGAAGGGCTCGCCGGTGAGTGGGTAGTTGCGGCGCTTGGCGATCCACCAGCACTGCGCCATGAAGACTGCCGTGATGATGACGCTGGGAATGGCTGCCGCCACAAACAGGGCGCCGATGGATACAGACGAGCCTGCCATGTAGGCGTAGACGATCATGGCAGCCGACGGCGGGATGATAGGCCCGAGGTTGGCTGAGGCCGCGATCACCGCGGTGGAGAAACCGAGTCCGTAGCGCTTCTTGAGTTCCGGCCCCACCGTGGAGGACAGGGCCGCAGCGTCGGAGACTGCGGTACCCGACACCAGCGACAAGATGGCACCGGCTAGCATTGCGACCTGCGCCAGCCCACCCCGCACCCGCCCCACCAGCGCATTGGCGAACAGGATCATGCGCTCCATGATCCCGCCCTTGATCATGAGTTCGCCCGCCACCATGAAGAGCGGGATGGACATGAGTGGGAACGAATTCACCGCGTTCATCATGCGAGTGGGAAGCATCCCGTAATCGATGTCGGCGACAGCAAGTCCGGCTAGCGCAGCCACGCCCAGAGCAAATGCGAGTGGCATACCAGCAAGCGCAGCCACGGCAAAAACCAGCATCACGAGTGTGCTCATGGCTGCACAGCCCTTATTCGTGGTTGATGACGCTGGTGCGAACGGGGTCGCGCCAGAGGAGGGCAATCAGATGCAGTAAGCAATGGAGCGCGCACACGGCTACCGGAACAAGAAACCAATTGGTGCTCACTGGAAGCGTGGGCATCAGTTCGTCCCAGGTTTCAATCGCCACCGTGACCGTGAAGTAAAGCACCACCGCCATGAGCAACATGGCAACCAGCGAACACAGTCGGGACAAGAGCCGCCTAGGGGCCGCCGGTACGAACTGAACAAGCAGCTCGATACCGACATGGGATCCTTCACGCAGGCCTAACGGGATAGCCAGAAACATGCACCACACGAACAGGAGCCGCGAGACCTCATCGGACCAGTCGATTGAGGTGTTGAAGGCATAGCGCAGTAGCACCTGGACCGACACGACCAGGATCATCAGGGCCGAGCAGACGATGACCAGCCAGCGGACCGCGCGGTCCAGCCGCGCAAGCCCCGCTTCATAAGTGGTAAGCACCGCTTACTGCTTGGCGGCTTCGGCAAGCACGCGTGCGACCAGATCCGCGCCCGCACGCTTCTTCACGTCTTCCACGATGTTGGCCGTTGCGGCGCGCATGTCGGCGATCAGTTTGGGTGACACTTCATCGTAGGTGACGCCGCGACGTTTGATTTCCCCGATTGAGTCGGCCTCCTGAATCAATGCGCGCTCGCGCTGATATCGAACCGCTGCATTCATCGAGTCACGAACGGCCTTCTGGTGAGCCGGCGGCAGCGCTTCGAACGCCTTGCGGTTGGCAATCACAACGATGAAGTCGAAAAAGTGTCCGGTGTTGGACATGAATTTCTGGACCTCAAAGTAGCGGTTGGCGTTGATGATGGAGAACGGATTTTCCTGACCATCCACGACACCCTGCTGCAGGGCCGAATAGAGCTCTTTTACGTCCATGGCTACTGCGTTGGCGCCCAGCGCGCGGAAGGATGCGAGGTGCGTCTCGTTGGGCTGGAGCCTGATCTTGAGACCTTTGAAATCCTCAAGCGTTTTGATGGGGCGCTTTGAGTTGGTGACGTGGCGTGCGCCGAGCTCCATGAAGCCAAGCAGTGTGACGCCCTTACTCGCGATCCGCCGATCGATCTCGGCGCCAATCGGGCCATCGGTCACGCGAAACGCCTGCTCGCGACTGGTGAACTGGAAGGGCAGTGACAGCGCCTCGAGTTCAGGAACGGTTCGGGTGAGAAAGGCCATGCCTACCCAGGTCATCTGGATGGAACCGGTGCGCACACCCTGAACGTTTTCCTGCGCGCCACCCAGTTGCATGGCGGGAAAGAGATCGACCACAAACTTTCCAGCGGTTGCCTTTTCAAGCTCTTCCTTGAACAGCTTCATGGCTTCGGATGATGTGTGCTCCACGGCAAAATTGCCCGCCGCACGCCACTTGGCTTGCGCCATGGCAGACGGCTGTGCGAAGGCGATCGCTGCAGCAGCAACCAGCGAAGCGACGAATTTCGGATGACGCAGGATCATGGGAGGCTCCTTCTAAAGTGAGCTTGGACGATAGCGCGGTCGCCGAGGGGCGGCAAATTGCCCCGACCTGGTGCGTGGGTCATCTGGAGACCTGTATAGGGGCTCCACTGGGGCCTTTGGTTGCGTGAGGAGAGGGGGGCCAGTACCATCCGAGCCGGCAACCATCCAAGACACCATCATGAAAGTCATTATCTCTGGCGCAGGACCGGTCGGTCTCACCACAGCGCTGGCGCTCGCGCGCGAGGGCATCGCTGTCACTGTTCTCGAGCGTGCTGCTGAACTCGCAACCGATTTGCGCGCTTCCACCTGGCATCCGCCCACGCTCGACATGATGGGTGAACTGGGCCTGGTTGATGAGATTCTTCGCGACGGCCTCATTGCGCGCACCTTTCAGGTGCGTGATCGTCAGACCGGTGCGATTGCCGAGTTCGATATGGGGTTGCTGAAGGGGGAGACCGATCACCCGTACCGCGTGCAGTACGAGCAGTTCCGGTTCACGCAGCTGGTCGCCTCAAGGCTCGCCGCTTTTCCACACGCGACGCTGGTGTTCAACGCCAAGGTGGCGTCGGTTTCTCAGGACCCTCAGCATATTCGGGTCACCACCGAAGACGGCACCGTTCATGAGGCTGACTGGCTGATCGGCTCCGACGGCGCCTACAGCTCCGTGCGGTCTGCGCTCGGTATTGAGTTCCCGGGGCTCACCTTTCCCGAGCGGTTCTTTGTGGTCAGCACGCCGTTTCCGTTTGAGGATCACCTCAACCGCTTGTCTTACGTGAACTACGTAGCAGACATTGACGAGTGGTGTGTGCTCCTCAAGGTGCCGGGGCTTTGGCGCTGCCTGTTTCCCACCAGTGAGGAAAGCGACGAAGAGGTGCTCGCTTCGGGTGAGCGCCGGCTGCAGGGTGTGTTTCCAAAAGCCGAGCCTTATGAAACCCGCCACAAGACGCTATACCGTGTGCACCAGCGCGTTGCGGAAACCTACCGCAAGGGGCGGGGGTTTCTCGCGGGCGATGCGGCGCATCTGAACAATCCGATCGGTGGAATGGGTATGAACGGCGGCCTGCATGACGGGCTGAACCTGGCCGGTAAGCTGATCGAACTGAATCGCACCGGCGCCGATCGTCTGGCCGAGTACGAGCCTGAGCGCCGTCCCGTGGCCGTCGAACACATCAACGCCACCACTGCGCGGAACCGTGAAGTGCTCGCTGAGCGCGATCCCGTGGCGCGCAAGCGCAAGCAAGATGAACTCTGCCGCACCGCAGAGGATCCGGTGGCTGCCAAGGCCTACCTCATGAAGAGTTCAATGATCAACACCCTGCGGAGGGCTGCATGATGGTTTACGGGTTTCGCCTGTCACTACGCCTGGCCGCGGGTCTGATCGCCGCCACGTCCGCCGTTGCTGCCTCTGCACAGGTGGTGGGTCTTGGCACCACGCAGACGGGCGCCACGTTTCAGCTGGCGACGGGTCTTGCGAAAGTGGTGTCGGATAAAGGCGGGATGCAAATGCGCACCCAGCCCATGGCGGGCGCCGCGCAATACGCGCCGCTGGTCAATCGCGGAGACATCGAGTTCGGTATCTCGAACGTGCCGGAGCTCCACTACCTCATCGCGGGCACCGTCATTACCGAGCGCCCGAATCCCGACCTTAGGATGGTGGCGCGCATCGTCCCCTGGTACAACGGGCTGGTGGTCAAGAAAGATAGCCCCATCCGCAGCCTCGCCGACCTGAAGGGGCAGCCGGTGCCGGCAGGGTTTACCGGCAATCCTTTGGGAAAGGTTCTGATTACTGGGTATCTTGCGAACGCCGGGATGACGTTTGAGGACACGCGGCAGGTCCCGGTTCCGGCCTTCCCGCGGATGTTTGACGCGTTCAAGCAGCAGCAGACGGTCACCTCGATCGGTACCATCGGCATGGCGCAGCTGCGGGAGTGGGACGCTGCGCTAGGCGGGGTCAGGTTCATTCCCTTCGATCCTGCGCCCAAGGCGGTCGAGGCAATCACCCGGCACGTTCCCCACAGCAGGGTTGAGATGGTGCAACCGGCGCCGGGACGGCTGGGTGTTGATCAGCCCACGACCATGCTGGTGTATGACTACGCGTTGTGGGCCAATGCGAAGGTCAGCAATGAAACCGTGGCCAAGGTGGTGAGAGCTCTGTTCGCTAATGAAGCGGATTTGAAAGCGGCAGGGCCGTTGTTCGCCGAGTTCGAAGCCAAGCGGATTGGTGACAACACGGGCGTGCCGTATCACCCGGGAGCGATCGAAGCGTTGAAGGCGCTGGGTCTGGCTCGCTGAGCCTGGCGCTCCGGAAGCGCCCAGTCTCCGGTTTAAGTCTCATTCCAGTTCCCGCGCGACGCATCATGATCCGGTTCTCGACAGGGCTGGGCGTATTTCTCGCCCTGGCGGGATTGTTCTGGGCGATTGATGCGCCCACCTGGTTGAACTGGTTCATCTATCAGGAACAGTTCATTGCCGCCGCGCTCGGCGGCTCGTTGTTCATCGCGTTCGCGGGACAGGCATCCCGAGGGGAAGGGGGCGAGACCTCCGCGGTCCGCGTGCTGTTCACCCGTTTCATTCCATCGAGCGTGGGCCTGACCGCGGGGCTCTGGCTGTGCGTGCGCTATCCAGTGCTGCAGGCCGATGTGATTGGCAATGAGACCGAGGCGATCGTACTTGCGACGATCCTGCTTGTGCTGTCGCTTGAAGCGTGTCGCCGATCCGCGGGCAGCGTTCTCACCCTTGTCTTCGGTGTGTTTTTTGCATGGGCCCTGTTCGGCTATTTGCTCCCTGGCATGCTCGCCACTAAGCAGGTGTCGCTAGCGCGGCTCTTGCCGTACCTCGCGCTTGATACGTCCAGCATGCTGGGCGCATCGCTCATGATCGCTGCCACCACGGTACTGGTATTCATGTTTTTCGGCCGCATCCTGCAGAACTGCGGCGGCGCTGAGTTTTTCACCGACATCTCCACCGCCATGTTCGGGCGTTATCGCGGCGGCACAGGCAAGGTGGAGGTGGTGGCCTCGGCTCTGTTCGGGACGATCTCGGGAAGCGCGGTGGCCAACGTGATGTCCACTGGCATCATCACCATTCCGAACATGAAGAAGGCGGGCTACACGCCGCAGACTGCCGGTGCGGTGGAGGCAGTCTCTTCCACCGGCGGGCAGATCATGCCCCCAGTGATGGGCGCAGCAGCATTCCTGATGGCTGAGAACTTGCAGGTGCGGTATGCCGAAGTGGCGCTTGCTGCGCTCATTCCCTCGCTTCTGTTTTACGTGTCGATCTTCGTTCAGGTTGATCTTGAGGCGGCACGTCGAAAGATCGGTGGTATCGACCCCGCCCAGCTTCCCCGCTCGGGCGATGTGTTCCGAAGGGGGTGGTTCTTTACCATTCCGTTCATCGTGCTGTTTGCCCTCATGGCCACGACTGATGTTCAGGCCGAGCCCGCTGTGTTGCTGGGTGTTGTGGCCATGCTGCCGTTCGCATTCTTGAAGGGCTACGGCGGCAAGCGCCTGAGCCTGCGCGGCATGTTGGAGGCTTTGATCGCCACCGGTCGCGATGCGGTCGACATCATCGTGATCTGCGCGGTGGCGGGCGCGGTGATCGGGCTACTGAACATCAGTGGATTGAGCCTCAGTCTTTCCCTCGCACTTGCCAAACTCGGCGAGGGCAACGTCATGCTGCTGCTTGTTGCGGTGGCGGTGATGTGCCTGATTCTTGGCATGGGTCTGCCCACTACCGGCGTGTATCTGCTGGTGGCAGTGATTGCGGCGCCCTCGCTGATACAGCTTGGCGTGCCGCCGCTTGCAGCGCACATGTTCGTATTTTTCTTCGGATGCCTGTCGATGATTACCCCACCGGTTGCGATGGCGGCGTTTGCGGCGGCCCACATTGCGCAGACCAGCCCGGTAC
>CAIPNM010000114.1 GCA_903866395.1 uncultured bacterium
ATGCTGGCGACGCAGTTTTCGCTGGGGCTCTCCAATGTCTGGTTCAGTCTGCCAATCGCGGTGGCGGTGGCCCATACCGGCGGCGCGGCCGTGCTGCTCGCGCTGGTCGTGGTGCTAAACTTCCGAGTCGCGCAAGCACGGTTGACACACTGAGCGGCGGGGCCCCGAGGCCCCGTGGTTTATCGGCCCGATCATCCGGCTTTGCCCAACGCACCCCCCCTCGGTCGTCCTGCCATGCAACTGACCCGAAACGCACCCGCCAGCTGGCGATACATCGCGATGCAGTATTTCGCGCTCACCAAGCCGCGTGTGGTGCTGCTTGCCGCGTTCTGTGCGCTGATCGGCATGCTGCTCGCAACCGACGGCCCCCTGCCCTGGACGCTGCTCGTTGCAGGGCTGGCCGGCATTTCGCTGCTGGCAGGTGCGGGCTTTGCCTTCAACTGCTTGATTGAGCGCAGCATCGATGCGCGCATGGCGCGCACCCGCGCGCGGCCGCTCGCCCGGGGCGAAGTGGGCGTCACCGGCACCATTATTTTTGCGGGCGTGATCGGCGGCATAGGTGCCGCGCTGCTTTACTGGGCGGTCAATCCCCTCACCATGTGGCTCACCATGGCCACCTTTGTCGGTTATGCGGTCATCTACACCGTACTCCTCAAACCCGCCACGCCGCAAAACATTGTGATCGGTGGCGCCTCGGGCGCCATGCCCCCGGTGCTCGGCTGGGCGGCGGTGGCCAACGAGGTCACTGCGCCCGCGCTGGTGCTGTTCCTGATCATTTTCGTTTGGACGCCACCGCACTTCTGGGCGCTCGCGCTCTACCGCATCGAAGACTATCGGCGCTCGGGGCTTCCGATGTTGCCGGTCACACACGGCCCCGAATTCACCCGCCTGAATGTTCTCCTCTACACCGTGCTGCTGGTAGCGGTTTCGGTGATGCCGTTCATGATCCGCATGAGCGGGCTTTTTTATCTGCTAAGCGCACTGGTGCTCGGCGGCGTGTTTCTCTGGTATGCGTGGCGGCTGTGGCGCAACTACTCTGACGCCCTTGCCCGCAGGACCTTCAGCTACTCCATTTTTTATCTGTCGGCGCTCTTTGGGGCGCTGCTGATCGATCACTACCTGCGCTGATGTTGGCCTCTGCCAAGGCGCTCTCGCTAAGGCGTCGGTCGCTGCTGCGCGCAGGGGTTGCTACCTTGCCCGATTCGTTGTCGCTGGGCTGGCGGGCAGGGCCTGCGGTCGCGGCAGCCCTCGGTCTGGCGGGCTTGGGCGGCTGCGGCCGGCAGTCCGGGTTTCGTGGCATCGACATTACGGGTGCAGACTTCGCGAAGGGGTTCGATCTCACCGATCATCGGGGACGCCAAACTCGGCTGGAAGATTTCTCCGGCAAGCTCCTTTTTGTGTTTTTCGGCTACACCCAATGCCCCGATGTCTGCCCCACGACCATGGCTGAAATGGCCGAGGTCATGCGCCGCCTGGGACCGCTTGCCGATCAGGTGCGGGTCGCTTTCATTACCGTTGACCCCGAACGCGACACGCAGGAACTGCTGTCGCACTATGTTCCTGCCTTCCACCCCGATTTCATTGGTTTGTGGGGCGATGCGGAAGCCACGGCCCGCACCGCGCGGGCTTTTCGGGTGGTCTACCAGAAAGTGCCCGGCAAAACGCCCGGGAGCTACACGGTCGACCATAGCGCGGGCAGCTATGTATTTGACCGGCGCTCGCGCGTACGCCTCATGATCCGCCATGGCACGCAGGCTGAGGCCATTGAGGCCGATCTGAGGCGCCTGCTGAGCGAGCGTTAGTCAGGCCGCCCTGCTTTTGCGCGGCCGAAGCGAGAGCGCGGCCGCGAGGCTCGCCAACACAATCAGTGCCCCGCCAGCAAGGACGTGCGGGCGCAATGTCTCGCCTGCGATCAGGACGCTAGACAGCGCGGCGACCGGGACCTCGGTGAGCATCACGATCGCGGTCACGCGGGTGGGGAGCCGCGGCGCGCCAAACTGTAGCGCGGCGTTGGCGATCAGCAGGATCACCGCGAGGACGACCGAACCGGGCAGCCACGCGAAGTCGTTTACAGGAGGCGGGCTGATCATGCTGACAGCCATCAGCGCGACGCCCACCCCGGCGGGCACCAGCGCCGATCCCACGCTCATGGCCAACGCCCGCGCGGTGGCCGGGGCCTCGCCCAGGCCGCGCAGCTGCACATTCAGCCAGGCGAAACCTGCGCCGCCCGCCACTCCCAGCCAGTCACCGAGCGAAGTGGGCCAGGGGAGCCCTGCACCGGGCTCCCACAGCACCACGGCGGCCCCCACGATCGCAACCACGGCGCGAAGCGCCGCCCCAGTGGTGATTGGCTCGGCGAGCAACCAGCGGGCAAGCAGCATGGTCCAGACCGGCATGAGATAAAAAAGCAGGACGACGCGAAGCACTTCCCCAACCGTCATTCCCCAATTAAAGCAAGCATTGGTAAGCCCCGCCGCGAGAGCAAGCACCCACAGTCGGCGGTCTGACAGGAGCTGAGCGAGGGCGCTGCGCCACAGCAGTGCGATGCCGACGCTACCGATCAGAAAAACGATGGCGGTTGCCCAGAGCCCGTGCAGACCCCGCTCGGAGAGATAGCGTAGCGGCCACCACGATAGGCCCCAGATCGTGGCGTTGAACAGCAGCGCGAGGAGCGCTGGGCCGCTTCGAGGGGGCGCGGCGCTCACGCGCCTTGCCAATCGGACCAGACGTCGCGGGCGAGCGCCTTGGGCGCGCGGCTGGAAGGCGGGCGGGTGGCAGTGCCGAGCGCGATCCAGCCGACCAGGGTTTCGCCTGGCGCACAGAACGCGCGTGCGAGCAGGGGGTCGCGAACCTTGGCGCCCGACAGCATCTTGCCGGCGTAGCCCAGTGCGTGGGCGGCGTTGAGAAAATTGGTCAAGGCGCCGCCCACCGCGATCCATTGCTCGTGTGCTGGCACCAGAGGGTGGCCGAGGTCGATGCGGGCGGTGAGCGCCACGCTCACCGGTGCTCGGCGCGCGCGTTCGGCATCGAGCTGAGCCCCGGTCTCGTCTTTGCCGGCCTCGCGCGCTGCCTGTGCGAAGAGCGAAGCCAGTCGCTCGCGCGTCGCACCGCGAATCACGCAAAAGCGAAAGGGAACCAGCTCGGCGTGGTCGGGTGCCTTGAGCGCAGCCGCGGCCATCTGCGCGAGCGCAAGGTCATCGGGGCCAGGCTCGGAGAGATGCTTGATACCGAGCGAGTGGCGTGTGGTGAGCAGCCGCAGGGGCTCGTTGGATAGGGAGTCGGGCATGGCGGCTCAGTCGTCGGGGCGTGCTCAGAATACCAGGGCACGCCAGCGCTGATCGGCGGCGCGGGCCATGAACTGCACCGCCCCACCGCGGCCCTCGCATTCCGGGATCAGCGCGGTTGAGGCGAGGCCGTGTGCGGCGAGTGCGTCACTACAGGCAAAAAGCCGTGCGCCCAGCTGCGTCGCCTCGCGAATGGAGTCGAGGACGGTCTTGGGGTGCTGGGGGTTGGGCCTGAGCGCTGCGGCGGCGCCGGGGGCAAGTAGCTGCACGCTCGCCGCGCTGAAGAACATCTCGACCGGAATGTCCATGGCGGCAGCAGCCGCAGCATGAAAGAACGGGGTGGCCAGTCGCTCGGGCGACCGGGGGTCGGCCGCCCACAGAAGGATCGCTACACCGGCAACCTGATGGTCGATGAATCTGCTTGCCTGCGTCACGGTCAGTCGATCCGATAGAGTCGCGCGTGCTCGGCCATGGCGGCCCCCACGCCCTCGCCGTGTAGCAGCGCCAGCCGCTCATGATCGAGTGCCTCGGGCCGGATCCGCGCGATCCAGCCCTCGCCATAGGGATCGGTGTGCACGATCTCGGGGGTGTCCGGCAAGCGAGGATTGGTTTCGATGACCGTACCCGAGAGGGGTGACTTCACCGACACGATCGATTTTGCGAGCTCAACCACCGCGACCGACTTCCCCTGCTCGATCGCCGTGCCCACCGCTTTGGCCCGACACATGTAGATCTCGCCCGCGAGTGCGATGCCGAGCGAGGTGATGCCCACGGTGGCGGTGCCGTCGGGTGCGAGCCGTGCCCAGACCTGATGTTCGATCAGATAGTGCAGATCGGCTGGAAAGGCGAATGCTTCGAAACGCGCAGTACTCATGGGATGCCACCGTCATCAGGCGATTGGCGGAGGGGAATGGGAGTCGAACCCACCCGGCGACGCGTGGCGCCGCCCACCGGGTTTGAAGCCCGGCCGATCCACCAGGATCGTTTCCCCTCCGAGGTTTGCATGAAAAACGGCCGGCGCGCTCCTGTCAGTCAAGAAACAGCCGGCTGTCGGTACGAAGTCGATGTTCATCGCCCACTCGTCGCAGTAGTCCGGCCCGATCGAAGTATTCCAGAATCTGAATTGCCCTTTTTCTGCCAAGCGCAGTGGCGTCGCGAAAGGCTGCTGCGGTGACCGCCCCGTTGGCCGTGGCGAGATCTCTCGCGATGGCGGCGAGCCGTCGCAGGGTCGCAGTATCGTAGACCAGATCGCGTACGACCTGGTGCAGATCCCCGCGTTGTGCAAGGCGCGCCACCGCCACCCGCAGAAGCGGTTCGCTCTCGCCGGCATCGCGGGCCAGATCGCGCGCCCACGCGCCCTCATAGCCCGCTGCCGCCAGCATGGGTGCGATCGCCTGTGCGATCCGCTCGTCCACCGCCGACAGCCGCACACCGTGCTCAGGCAAATGGACAAAGCTGCCGCGAAGGGCGATTCGCGCGTCGTGCTGCAGTTGCTGGAGGAGTGCGCGCCAGAGCGGCTCGGCAAGCCTTGGCGCGGCCAGTCGGCGCAGGCGCGCGCTGTCCGGACCCAATTCGTCGGGGTGCTGTTCGTGATAGTGGGCGAGCATGGCAAGCGCCTGCCCGGCGTGCAGATCCCTGTGAGGAGCGCTGAGAGCGAAGATTGCCTCGCCGTCGCGCGCCGCGAGAGGGCTCGCGTTTTCGTCCTGGCCCGCTGTGGTGTCGGCGTGTGCGAGCCGATCGTGCGCAGAAATCGGCTCCGAGTCAGGCATCGACCCTTCGGCCCGATAGACCTGCGCCAGATCGATGCCGTTTGGCGCAGCGGCAATCCGCGCGGTATGTCGGGCTGCGCGATCAGCCAACGCGATCGCATCGAGCTCGGCCAGCCGCTGCGGGGTGCGGCGGTAGCGTGCAGGTGCAAAGGGATCGAGCACGCTGCCGCCTGCGATCGTACGACTCGCCGAAGCATCGCGCAGCACCACGCGATCGCCACGCCAGGCGGCCACCTCATCATGGAGGGCGAGTTGGACGCGTGCGGTGCCGCCCGGTGCAAGCGTCTCGCCCGCATCAAGCAGCGCCACCGTTCCGGTCACTGAGGTGGCGCCCAGGTGAACATGTACCGGGGTGCCCGCGCGAAGCGCGCGGGGCTCCTCTTTCCAAAGCCTCAGCGTGGCATCGATACGGCGGGTGGAGAGTGCGATCGGCGGGGCCACCAGCCACTGGCCACGGCGCAGACTCTCGCGGTTCACACCGGCTAGCCCCAGTGCACAGCGCTCGCCTGCGTGGGCTGAGAGAACCGCGCGGTTTTGCGCATGAACACTCCGGACGCGGGCCCGAAGCGTGAGGCCCCCGCCGGGCACGCCCACCAGTTCGTCGCCCGCCCGCACCTGCCCCGCATGGACGGTACCCGTTACCACCGTGCCAGTACCCTCGACCACGAAGACGCGGTCGATTGCAATCCGAAAGCCTTGCTGAGCGGTCGCTTCGCGTGAGGCATGCTCAGCGCGTGCAAGGAGCGCATCGCGAAGTGCCGCGATGCCCTCACCGGTTTGCGCGCTCACCAGAAAAATGGGCGCCTCGGCAAAGCGAGTGTCCGCTGCAAGCGCCGCGAGTTGTTCGCTCACGCGCTCGAGCTGCGGCGGGTCGGCACGATCGGTCTTGGTGATCACGAAGCTTGCCGCGGGCACTGCGAGCAGTTCAAGAATGGCGAAGTGTTCGCGCGTCTGCGGCATCACGCCATCATCGGCGGCCACCAACATGAGCGCATGATCAATGCCGGTGGCGCCGCTCAGCATGGTGTGTACCAGACGCTCGTGGCCCGGTACATCGATGAAGCCCAGGCGCGTGCCGCCGGGCGCATCGAGAAACGCATAGCCCAGCTCGATGCTGATGCCGCGACGCTTTTCTTCGGGCAGCCGGTCGGTATCGACGCCAGTGAGCGCGCGCACCAGCGTGGTCTTGCCGTGGTCGATATGACCCGCAGTGCCGATGATCACGACAGGAGCCGGGCGAGCGCGGGCAGCTGTGACCCGAGCTCGGTTTCATCTTCAAGACAGCGGCAATCGAGGAGCAGTTGCTGCTCGGCGATCCGGCCGATCACCGGGCGATCGAGTGCGCGCAGGGCCTGCTCAAGCGATTCGAGCGCTCGCCCTGCACCCCGCTTCTGGACCGGCGCGATCGAAAGCCCTGCCGAGCGCAGGCTCTCCACCGGTAGCGACCCCGATCCGATCTGTCCGAGAAGCTCGCAGGTCCGAACCGTGAACCGTGGTCCGACCGCGTCGGCAAGCGCCGGCAGAAGCCGCTCGGCGCAGCCGCGAATCGCATCGAGCGGCCGCGTGAGGAGCCTGAGCGTTGGCAGATCCTGCTCGAGACGTTCGGGACGCAGATAGAGTCGCAGGGTGGCCTCGAGCGCGGCAAGCGGAAGTTTGCTCATGCGAAACGCGCGCTTCATGGGATGTCGTCGGATGCGGGCAATCGCTTCACGCGACCCAACGATAAGCCCTGCCTGCGGACCGCCCAGAAGCTTGTCGCCACTGAAGGTGACGACATCGCAGCCAGCGGCGAGTTTTTCCTGGGGGAGCGGTTCGCGAGGCAGCCCCCAGCGCGCAAGGTCCACCAGCGATCCACTGCCCAGATCGGTGGCCACCGACAGGCCGCGCGCATGCGCAAGCGAAGCCAGCTCACGCTCATCGACGCTGGCAGAAAAGCCCTGGATTGCATAGTTGCTGGTGTGCACCTTCATGAGAAGCGCGGTACGTGGGCCGATGGCCGCTTCATAGTCGCGCAGATGCGTGCGGTTGGTAGTGCCGACCTCAACCATCTTCGCTCCCGCGCTTGCCATGACATCAGGCATGCGGAAGGCCCCGCCGATCTCGACCAGTTCGCCGCGCGAGACGATCACTTCGCGGCCGCGCGCAAATGCAGCGAGCGTGAGCACCACGGCCGCCGCATTGTTGTTGACGATGGTGGCAGCCTGCGCGCCGGTGATCGTGCAGAGCAGCTCCTCCACGATGGCGTCGCGATCGCCGCGCCCGCCCGAGGCAAGGTCATATTCGAGGTTGTTCGGCCCTGCCATCATCGCTGCGAGATGGGCGAGCGCCTCGGGTGCGAGGATTGCACGACCGAGATTCGTGTGGATCACCGTGCCGGTGAGGTTGATCACGCGACGCATACGCGGAGCGAGTCGCGCGCTCACGCGGGCGTGAAGCTGCCCGATGAGCGAATCCACGCTCACCTCGGCGATGGGCAGCGTGCCGGCAAGTGCACGCTCACGGAGCGTCTCCAGAAGCGCACGGGCCTCGGCCGCCACCAATGTGTGGCCATGCTCCGAGACGAGGGCTGTGCCCGCGGGCGCGCGCAGCAGTCGGTCAATGGAGGGAAGGTCTTTTGGGCTGGCCTTCGAACCGTCGACGACGGATTGCGCGGGCCGGTCCATCAGCGCGGACCCGGGTCGGGGGGATTAGGCGGTCGCACCGCGGCCGATATCTCGGTGCCCGCGCGCGGGTGGCCCTCTGCCGCATCGTCTGCGCTGTCGTCGGTCTGGCTATCGGGCTCACCGAAGAGCAACATCAGATTGACGCCGTGGCGGCGCGCGCCCGACTCTGAAACCAGCAAGTCGAGTGTGACGGTGGCGAGGTCGTCAGCCGCTGCGTCGACATGCGGATCGCGATCAGAGTGAAAGATCTTGAGATAGTGGCCGCAGCTGTCGCAGACCTCGGCTTGCGCTACCGCCGAGGCCGCAGCCCCGGTATCGGGTTCGTCGGCCGCACGCTGCAATGATTGATAAGTGATGGCCTGCGTGGACAGACAGTGCGCGCATTTGATCCGCACCATGTGCCACTGCAGTCCGCAGAGGGAGCACCCGAGGTAGCGCTGGCCCAGCAGATCGCCAGCGTTACGGGTGACGCTTGCCACCGGTTTACTCGCGCAGGCCGGGCAGACGGTTTCGTCTTCAATGCGGCCAAAGGGCTGGCCACGGCCGATTGCGCTCGCCTGGACGGATAGCAGCAGATGCGTGAAATACACTTGTAGCCCGGCAGCCACCAGCGGGGCGGCTGCCAGATCGAGGCCGCGCGTGACGCCGGCAAGCAGACAGTCGGCCTGCGTCTCTAGCCATGAGTCTTCGGCGCGGGCGACACGCCCGATTGTGTCGCGGGCTGCTGGAGGAAGCGAATCGGGCAGCCGGGCGAGCAGCGCACGGAGCTCGCTTCGCCAGGCCGGATCGCGCGGAAAGTCAATCGCGGCAAGCGGCGGCGCGAGCCGGCTTGCTGCGCGATCAAGCGCTTCATGATCAGGTAACGCCACGGCGGGGTAGGCGGCAAGCTGCGCCTGCTGCGCACTCGCAAGATCGGCTGCGAAGAGCAGAAACTCGCGCATGGGGTGGTTGGCGGCCAGTTGGCGCAGCCGCATTTCGCGCTCGGCGAAATGCGTGCCGCGCTCCGGCCAGAGCAGATAGGGCGTCTCGCCACCCGAGCGGGCGGCGATTTCTTCGGGCGACATCACCCGTACGGTGGCTGTGGCTCCCATCGGGTGATGTGTAACCAAGGGCTTAGCGGCCCTTGGTGACCTCCTGATGCCACAGCGGGTGGTTGGCCTTCGCCCAGCTCTCGGTGACGGTGCCGCGGGTCATGGCTCGGATGGTCCCCTTCACCCAGATCGCCGCATAGACATGCATGATGGTGCTGAGGATCAGCACCACGGCGGAGATGGAGTGAAGCAGCACCGCCGCGCGCATGGCTTCCACCGAGAAGTAGGGCGCAAACCACGGCCGCCAGAACATCACACCGGTGACGAGCAGCACAACCAGCGAGAGCGCCATCACCCAGAAGGTGAGCTTCTGCGCGTAGTTGTATTTGCCCACCGGCGGGAGCCCCGATTTGTCGCCGCTCAGCATCTTGCCCATGTGCTTGGCCCACTCTCGATCGGCAGCGGTGATCAGGTTGTCTTTCCAGAGCCGGATGAATAGCCCAAGAAAACCAATCACCATCAGCAGACCCATCACCGGATGCAGGATCCGGGTCCAGCTGCCGCCGCCGAAGAGGTTCGAGAAGAAGAACATGGACGGATGGAAGAACGCGAGGCCCGAAAGCGCGGCGAGCACGAACATGAGCGCGATGAACCAGTGGTTCATCCGGTCGCCGTCCTTGTAGCGTTGCAGGAGCCTATTCATCACGCTTCCTCCTTCTCTGCCTTGTCCTCGACCGGACCGACCTTCATGTAGTGGAAGAACCCGGCCACCATGGCGCCAATCATGCCGGCGACCGCCAGTGGCTTGGCAAGACCCTTCCAGAGCGACACCATCGGATCGATGCGCGGATTGGCAGGAAGCTCCTCAAGATGCGGCTTATCGGCGTGCTTGAGCACATACATCACATGTGTGCCGCCCACGCCAGCGGGGTTGTAGAGCCCCGCATTCTGGAAGCCCCGCTCCTTCAGCTCGCCCGCACGCTTCTCGCCGTAGCTCACCATGTCGTCTTTGGTGCCGAACGAAATGGCGCCAGTCGGACAGGTTTTTACGCAGGCAGGCTCGAGCCCGACGCTGACGCGGTCGGAGCAGAGCGTGCATTTGTAAGCCTTGTTGTCCTTCTGGCTGATGCGCGGCACATCGAACGGGCAGCCCTTCACGCAGTAGCCGCAGCCCACGCAGTTTTCCGAGATGAAGTCGACGATGCCGTTGGCGTACTTGACGATCGCGCCCGGCGAGGGGCAGGCCTTGAGGCAGCCCGGATCCTCGCAGTGCATGCAGCCGTCCTTTCGGATCAGCCACTCGAGTGACCCCGCCTTGGGCTCGACCTCGTAGAACTTCATTACCGTCCAGGAGCTGGGCGTGAGGTCAGACGGGTTGTCATAGACGCCCACGGTTTCACCAACTTCATCGCGCAGATCGTTCCAGTTCATGCACGCGACCTGGCAGGCCTTACAGCCGATGCACTTGGACTCGTCGATGAGCTTTGCGATTTGCGGGATGGCCTGCCGCACCTGGGGGGTGGGCAGGGTTGTGGCCGATCGGGCCACGACGTCCAGGGATTGAAGACTGGCCATGGCTTAGCTCCTCATGCCTTCTCGATGTTGACCAGGAACGCCTTGTATTCCGGCGTCTGGGAGTTGGCGTCGCCGACGAAAGGCGTGAGCGCATTGGCCAGATAGCCATTCTGCGTGACGCCCTTGAAACCCCAGTGGATGGGGATGCCGACGTGATGGACCTTCTTGCCGTTGACCTCCAGCGCCTTCATGCGCTTGGTGACCACGCACGCCGCGAACACCTCGCCGCGATTGGACTTCACCTTCACGCGGTCGCCCTGCTTGATGCCTTTCTCCCGGGCGAGCTCCTCACCGATCTCGACAAACGGCGCCGGCTGCGTGATGGCGTTGCTGCGCGAGTGTTTGGTCCAGAAGTGCAGATGCTCGGTGAGCCGGTAGGTGGTGGCGGCGTAGGGGAACTCCTCTTTCTTGCCGAACGCCTCCAAGTCGCCCTTGTAGACCCGGGCGGCGGGATTGCTGACCGCCTTGGGGTTGGTCGGGCACATCAGGTTCACGCCCACCGGGGTTTCGAATGGCTCGTAGTGCTCGGGGAACGGGCCCTCATTCATGGCAACCGCGTAGAGGCGCGCGACGCCCTCGGGGTTCATGATGAAGGGACCGACGTTCTGCTCGGGCGCGGCATCGGGCCGGATATCGGGCACGTCGACCCCACCCGCCCAGGTGCCGTTCCAGGCCAGATATTTCCGGGACGGATCCCAGGGCTTACCTTGCGCATCAGCGCTTGCGCGGTTGTAGAGGATACGGCGGTTGGCTGGCCACGAGAATCCCCAGCCCGGGAAGACACCAAGCCCGGAGGGATCACTCGTGTCGCGCCGCTGCGTGAGGTTGCCGGTGGGGCCGAACGATCCGCAGTAGATCCAGTTGCCGCAGGCCGTGGTGCCATCGTCACGCAGCAGCGCGAAGCCCGCGAGCTGTGTGCCGGCGGCCACCTGAACGGCACGCGGTGCATCCGGATTTTTGGGATCGGGCGGTGCGAGCAGGTTCACCAGCGCCCGGCCGTTGATCTCGCGCAGCACCTCATCCGGCGCCGGGGACGATGGATTGGAATAATTCCAGGTGAGCGCCGCGATCGGTTCGGGAAGCTTGCCGCCATCCTTGGCATAGAGCTCACGCAGCTTCATGAAGAGCCGCGAGATGATCTCGGAGTCGGCCTTGGATTGCCCCGGCGGATCAACCGCCTTCTCCTTCCAGCTGATCACCCGGCTGGAGTTGGTGAAGGTGCCGGTTTCTTCGGCAAAGCAGCTGGTGGGCAGCCGGAACACCTCGGTGCGGATCTTGGTGGGGTCCACATCATTGAGCGGCCCGAAGTTCTTCCAGAACTCGCTGGTTTCGGTCTCAAGCGGATCAAACACCACCATGTACTTGAGTTTGGCCAGACCCGCCGAGAGCTTCTTCTTGTTGGGCACCGCTGCGAGCGGGTTAAAGCCCTGGCAGAGGAAGCCATTCATCTTGCCCTGATGCATGAGCTCGAACATGGCGAGCACGTCGTAGGCGCCATCGCGCTTGGGCAACCAGTCGTAGGCGAAGTCGTTATCCTTGGTGGCGGCGTTACCGTAGTAGGCCTTCATCAGGCTGGTGTGCCACTTGGGGAAGTTCTGCGTGAACGCCATCTGATTGGGGCGGATCGCCTTACCGGTACGCGCCGCCAGGTATTTCACCCGGGTGTCGTCCGAATCGGTGGGCGCACTCATGTAGCCCGACAGGTTCTCGGGCAGCGCGCACATGTCGGTGATGCCCTGCACATTGGCGTGGCCCCGGAGCGCGTTCACCCCGCCACCCGGCCGACCCATGTTGCCCAGCAGCAGCTGGATCATGGCCATGGTGCGGATATTCTGCGAGCCCACCGAATGCTGCGTCCAGCCAAGCGCGTAGAGGATCGTCATCACCTTGTCGGTTGCTGACGTCTCGCCCAGCATCTCCGCCACCTTCAGGAACTGATCCTTGGGCGTGCCGGTGATCTTGCTCACCATCTCGGGCGTGTAGCGCGAGAAATGCTTCTTCATGAGCTGGAAGACGCACTGCGGGTCCTGCAGCGTGTCATCGGTTTTCACGAAGCCATCGGGCCCCATCTGGTAGCCCCAGCTCGCCTTGTTATAGCTGCGCGAGCCTTCGTTGTAGCCGGTGAAAAAGCCGTTGTCGAAGCCGTATTCATCCTTCACCAGGAAGCTCGCGTCGGTATTGAGCTTCACATAGTCGAGGTGAATCTTGTTGTTGATGAGCAGATAGTTGATGACGCCGGCCAGAAACGCGATGTCGGTGCCCACGCGGATCGGCGCGTAGTAGTCGGCCACCGCCGCACTGCGCGTGAACCGCGGGTCAACGACAATGAGCTTCGCCTTGCGGTGCTGCTGCGCCTCGGTCACCCATTTGAATCCGCAGGGGTGCGCCTCGGCGGCGTTGCCGCCCATGATCAGAACGAGATCCGTGTTCTTGATGTCGTTCCACGAGTTGGTCATCGCTCCGCGACCGAATGTCGGGCCCAGACTGGACACCGTCGGTGCGTGTCAGATGCGCGCTTGCGTATCGACTGCGACCATTCCCAGGCCGCGCGCCATCTTTACGGAGAGATAACCGGATTCGTTGCTGATTGCCGAGGACACGAGGAAACCGGTCGTGTTCCAGCGGTTAACCGTGACGCCAGCGTCGTTTTTCAGGATGAGGTTGGCATCGCGGTCGGCCTTCATGTGGCGGGCGATGCGGGTGAGGGCCTCATCCCAGGACACTGTTTTCCAGTCTTTCGAGCCGGGCTCGCGCACCTGAGGGTGCTTCAGACGGTTGGGCGACTGGATCATGTCCATCACACCGGCACCCTTGGGGCACAGGGTGCCACGATTGACCGGGTGATCGGGGTCGCCCTCGACATGGACGATCGACGACTTGACGTTCTTCGATTTGTCGCCGAGCGAGTACATGATCATCCCGCAGCTGACCGAGCAATACGGACAGGTGCTGCGGGTCTCGGTGGTCCGAGCCAGCTTGAAGTTACGCGTTTCGGCGATCGCCTCGGTGGGCGAGAAGCCGAGCGCTGCGAGACTCGAACCAATGAGTCCCGCGCTGCTGACCCGGAAAAACTGCCTCCGGTTCATATCCATGATGATGTGATCCTCCTGCCCGGTGGGGCCAATAAGTAACGCTCTCGGTCGGTGGTCCGACTCTTGTTATGACTGTCGATTTTTGTCTGGTCGAGGTTTGGACGGATGTCAACCTCGACCGCTTTTCCCATGAGCCAACCCGACAGACGGCCGAAAACCGGCCCTTGTTCAGGACAAAATCGGAGTTTGCTCTCGCTTTGGAAAAAAGAAAACACCGCCCTGGGTTTTCCCGCGGTGCGGCGCTCGACAGCGGACCGTAGTGCCCGGGCCGGGTGCTTTAAACGAAGGCGGGGGCCTTCGCAGTGATGTCGGGCGGACAGGCCCCGCGCGGCGCCTGTCCGTTGCGCTCAGGCGTAGGCGGCGAGCGCGCCCTTCATTTTTTGGAGCGCCTTGACTTCGATCTGCCGTATCCGCTCGGCCGACACGCCAAACTCGTCGGCGAGCTCATGCAGCGTCATCGCGCCACCCTCGGCTTCATCGCGCAGCCACCGGGTTTCGATGATGCGGCGGCTCCGCGCATCCAGCGATTCCAGCGCCTGCGTGAGGCCCTCACCCTGCAGCCTGTCGTAGTTACGCGCCTGCAGGCGCTGTAGCGGCTCGGTGTCGGGGGCCGCCAGATAGGCGATCGGCGCGTAGTCTTCCTCACCGTCTTCGGTCTGACCCTCCAACGCCACGTCGCCGCCCGCCAGCCGGGTCTCCATCTCAACCACGTCGATGTTGCGGACATTGAGTTCCCGCGCCAGAGCGTCGATCTCAGCGTCGGTCATCGCCCGATTGCTTGATTTGTGCGATCGCAGGTTGAAGAAGAGCTTGCGCTGCGCCTTGGTGGTGGCTACCCGAACCAGTCGCCAGTTGCGCAGGATGTATTCATGAATCTCGGCCTTGATCCAGTGGAGCGCAAACGACACCAGGCGTACGCCACGCTCGGGGTCGAAGCGCTTGACCGCTTTCATGAGCCCGATGTTGCCTTCCTGAATGAGGTCGGCATGCGGCAGGCCGTAACCCAGATACTGGCGTGCGACGGACACCACCAGGCGCAGGTGCGACATCACCAGCTCGCGGGCGGCTTCGAGATCGGTGTGCTCGCGGAAGCGCCGGGCGAGTTCGGACTCCCGCTCAGCGGTCAGCATGGGCAACCGGTTGACCGCGGAAATGTAGGCGTCGATATTTCCGACCGGCGGCAGCGCGACGGCCGCGCCGGCGGCGCCACCCGGCACGAGTGCAGTCGAAACGAAAGACATGGTGTGCGTTCCTCTAGATGGGCTGACGACGGAGCCGGATGGTTCCTGACCCGTCAGTCATCAAAATGTTAGCACTCTCGGTCAGTGAGTGCCAAGACCCGGGTCGTCACGTCGTGTGAACAAAGTGTGACCTCGGTCACGGCGCAGGCGGCGCGCCGGAATCAGCCGATCAACGCGGCGGCAAATTCATCGGCGCTGAAGGCCTCGAGGTCTTCCAGCGCTTCGCCTACCCCGATGAACACCACCGGAACGGGTCGGTCGCGACGGGTGTGGGCGAGCGCGACCAGTGCGCCCCCCTTGGCGGTGCCGTCGAGCTTGGTCACGATGAGCCCGGTGAGGCCCAACGCGTCGTCGAAGGCTGCCACCTGGGCGAGCATGTTCTGGCCTGTGTTCCCATCGAGCACCAGCAGCACCTCATGGGGCGCCTCGTCCATGGCTTTGCCGATCACACGCTTGACTTTGCGCAGTTCGTCCATGAGGTGCAGTTGGGTGGGGAGCCGGCCGGCCGTATCGATCATGACCACGCCCACGCCGCGGGCTCGTGCGGCGCTCACCGAGTCGAAGGCCACCGCCGCCGGGTCGCCGCCCTGTTGCGCGATCACGTCAACCGAATTTCTGGCGCCCCACTGTGCGAGTTGCTCGCGGGCGGCGGCTCGGAAGGTGTCGCCCGCAGCGAGCAGCACCGATTTGCCCTCGCGCTGCAGATGGCGTGCGAGCTTGCCGATGGAGGTGGTTTTGCCTGCGCCATTGACCCCCGCGACCATCATCACCAGCGGTTGCGCGCGATCAATGTCGATGGCTCGCTCGAAGGGTCGCATCAGCTGGGCGATCAGCTCGCGAAGGCATGCTTTCACTTCGCCCGCGTCGGTGATCCGGCGGTCGCGAACCGTTCGTTTCAGCTCATCAAGCAGCCATTGCGTGGCGGCAACCCCCGTGTCACTGGTGAGGAGCGCGGTTTCGAGTTCCTCGAACAGGGCCTCGTCGACCGGCACGCCAGTAAACAAGGTTGCGAGGCTGTTTCGCGTGCGGGCAAGGCCCGCGTTCAACCGTTTGAACCAGGAGGCCCGGGATGGGGGGGAAGCCGCTGGGGGGGCGGCCGACGCGGCCTCGTTGACGGTCGAAGCGGCCGCACCCGGTACGACCTCGGCCGTCAGTGCTTGTCCGGACGCCCCAAGCGCGGTGGGCGTCTGCGCAGACGCATCCGGGCTTGGCGTGGGTGGGGACTTTTTGCGACGAAAGAATCCGAACATGGCTACACTCAACCCTCCATTCTAGCCTTGGCTTCCCCTTGAATCCGTTTACCTTGATGTCCCGCCGGGCGCTATGGCCCCTCGTTGTTTCGTTCGCGCTCACCCTCGCGGGCTGGGCTGAGCGTGCCGAGGCGTCCGGCGCCGCCGCGCATGAACGCACCCTGCCAAACGGACTCAAGGTGCTGGTGAAGGAAGACCGCCGAGCCCCGACGGTGGTCCACCTGATCGCCTACCGAGCCGGATCGGTCGATGAGGTGAACGGTCGCACCGGCGTGGCCCACGCGCTCGAGCACATGATGTTCAAGGGCACCCGCACCGTGCCGTCGGGCGAGTTCTCGCGCCGGGTGGCGGCGATGGGCGGCCGCGAAAACGCGTTCACGACACGCGACTACACGGGCTATTTTCAGCAGATTCCCTCGGCGCGCCTGTCTGAGGTGATGGCACTCGAAGCCGACCGCATGACCAACCTGGTGTTGTCGGCTGAAGCTTTCGCGACCGAGCGCGAGGTGGTGATCGAGGAGCGGCGCCTGCGCACCGAAGACCGCGCTCGGTCCCGGGTTTACGAGCAGCTGATGGCGCTCTCCCTCACCGCCTCTCCTTATCGGCAGCCGGTGATCGGCTGGATGAGCGATCTGCAGGCGATGACGGTGGCCGACCTCGAAGACTGGTACCGCACCTGGTACGCCCCGGGCAATGCCACGCTGGTGGTGGTGGGTGATGTGTCGGCACCTGAAGTGTTTGCGCTCGCCGAGCGGCACTACGGCACGATCACCCCGCGCGGGTTGCCCGCCCGAAAGCCCCAGGATGAACCCCCTCAGACCGGTACCCGGTCCGCGGTGGTGAAGGCGCCCGCGGAAACCGCTTACCTGCTCATGGCCTACCGCGTGCCCAAACTCGACCGGATCGATGGCGCGATCGAGCCCTTTGCGCTCGAGATGCTCTCTGAGGTGCTGGCGGGAGACGAGAACGGTCGCTTCACGCGCGAACTCGTTCGCCGGCAACGGGTCGCTGACAGCGCCGGGGCGGGCTATGGGCTCACCGGCCGGGGGCCTGGCATGTTTACGCTGAGTGGCGTGCCTGCCGCCGGACGCAGCGTCGCCGAGCTGCAGCAGGCACTCCGGGCGCAGATCGCCCGGGTGGCGGCTGAGGGGGTCGATGAACGCGAGCTCGAACGTATCCGGATCGGCTATGTCGCCTCGCGGGTCTATCAGCGCGACTCACTCATGTCACAGGCGATGGAATTGGCGGGCCTTGAGATGGCGGGCTTTTCGCATGCGGACGCTGACCGCCTTCTCGAGCGGGTGCGCGCCGTGACGAGCGACGACGTCAAGGCGGTGGCTGCGCGCTATTTTGGTGATGATGAGCTCACGGTCGTCACGCTTGATCCACAACCGCTGTCGGGAGCGCGTCAGGCGCCGCGCGGTTTTTCGGGGAGGCACTGAGATGTTTCTAAGCTCGGTTCATAGCCTCTGGCGGCTGTTGCGTGCTGGGCTTGTGCTTGGTGCGGGGCTGGTCGCGTTGCCCGCGTTGGCGGTGTTGCCGATCGAGTCCTGGACCACGGCCAGTGGAGCGCGGGTGTTGTTTGTGCGCGCCGATGCCATCCCGATGCTCGATCTGCAGATCGATTTCGATGCCGGCGGCCGGCTGGTCGCACCAGAGCGTCTGGGTCTTGCCTCGATGGTCAATGCCATGCTCGCCAAGGGCGCGGGTGAGCTCGACGAGGCGGCCATCGCCGAGCGCTTTGCGCTCACCGGCGCGGGCCGCGGAGGCGGCGCGGGCGATGACAGCGCCTCGGTATCGCTACGCAGTCTCACCAGCGAGCCGCAGTTGTCGCGCGCGGTCGAACTGCTTGCGCTCCTCCTCGCAAAACCTACTTTTCCCCAGCCGGTGCTCGAGCGCGAAAAGGCGCGGGTGATCGCGAGTCTTCGCGAGTCAGCCACTCGTCCCGAGACCCTGGTGCGGCGAAATTTTGGCGCTCTCCTCTATGGTGAACATCCCTATGGTCGCCATGCCGATCCCGAGACCGTCGCTGCGATTGGGCGCGATGACCTGGTTCGCTTTCATGCCGCGCATTATTCGGCCCGCCGCGCGGTGATCTCGATGATCGGTGCGGTCACCCGCGAGCGCGCAGCCGCCATCGCCGAGGAGCTCACGCGCGGGCTGCCGGAAGGCACTGACTCGCCGCCCCTTGCCCCGCTGCCTAGTGCCCCAGGTCGCGCCGAGCGACGCATCGAGCACCCGGCCTCGCAAAGCCACGTACTGGTCGGGCAACGCGGCATCGCGCGAGGCGACCCCGATTTCTTCGCGCTCACCGTGGGCAACTATGTGCTGGGCGGGGGCGGGTTCGTGTCGCGGCTCTATGGCGAAGTGCGTGAAAAGCGCGGTCTTGTCTACAGCGTCTCGTCATATTTTTCGCCGCAGATTCAGCCCGGGCCGTTTGTGATCGGCCTGCAAACCCGCAAAGACCAGGCCGATCAGGCACTCGGCGTGGTGCGTGAAGTGCTTGAGCGTTTCGTGAGGGAGGGCCCGACCACTGAAGAACTGGCCGCGGCCAAATCGAACCTCATCGGCGGCTTTGCGCTTCGCATCGATTCCAACGGCAAGATCCTCTCCCAGCTGTCTGCCATTGGGTTCTACGGCCTGCCGCTCGACTGGCTTGAACGTTGGACCGACCGGGTCGCAGCGGTGACGCTGGACGATGTGCGCGCCGCATTCGAACGCCATATCCGGCCCGAAGCGATGGTCACCGTGGTGGTCGGTGCGCCCCCGGCGGGTGCGTCGGCGCGTTGAGCGGAGACGTCATGCCTTCGGGCTCGCGAAGATCGCCGGCAGCGCGCGCTGGCGAGCGCTCCCCTCGCGGGCCCGCGTCTGCGCCCGGACGCATCCGCATTATCGGCGGGCAGTGGAAGCGCACCCCGCTCGACGTGCCGGCGGTGCCGGGGCTTCGACCCACACCCGATCGGGTGCGCGAAACCCTCTTCAACTGGCTGGGCCGGTCGCTCGATGGCTGGCGTTGTCTGGACCTGTTTGCAGGCACCGGCGCGCTGGGGCTGGAGGCCGCCTCGCGCGGCGCTCGCCGGGTGGTGATGGTGGAGCGCGATCGCGCTGCATGCCGAAGCATCGCCGATGTGATGGACCGGCTCTCGGCTGGCGGGCTGGTTGAACTGATTGAAGGCGACGCGCAGCGCGCGCTCGAGACCCTCAGGCGTCGCGGCGAGCCACCGTTTGACATCATCTTTCTCGATCCGCCGTTTTCCGAAGACTGGATCGAGCGTCTATGGCCGGACCTGGAGGCCGCGACGAGCCGCGCCGGGCTGGTTTATGTCGAGGCGGGACGGGCGATGGGTCACCCACCCGCCGGCTGGCGGCTCGAGCGCTCGGGCTGCGCGGGGCAGGTCCATTATCATCTGCTGCGCCGTATGGAACCGAATGAGGAATTGCGTCATGGTGAGAGCCGTCTATCCGGGAACCTTTGATCCGCTCACCCGCGGACACGAAGACATCATCCGTCGCGGCGCATCGCTGTTCGATTCGGTGGTGGTTGGTGTGGCGGCGAGCCGCGGCAAGAACCCCATATTCAGTGTCGACGAACGAATCGAGATTGCGCGCGAGGCGCTCGCCGACTGCGCCAATGTCCGCATCACCAGCTTCTCTGGCCTGCTGGTGAATTTTCTGCGCGAGCATGATGCGCGGGTGGTGCTGCGAGGGGTTCGCAGCGTGAGCGACTTTGATTACGAGTTCCAGATGGCGGGCATGAATCGGCAGATGATGGCTGATTGCGAGACGCTCTTCATGGTGCCCACCGAGGGCCAGATGTTTGTCTCGGGCACGTTGGTGCGCGAGATCGCGATGATGGGAGGAGACGTAAGCCGCTTTGTTGCGCCGCCGGTTCTCGCCTGGATTCAGCGCAAGCTCGCCTCGTCCGGCCGAGGCCCGGCGGGCTGAAGTCGTCTTTCCGGAGCGCAGGCCGTGGCCCTGATGATCACCGACGAATGCATCAACTGTGATGTGTGCGAGCCCGAGTGCCCCAATCAGGCCATTTCGATGGGCGCCGAGATCTACCAGATTGATCCCGCCCGCTGTACCGAGTGCGTGGGCCATTTCAACGAGCCGCAGTGCCAGCAGGTCTGTCCGGTGGCCTGTATCCCGTTCAATCCGGAGTGGCGTGAAACGCGTGATCAGCTGATGGCGAAATACCGCGTGCTGCAGGGCGATGTCACAAAGTTGTAACAGACCGGGCCGACGCTTTGGGCTCTTCTGATACGGGTTCGGGGATGGAGCTCATTTTGTGGCGGCATGCCGATGCAGGCGATTCGGTAGCGGATCCGCTGGAGGACCTGGAACGTCGTCTAACCGACCGCGGCCGCCGTCAGGCGTCCAGGGTTGCGCGCTGGCTCGAATCGCGGCTGCCTGATCGCTGCGTCGCCTACAGCAGTCCGGCACCGCGGGCGCGAGAGACTGCCGAGGCGCTCGGGGTCAAGGTGCGGATCGATGAGCGCCTGGCTCCCGGTGCAAGCGGGGAAACGGTGCTTCAGGTGGCGGGCTGGCCTGGCAAGGATGGTAGTGACGGCAAGAACGGGCATGTGCTGATCATCGGCCATCAGCCTTCTCTTGGTGAGGCGTTCGGTCTTGCGCTGTCTGGGCAGGCCGCGCGATGGACACTCCGCAAGGGCTCGCTGGTGTGGCTGGTGAGCCGCACGACGGGCGGAGAGTCGTCGGTGTACCTGCGGGCAGCGATCGGGCCTGAACTCGCCTGACGAGCGGCGCCGCGCGGCTCTGCCTGCCTACAGCTCGCGGATTTCGAGCTGGGTGAGCAGCCGCTGTTCGGTCCAGCGAGCTGATTCGTCAGCGAAATCTTCGCGAGCCTCGGGGTGGGCGTCTAGCCAGTCGCGCGCAATCTCGATTCGCGCCGAGCCCTGGCGAAAGAACAGGGCTGGCAGTGGTGGTGCGCGCTCATCGCCCGTGGAATGGCGCTCGAGCAGCACTGCGAGTCGCAGGGCGAGCACAGACAACCATGCGAGCTCGCCCGCCACCAGTCCGCGGAGCTTGCGCAGCCCACCGGTCTGCGCCAGGACGAGCGCCGACAGGGCGCCCTGTTCGGCATCGTTGAAGCCCGGCATGTCGGCATGGCGCAGCATGTAGGCTGCGTGCCGGTGGTAATTCTCGTCGGCGATGATTCGACCTGCATCGGCCAAGCGAGCGGCCCAACCAAGCAGCGCACGGCGCTCCAGGCGCTCCTCGCGCACCGCGCGCGCCGCCTGGTCGTAGAGCGCGCAGGCCATCTCTGCGACCCGCCGGCTTTGTGCCGGATCAATCTGGTATCGGCTCTGCAGTCGCGTCACCGTCTGCTCGCGAATGTCGGCGCCGGCAAGCTCTGACCAGAGCTCAATCAGGATACCGTCGCGCAACGCCGCCTCGCAGTAGTCGATGGTGTCGATACCGAACTCGTCGAACACGGCTGTCATCACGGCAAGGCCGCCCGCAATCACCGCGCGGCGATCGGGCTTGATCTGTGTGAACACCGGGGACTCATTGATCGGTGCGGCAAACAAGGCCCGGCGCAACTGAGCCAGGGCGAGTCGGTCCAGAACGGGTGAGCCCAACGCGTAGCGCGCAAGTTGCGATAGCGCCTTGGCGGTACCCGAGGTGCCGACTGCGTGATCCCAGCCCAACGCCCGCGCCCGGCGCGCAACCGGCGCGAAGCGCTGCTTGAGCTGGCGTAGTGCCCGATCAAACCTGCGCTCGTCTGCCACGCCGCCTTCGAAATGCGCAAGCGTCGTGTTGACGCAACCCACGTCGATCGAATCGAGCATCAGGGGATCATCATGCACACCCAGAATGCATTCGGTCGATCCTCCCCCGATATCGATCACCAGGCGCCTGCGGCCATCACCCAGGGCGTGCGAGGCCCCCACCCAGATCAGGCGTGCTTCCTCATGACCCGTGATCACCTCGATCGGGTAGCCGAGAACGGCCTGAGCGTCGGCAAGAAAATCAGCCGAGTTCTGCGCCACCCGAAGCGTGTTGGTGGCAACCGCCCGAACCGCTTGCGGCGCGAACGCGCGCAGCCGGTCGCTGAAGACGCTCAATGCCTCGAGGCCCCGCATCCGCGAGTCGGCATCCAGCCGGCGCTCGGTATCGAGCCCTGCCGCGAGCCGGACGCTGCGCTTGACGCTGTCAATGGCGCGCACCGATGGCGCAACACCATTGCCCATGGTGCGGGCGATCAGCAACCGGAAGCTGTTCGATCCAAGATCGATTGCGGCAAGCAGGGAGGACTCCGACATCGGTGAAAGGACCTTGACGATGATCGGGCGCGAGTATGACAGTGCCTTGACTGCCGTGCAGCATCCCGTCATCAAACCGTCATTCTCGGGGGCCACACTGTTTGGTTACCGTGAAAAGGAACTGGCCATCGGCCGGACGCGCCATGAATACGCTCTCCTCCGATCTCTGCAGCCGGCTGCTTAACCGCGAGCAGGGCATCCTGCGGTTCAATGAACGCGTGCTTGCAATGGCCGATGATGCGACCGTGCCGCTCCTTGAGCGCCTGCGGTATGTGACCATCGTCAGCAACAATCTGGATGAGCTGTTCGAGATCAGGGTGGCGGAGCTACAGCAGATTACCCGCCTGGGACGAGAGGATTCTCCCGCCGCTTCCGCGAGCCTAGAGGCCATTAGTCGCTCTGCGCGCGCATTGGTCGACCGGCAGTACACGCTCCTCAATGACACGCTCAAGCCGCTGCTCGCAGCCGAAGGCATCGTGATTCACCTGATGGTGGACTGGAGCGATGCCCAGCGGCAGTGGGCAAGCGAAGTGTTCGACCGCGAGGTCGAGCCGCTCCTCACGCCGATCGCGCTTGATCCCGCGCATCCTTTTCCGCGAATCCTGAACAAGAGCTTGAACTTCATTGTTGAGCTCGACGGCGAAGATGCCTTTGGCCGCCGTGCCGGCATCGCGATTGTCCAGGCGCCTCGTGCGCTACCCCGGGTGCTGTCCGTGCCGACCGAGGTGTCGGGCCATCCGCACGGCATGATGCTGCTCACCTCGATCGTGCAGGGGTTCGTGGGCAGGCTCTTTCCCGGCATGGAGGTGCGGGAGGTTCACCAGTTCAGGCTCACCCGGAACAGCGATCTGTTCGTCGACGACGAGGAAGTCACCGACCTGCGCGAGGCGCTTCAGGGCGAACTATTGCAGCGCCAGTTCGGCGACGAGGTGAGGTTGGAGATATCGGCCGACGCACCCGACCGGTTGGTAGCCCGCCTGCTGAAGGAATTCGAGCTTGATGAGCGTGATTGTTATCGCTCCAGGGGGCCGGTCAATCTGGTGCGGCTCCAGCAGGTCATCAGCCTCGCCAACCGTCCTGATCTGCTGTTTCCTGCGTTCGAGCCGCCAGTGGCTGCCGCGCTCCGCGGGCGTGACCTGTTCGCCGCCATCCGCAAGCACGACATCCTGCTGCATCACCCGTATGAGTCCTTTGCACCGGTCATGCGGTTCCTCACCAGCGCGGCGCGTGACCCCGACGTGGTGGCAATCAAGCAAACGGTCTACCGGACCGGGGACGACTCAGCCCTCATGCAGGCGCTGATCGAGGCTGCGCGCGCGGGTAAAGAAGTCACGGTGGTGGTGGAGTTGATGGCGCGGTTTGACGAACTCACCAACATCAACTGGGCCGCGCGTCTCGAAGAGGTCGGCGCGCATGTGGTCTACGGCGTGGTGGGCCACAAGACCCACGCCAAGATGGCGATGGTGCTCAGGCGCGAACGTGCCCGCACTGGGCAGACGGTGCTGCGTCGCTATGTTCACCTGGGTACGGGTAACTACCATCCGCGGACAGCGCGCCTCTATGAAGACTTCGGTCTGTTCACCGCTGATGAGGACATCTGCGCGGACGTCCATCAGGTGTTTCAGCGGCTCACGGGGCTTGGCGAACGCGGTCGACTACGAGCGCTCGCCCAGTCGCCCTTTACGCTCCTCGAGATGGTGCTCGCGTCGATCAGGCGCGAGATCGATCATGCGAAGGCGGGACGCCCCGCCGCGATCTCGGCCAAGATCAATGCGCTCCTGTCGCAGCAGGTCATTGATGCGCTCTACGAAGCGAGCGCAGCGGGCGTGCAGATCGACCTGATCATTCGCGGTGTCTGCGCGCTCAAGCCCGGTGTGCCGGGGTTGAGCGACAACATCCGCGTGCGCTCTATCGTGGGCCGCTTTCTCGAACACAGCCGGGTGTTCGTGTTCCATAACGCCGGCGATCCCGCAGTCTGGCTTGCGTCTGCAGACTGGATGGATCGCAATCTGCTAAGGCGTGTCGAAGTGGCCTTTCCGGTGCGCGATCCGAAACTGCGCGAGCGGGTGATCGTCGAGGCGATCACCGTTCATCTGGGTGACAACGCTGATGCCTGGCTGATGGATGGCGACGGTAATTACCAGCGGAGCGCGCCCAAGGGTCGCAGGCGTGGATATCACTCGCAGCGTGAGCTCATGAGGCGGCTCGCGGGCTGATTCAAGTGGCGCGGGCGCACCGCGCTGTCATCAAATTTTCATGTCGCGGTAATCTGCACGACATATTCGCTTTCGACACTGTCGGATCCTCAATCAGGAGCCAACGCAATGTCGCATTCGGATAATTCCCTTCCCGTCGAGAACACCTCGAACAACGAACATTTCCAGGACGTCCTTGCGCGCGGACTGGCAAACCCGTCGCGGCGCGCGATTCTGCGCGGTGGCGTCGGCCTCTCGGCCGCCACCATGCTGCCCGTGATGTCGGCCTGCGGAAGCACCGATGCGACGCAGATGAAGACGCTTGCCGAGCCTATCGCAGCCGCTCAGATCAAGTTCAACGCGGTCGCAAAATCCATCGCTGATTCGGTGGTTCTCCCGGCGGGCTACACCGCCAAGGTGCTTCATGCCACCGGCGACCCGATTGACGCTTCGATCGGTGCCTATTCCAACGTGGGGACAGAGGCCGACGACTGGTCCAAGCGAATCGGTGACCATCACGATGGGATGGAACTCTTCTACATTGATGGCACCGGCAAGGTGAGCAGTATGGCGCAGACCCGCGCCGTGCTCGCCGTGAATCACGAGAGTTCGGCCGATGCGCATTTCTTCCACGCGAACGGACAGACCTCGGGGGCGAAGACCGGGCTCAAGTTCAGCCAGTTCGGTGCATGGGATGGTGGCGCACGTCCTGCTCTCGAAGTGCTGAAAGAAATCAACCATCACGGTGTGTCGCTGGTGGAACTCGACATGGCGGCGGGTGGCGGTATTAACGGCTACAAGCTCAACGGGGCGCTCAACCGGCGCGTCACGCCCAATACCGAGGTGGCAGTGACCGGACCGGCCGCGCACCTTGCAGGGATCAAAACCCTCTTCCGGACCAAGTTCAGTACCGATGGTTCGAAGGCACGCGGCACGCTGAACAACTGCGGCTCAGGGCCCACCCCTTGGGGAACCTTCCTTACCTGCGAGGAAAATTGGGCGGTCTATTTCAACATGCCTGCGAACGCAACGCTGCCTGACGCCAAGACGCTCGCTGGACGCACGCGCTACGGCGTGGCCTCCACCGCATTGGCTGGCGGCGCAGGCAAGCTCCTCGGGCAGGGCTGGCACACACCGGTCGATGCGGCCGGTGAGACCACGTTTGCGCGCTGGAACGTTGCGGCATCGGGTGCTACCGCGGCAGACGATTTCCGTAACGAACCGCACACCTTTGGCTACAACCTCGAGATCGACCCCGCCAACCCGAACTCGGTGCCCGCCAAGCGTGTGTCGATGGGGCGCTTCGCCCACGAAGCCGCGGTTTACTCCAAACTCGTGGCCGGCCAACCCATTGCGTTTTACATGGGGTGCGATTCGCGTAACGAATACATCTACAAGTTCGTTTCGAAAGAGAACTGGAATCCTGCTGATGCGGGCGGCGGTATGGCCGCCGGTGACAGGTACCTGAACGAAGGCAAGCTCTACGCTGCGAAGTTCAACGATGACGGTACCGGTCAGTGGCTGGAGCTTGATATCTCGGTTGCCGCCATCAAGAACTACACGACGTTTGCGTTCACCAATCAGGCCGAAGTGCTGGTCTTTACCCGTCATGCGGCTGACGCGGTCGGTGCTACCAAAATGGACCGCCCGGAGTGGGGGTCGGTTAACCCGGCCAATGGCGAGGTGTACTTCTGCCTCACCAACAACAACTCCAGCAACCGCAAGCCCGGTACGACCAACGCCGCCAACCCGCGCGCTTATGAGGATCCGGACGGCAACAAGGGATCAGGCAACCCCAACGGCCACATCATCCGCTTCCGCGAATCGAACAACGCCTCGACTGCGACCAGCTTCCAGTGGGACATCTTTGTGTTCGGCTCGGAGGAAGACGCGAATAAGGATTCCGTCAACCTGTCAAAGCTCACCGCCAACAATTCGTTCTCCTCACCCGACGGGCTTTGGTTCAGCCCCGTGACCGGCATTCTCTGGATCCAGACGGATGATGGCGCGTTCACTGACGAGACAAACTGCATGCTGCTCGCCTCGGTACCCGGCGCAGTGGGTGACGGCGGAATCTGGGCGGTGCCCAATTCGATGGCGGGCACTACGGCAAACCAGACCACGTTCGTGGGCGGCCTGCTCGGTGAGTCGCGGTTGCGTCGCTTCCTCGTCGGACCCAAGGGGGCTGAGGTGACGGGCATCACCGAAACCGCCGACGGCAAGACGCTTCTGGTCAACATCCAGCATCCCGGGGAAGATACCGCTGCCATCGGGGCAGGCGCGAACTTCACCTTCCAGAGTCAGTGGCCGGGTAATGGCGTGGTGACCGGTGTGGCGGGCTATGGTCCGGCAGGTCGGCCTCGTTCTGCGACGATCGTGATCACGCGCACCGACGGGGGCGTGATCGGCCGCTAAGCAGCACGCAAACGGATCGGGCCCGCCTCGCGCGGGCCCGGCCAGCGCCCGGGCTCGCCAGCCCGGGCAATCAGCTGCTCAGCCCGCCTCGAAATTCGCCTGCGCGAACCGCCAGTTCACCAGGTGGTCGAGGTAGGTCTCGACAAAGCGTTGGCGGGCGTTTCGATAGTCGATGTAATAGGCGTGCTCCCACACATCAAGGGTGATGAGCGGGCGGTGCGCCGAGACGAGCGGCGTCTCTGCGTTAGCCGTATTGATGAGGCCGACCTCGCCGGTCCGCTTCTTTACCAGCCAAGTCCAGCCAGCGCCGAAGTTGCCGGTGGCCCGTTGGATGAACGCCTCGCGAAATCCTGCGAACGAACCGAACTGCTGCTCGATCGAGGTGAGGAGCGCTCCTTCCGGCATGCCGCCTCCGCCAGGGCACATGCTTTCCCAGTAGAAGCTGTGGTTCCAGATCTGCGCCGCGTTGTTGAAGATTGCGCCGCGTGATTCGCGAACGATGGTATCGAGCGGGCGGTCGTGGAATTCGGTGCCCTGGATCAGTCGGTTCAGCTGCGTGACGTAGTTCTGATGATGCTTGCCGTAATGAAACCGCATCGACTCCGCAGACAGATGCGGCTCGAGCGCGTCGATTGCCCAGGGCAGTGGTGCAAGCGTAAGTTCCATGGCGGCTACTGCACCGGCGCGTTGATCGCATCGAGCGCGGCGCGCGCGACTTCCATATCTTCGGAGTAGTGGCCGCCGCTTACACCGATTGCGCCGATCAGCTGCCCGTTTTCGAGGATCGGATAGCCACCGCCAAACACCACCAGCCGCGGCGTGTGCGTGATGCCGGCAAGAAGCGGCGGGTCGTTCTTGATGAAATCAAACCAGGTGTGGGTTGCGATGCCGAAGGCGCTCGCGGTCCAGGCCTTGTTCTGGGCGATGTCGATGGACAGATGCGGTGCGCCGTCCATGGCATGAAAGGCCTTCAATTGCCCGGCCTCATTGGTGATGGCGATACACATCGCCTTTTTCATCTCATTGGACTTGTCGATCGCCGCATCGAGCATGCGGCGAACACTCAGGGCGTCGATGGTGCGTTTGACGATGCTCATGGGTGAACTCCTTTTGGGATCGGTTAATCAGATCTGGCGCGCTGCATGGTGAGCCTCGGTGAGCGCGTGCGGTAGCCGTCTCGGGGAGAACGCGTCGCCGGCGATCCAGGTGGTGGTTTCGAAGCCGCGTGCGCGCAAGCTCTCATAGAGCGGCGCACCGAGCGCTCGCTGGCGTCCGACCCACACGATGCCAGCGGCCTCCTCGAGCACGAGTTCGCGTCCGGTCAGATAGTGGCGGAGCACCGCAGCGCCGTGTCGCGAGCCCGCAACCGCCATCGAGGTGTGGAGCACCGCGCCGCCCAGGTCGAGTACCCGGAGCGCTGCGATGCGCGAGACCATCGGCAGCTCGCGAAAGAGCTCGAAAAATCGTGTGACCACATGAAGCGTCTGGCCGTGCTTCCTCGCTATCTGAAGCGCGGCTTCCGAAGCGGCAGAGCCCCAGAAATAGCCGTCTTCGTCCATCACGATCAGCACGCGGCCCTCCCGATCGATCGCATGCAGATCGTCAGGGCCGGCCACAGCCACGACCGGCACCGATTGATCGCCTTCAAGCGCAGGCACGGTGGGCTCTGCTCCGGTGGCGACCACAAACGCCTCGAAACCGCGCTCAATCAGCAGGTCGGCATCGGGGCTTGCGCCGAACTCGATGGTGACCGGAAGACGCTTCACCGCTGGGATCAGAAAATCAAGCAGGTGCCTGAGTTCGGCTCCGTGAGGAAGCCCCGGCGCATGGGCCATCTTTCCGCCCAGCATGCTGGACTTCTCGAACAAGGTGACCTGATGGCCACGCTCGGCGGCAATTCGCGCGGCCTCGAGACCCGCCGGGCCGCCGCCGATCACTGCGACGCGCCGGCGCTCTGCGGCGGGCTTTAGGCGCCCGAACTGGTGCTCGCGGCCGGCCATTGGATTAGTCGCGCAACCGACGGGCTCGGGTCCGGTGATCCAGTCCCAGCACTGGTTACAGGCGATGCAGCGGCGGATCTCGTGCTCGCGACCCGTGCGTGCCTTGCGCGGCCAGTCGGGATCCACGATCAGCGCGCGGCACAGGCCCACCATGTCTCCGTCGCCTGCGGCGAGGATGTCCTCGGCCTGCTCGGGCATTTGGATGCGCGTGCTTTGCACCACCACCAGGTCGCCCACCGCCTGCTTGATTTGCCGCTGAATGTCGCGATAGGTGACCTGGGGCCAGTGCCGGTCGGGCAGATGGGTTTCGATGGTGTTGAAGTTACCCTGGCTGAGCGAGATGTAATTGATCAGACCGCTGCGAGACAAAAGTGAGGCGGCCTCGCAGGCCAGCTCGATCGTGACCCCGCCGGCGGTAAATTCCTCAACGCCCATGCGATAGCCGATGATTGCGCTTTCGCCCAGACGCCTGCGTGCGCCTTCGATGATCTGGAGCGCGAAGCGGAGCCGGTTTTCCAGACTGCCGCCGTAGTGGTCGTCGCGGGTGTTGCTAAATGGCGAGACAAACTGACCGATGAGATGGCCCTGGGCGCCATGGATCTCGACCCCGTCCGCCTCGGCGTCGCGCGCGTTCACTGCGGCCGCCACGAAATACTCGACCATCTCGGCCACCTCGCGGGTGGAGAGCGCATGCGGCACGCCTCCGCTTCGCGGGCAGGCAATCTCGGACGGCGCCACCAGCGTGCCCACGCGCCGGCCCAGGTGCTGCCGCCCGCCCTGGTTGAGCTGCACGATGAAAAGTGCGCCCTGCTCGTGGATTGCATCGCTGATCCGCCGCAGGCCGGGCACTACGCCCGGGTCAAAGAGCGGGAGCGCATGGGGGACCACGCCCTCCAGCGGGTGCAGCCGCATGGCCTCGCTCACCAGCACGCCAGCCCCGCCCTCGGCGACGGTGCGGTAGAACGCGAGCATCCGTGCGCCCACCCGGCCCTGTTCGGCCAGGTTGGAGGTGGTGGCTACCCGCATGACGCGGTTCTTGCTCAGGCGCGAACCCAGCGATACCGGCGAGAAGAGCCGCGGAAACCGGGTGTCTCGCGCATGCTCGTGCGCGAGTGCGCGCGCGTGGGCGCGCGCCACGTCGGACGGGGTCATCGGGCGAGGGTCGGCCATGGTCTGGGCGGGTGTGGGTGGGGGGATGCGTGCGGGCGTCGGGGGCGTTCAGTCTTCAGGTCGAGTATGCCTGCCGAGCGCAAACCCCGCTTGCGGGGCCGATTTCACTTTTGCCCCGGATCAGGCAACATTGGCTCCGGCCTGCCCCTGGGCGGGCCTGTCTGGCCGGACCGGTTCGCCATGCGCCGGGTCGGCGATCTTCGATTGATGCTCAGAGGAGTGCCAGCGCATGTGTCGGGTTATGCAAATGTTGCCGCTATTTAAGGGGTGCGAGCAAGAAGGGTGCTCGCGATGAGCGCGGGTGCCTGCCCACCCGGGATGTCCCCCGAGGCGCGGTTAAAGCAGCTGGGTATCGTGCTGCCGCCCGCCTGGATCGATAAACCCAACCGCGTGCGCGCGCTACGCTCGGGCATTCATGTGCACATGAGCGGTCATGGCCCGATCGAGCCGCTCACCGACACCCCGGTCATCACCGGCAAGCTCGGCCGCGAACTCAACGAGGCCCAGGGCGCTGTGGCTGCCCGCGAAACCGGTCTCTACATCCTGGGCACGCTCAAAGGCTGCATCGGGTCGCTGGATCGCGTGGTGCGGGTGGTGCATGCGATTGGCTTCATCAACTGCGCACCGGGCTTCAACACGCCCTCTCTGGTGCTCAATGGGTTTTCCGACCTGATGGTGGAGGTGTTTGGCGAGATTGGCCGGCACACGCGCTCGGCGATCGGCGTTGCCGAACTCTATCGCGACATACCGGTTGAAATCGAAGCACTCTTCGAGGTGAGAGACTGATGGCGCAGCTGATCAGCCCGCAGACCCGCGGCGTGTTCATCATCGCCGCCACCCCGTTTACCGATTCGGGTGAGGTCGACTACGAGAGCATTGACACGCTTACCGATTTCTACATGAGTTTCGGGATCGATGGCCTCACCATTCTCGGCATCATGGGCGAGGCCCAGAAGCTCTCGGCGGAGGAGTCGCTCGCGGTCATGCGGCGCTATCTGGCGCGGGTGGCGGGGCGCATTCCGGTGATTGTTGGGGTCTCGGCGCCTGCTTACGATCCCATGGTGTCGCTTGCTCGTGAGTCGATGCGGGCGGGTGCGGCTGGGGTCATGATCGCGCCGCCGGCCACGGTCAAAACCGACGAGCAGTTCTTCAATTTCTTTGCCGGCGCCTGCCGGGCCCTAGGCCCCGATGTGCCGGTGTGCCTGCAGGACTATCCCGCTGTGACTGGGGCCTGGATGTCGGTGCCGGTCTTCGAGCGCATCGTGCAGGAACTGCCGCAAGTGGTGATGCTGAAGGCCGAAGACTGCCCTGGGCTCACCAAGATCTCCCGGATCCGGGCGCTCGAGTCAAAGGGGCTGCGGCGCTCATCGATTCTGGTCGGCAACAATGGCCTCTTCTATCCGCTCGAACTGGCACGCGGCGCCGATGGTCCGATGACCGGGGTGGCCTACCCCGAGATGCTGACCGAGGTATACCGCGCGATGCAGGCGGGCAATCGAGATCTGGCTGATGACCTGTTCGAAATTTACCTGCCACTGATTCGCTATGAAACCCAGGCGGGCGTGTCGCTTGCCTGGCGCAAGGAGATCCTGCGTCGCCGGGGCGCGATCCGCAGCGCCCGCGTGCGCGCGCCCGGGGTGCAGCTGAATGCTGACGAGCATGATGACCTCACCCGGATGATGGCGAGAATCGATACCAAGCTCGAGGCGCTTCGCGGCCGCCAGGCCTGAGCCTGCGCGCTGTCATCGGCGCCGAAACCCGGCGCGCGAAAGGACCGTTCTGATGCAACTGGATTGCGTGATTCGTGGTGGAACCGTCGTTAACGCCGACGGTGTGTCGAGCGCCGATGTGGGTATCGTGGGCGAGAAGATCGTCGCGCTCGGAAGTGCGCTCCCCGCGGCCCGGCGTGAGATCGATGCACGGGGCCGGCTGGTGATGCCGGGTGGGGTCGACAGTCATTGCCATATTGAGCAGGTCTCCTCGTTCGGCATCATGTGCGCCGACGATTTTCATTCGGCCACCGTGTCGGCGGCCTTTGGTGGCACCACCACGGTGATTCCGTTCTGCGCGCAGCACCGCGGTGACCGGATCCCCGAGGTGCTGGCCGACTATCATCGGCGTGCAGCAGAGAAGGCGGTGATCGACTACGGCTTTCATCTGATCGTGGCCAATCCCGACGGCGATACGCTGGCTCGCGATCTGCCCGAGGCGATTGAAACCGGCATCCGTTCGTTCAAGATCTTCATGACCTATGACCGGATGCGGCTCCATGATGAGCAGATTCTCGATGTGCTCATGACTGCGCGCAGCCACGGCGCGCTGGTGATGGTGCACGCCGAAAATCACGGCATCATCAGCTGGCTTGCTGGCCGCATGGTGGGTCAGGGGCGGGTGGCCCCCCGCTATCACGCGATCTGCCACACGCGTTCCTCCGAGGCCGAGGCGATCAATCGGGTGATCGCACTTGCCGAAGTGGTCGATACCCCGATCCTTATCGTGCATGTCAGCACGATAGAAGGAGTGGCTGCCATCCGCGAGGCGCAGGCGCGCGGCGTGAAGGTCTATGGCGAAACCTGCCCGCAGTATCTGTTTCTTACCGCCCGCGATATCGACCGCGGGCTGGAAGGCGCGATGTTCTGCTGCTCGCCGCCGCCGCGCGACGAGGCCGCGCAAGAGGCCTGCTGGCAGGGGCTCAAAGATGGCGCGCTCGCGGTGTATTCATCCGATCATGCGCCCTATCGATATGACGCAAGCGGCAAGCTTCCCAAGGGCGAAAAGACCACTTTTAAAGAAATGGCCAATGGCGTACCAGGGTTGGAGTTGCGCCTGCCGCTGCTCTTTTCCCAGGGCGTGGGCAGCGGCCGTATCAGCCTGCCAGAGTTTGTGAACCTGACCGCTACCCGTCATGCCGAGATCTACGGTTTGTCTGCAAAGGGTCGGATCGCGCCCGGCTGCGATGCCGACATCGCAATCTGGGATCCGACGCGCCGGGTGAAGATCGATGCGGCGCTTCTTCATGACAACACCGGCTATACGCCCTACGCCGGGCGCGAACTGACCGGCTGGCCGGTCGTCGTGCTCGCACGCGGCGAGCAGCTGATCGATCAGGATGCCGCCCCAGGGGTGATCCGGGCCGAGCGCGGTCGCGGGCGGTTTCTCGCGCGCGAGCGTTCCGATGCGCTCCGTCCGGCTGGGCAGGTCATCCCCGAGGTCGCGCAGCTCTCCCAGTGGGGCGACTCGCTATGACCCGCAAGCTCCATATCGCAGCCGCTCAGATGGGCGGCATTCATCTGTCGGATACCCGCGAACAGGCGGTCGCGCGTCTGCGCGAGCTCCTTCGGCAGGCGCACGCGCGCAGCGTGAAATTCGTGGTGTTCCCCGAGCTCGCGCTCACCACGTTTTTTCCGCGCAAGTGGTATGACGACCAGGCGGAAGTGGATGCGCGGTTTTTCGAGCGTGATATGCCCTCCGCGGTCACGCAGCCGCTCTTTGATGATGCGCGTCGCTATGGCATAGGGTTTTATCTGGGCTATGCCGAGCTCACACAGGAGGCCGGCACCACCCGTCGATTCAATACCGCGATTCTGGTGTCCCCGGCGGGCGCCATCGTCGGCAAATACCGCAAGGTGCATCTGCCCGGCCATGCCGATTTCAAGCCACAGGCAGCGTTTCAGCACCTGGAAAAAAAATATTTCGAAGTGGGCGACCTGGGGTTTCAGACCTGGCGTTCGCAGGACGCCATCATCGGCATGCTGATCTGTAACGATCGGCGTTGGCCGGAGGCGTTTCGCGCGCTTACGCTGCAGGGTGCTGAGCTCATCACGCTTGGCTTCAACACGCCGACCGAGAATCTGCACTATCCTGAACCGCCAGCGCTCCGGGTGCACCATCATCTGATCATGGCGCAGGCCATGGCGTTCATGAATGCCACCTGGCTGGTCGAGACCGCCAAATGCGGTTTCGAAGACGGCAACCGCATGTTCGGCCACTCGGTCATCGTGGCGCCCACCGGCGAAATCGTGGCGAAGTCGGCCTCTGAAGATGATGAGCTGATCAGTGTGGAGGCCGATCTCGATCTGGCGCAGAACTTGAAGAAGACCATGTTCAACTATGCGGCGCATCGGCGCCCCGAGCACTACCGCATTCTGATTGACCGCGTGGGCGCGGAAGATACGCCTGCCAACCGATAGCCTGTCCGCACCGCACCATCGCGGGGCGGCATGGCGTTTGCAGTGTTGATACGTCGGCCTGTTCATGGGCCGCTTGACCACCCAGGAGGAAGCATGAAACGACTCGCTCTGAAGGCCCTTCTCACTCTCTCGATCGGTGCCGTGTCGATGGCAGCCGGTGCGCAGGACAAGCCCATGCTCGCAGGCGTGGACGGCACGTTCGCTCCGCATGCCATGCCCAAGCTCGGTGGCGGTGTGGAGGGCTTCAACGTCGACCTCATCATGGAAATCGGTAAGCAGCTGGGTCGCAAAATCGAGATCCACGCAGCCGAATTCTCAGGACTCATTCCTGCCATGAATGCAGGCCGGATCGACTTTGTTGGCGCCCCCACCACGGTCACGCGTGAGCGCGCTCAGAACCTGCTTTTTACCGAGGGCTATCTCAATACCTACTACCAGTTCCTGGTGCCTGCTGGTAAGCCTGATTTGAAATCGCTCGACGACTTGAAAGGTAAACTCATCTCAGCCAACAAGGGCTCGGCCTACGACAAGTGGCTCGCCGATAACGCTGGCAAATACGGCTATCGTCACGAGTCGTACCCCACCAACTCGGATGCGGTTCAGGCGGTGCTCTCCGGCCGCGCCGACGCCACGCTAGGCGGCAACACGGTGTCGGCTTATGCCGCGCTTCGTAACAAGGGCAAGCTCACGCTCACCACGCTCAAGGTTGACGAGGGTCTGGTATGGGCCGCGGTGTTCCGCAAAGACGACGCGAAAACCCGTAACCAGGTGGACGAGGCGATCGAGTGCCTGAAGAAAAACGGCACGCTTGCCCAACTTCACGAAAAGTGGTTCGGCGTAAAGCCTGAAGCCGGGTCAGCCGCGGTGACCTTGTACGCGGGCTACGGCGTGCCGGGCCTCCCCGGTCACGAGGCGACGCCGCACGAACCGAAGTGCAGGTAAGCGCACCGACGGCCGCCCATCCGGGTGCGGCCATGGGCGCAGCGGGCCCCGAGCAGTCGGGCCCGCCGCTCCTTGCCATCCGCGGTCTGCGTAAGAGCTTTGGCGCAACCGAGGTGCTGCGCGGCATCGACCTGTCGGTCGCGCGGCGCGAACTCGTCTTCATCATCGGCCCGTCCGGGTCGGGTAAGTCGACGCTGCTTCGCTGCTGCAACCGGCTGGAGGAGCCTTCCGCCGGCGAGATCTGGTTTGAAGGCTCGAATCTGCTCGCACCGGGCACCGATCTCAATGCCATGCGCAGGCGGATTGGCATGGTGTTTCAATCGTTCAATCTCTATCCTCATCTGAGTGCCCGCGACAACGTGGCGCTTGCGCTCATTCATGTGCTCAAGCGCCCGCGCGACGAGGCGCATGCACGCGCGATCGAGGCCCTTCGCAAGGTGGGCCTCGCGGACCGCGGCAATGCCAAGCCCGGCGAGCTCTCCGGTGGCCAGCAGCAGCGGGTGGCAATCGCCCGGGCGCTTGCGCTCGAACCCGCCATCGTGCTGTTCGATGAGCCCACCTCAGCACTCGACCCCGAGCTCGTCGGAAGCGTGCTTGCGGTGCTGCGCGAATTGCGATCGGCCGGCATGACCATGATGGTGGTGAGCCATGAGATGGGCTTTGCGCGCGGGGCCGCTGATCGCGTGGTGTTCATGGAGAGCGGGCAAATCATCGAACAGGGACCCCCTGCACTGATCTTCGGGCCAGAGGCGCCTGCGCGGATCCGCGAATTCGTGGCCAGCGTGGAACATCGCTGATGGGGCGACTGGCGCGGGAGCGTCGCCGATGACCGGCCTGATCGACACCTTCTTCAACCTGCAGGTGATGTTGCAGTACCTGCCGAAGGTGCTCGAGGGCATGGGAATCACGATTCTGCTTTCGCTCGCGGTGGTGGCAAGCGGGCTCGCGCTGGGGCTTGCGCTGGGGGTGCTGCGAAGCCTTCAGATCCGGGTGCTGAACGCGCTGATCGTGCTTTTTGCCGACGTGTTTCGCGCGGTGCCGCCGCTCGTGATCCTGATCATCATTTATTTCGCCCTGCCAACCGTCGGGGTACGGTTTTCGGGCTTTGCATCGGCTTGGGTCGGGCTGTCGCTGGTGCTCGCCGCATTCGCCGAAGAAATCGTTTGGGCAGGCATTCTCTCTGTGCCACGCGGGCAGTGGGAGGCGGCACGCTCGAGCGGGCTCAGTTTTGTACAGGCGCTGCGTCTGGTGGTGCTGCCGCAGGCGGTGCGCCTCACTGTGGCGCCGCTCACCAGTCGTGCCATCGTCATCACCAAGAACACGGCGCTCGCGTCGGTGGTGGCGGTGGGAGAAATCCTGTATCAGGCGCAGGCCGGCTATTCGTTCTCCTACAATCCGTCGCCGCTCACGCTTGGCGCGATCGCCTACCTGATCCTGTTTATCCCGCTGGTCTGGCTGGGGCGCTGGGTCGAGACGAGGTTTGCGTGGAAGCGCTGATCGACGGCTTCTTCAACCTGCAGATCCTGCGCGAGGCGCTGCCCTATCTCGCCCAGGGTCTGGTCATGACGCTGTTGCTGAGCCTGGTTGCTGTGCCGCTCGGCTTTGCAGGGGGGCTTGCGCTCGCGCTTGCTTCCACCGCGCGGCTGCGCGCGCTGCGCTGGTCGGCGATGATCTACACCGATCTGTTCCGGGCGTTTCCGCCACTCGTCCTGTTGCTCTTTGTGGCGTTCGGGCTGCCCTTTCTGGGCTTCAAGCCCCCGCCGTTCGTGGCGGTGGCCATTGCGTTTCTGCTCAACACCTCAAGCTATTACGGTGAAATTCTTAGGGCTGGGATCGAATCGGTGGCCACCGGACAGCACGAGGCGGCACGCTCGACCGGGCTCACCCGCTGGCAGAGTCTGCGTCTGGTGGTGCTGCCACAGGCGGTTCGTAATGTGGTGCCCGACCTGATCAGCAACACGCTGGAGGTGGTGAAGCTCACCTCGATCGCGAGCGTGGTTGCGCTGCCTGAGCTGCTGTATGCCGCGCGCCAGGTGCAGTCGGTCACCTATAACGCCTCGCCCGTGATCGCGGCGGGGCTGCTGTACCTCTTACTTCTCTGGCCGCTCGTGCGTCTTTTGTCCCGCTATGAGCGCAAGGCGGTCAGCATCCGCTAAAAGGTGAGAACCATGTCCCAGCGTATTCTCGTGATCAATCCCAACAGCACCCAGGCGGTTACCGACGGTATCGACCGGGCGCTCGATCCCCTGCGCCTTCCCGGGGGCCCGGTGTTCGAATGTGTCACGCTCGCCGAGGGCCCGCCCGGTATTCAGACCCAACGCGATGTGGACGGAGTGATCGCACCGCTTTCGAAGCTGATCGCGTCGCGCGACCATGATTGCGATGGCTTCGTGATTGCCTGCTATAGCGACCCGGGCCTCCACAGCGCGCGCGAGGTGACGCGCAAGCCCGTGCTTGGCATCTCGGAGTGTGGCGTGCTGACGGCGCTCACCCTGGGCCATCGCTTCGGCGTGATCGCTATTCTGGCGGGATCGATTCCGCGCCATCTTCG